>NC_013124.1:1849848-2158157 GCF_000023265.1 Acidimicrobium ferrooxidans DSM 10331
GCTGGTGCAAGTAGCCCATGTGCGCGATGTCGTAGAGGTTCTCGACCCCGAGCGCGCGCTCCACCCGTTCGATGCCGGCCTCCGTCGGGAGGACGACCTTCTTCTCCTCGTCGATCTCATAGTCGACGTCCGGACGGAGGGTGCGCACGATCGAGGCGAAGCGGTAGTAGAGATCGGGGCTCATCTCCGACGGCCCCGAGATGATGAGCGGCGTGCGTGCCTCGTCGATCAAGATGGAGTCGACCTCGTCGACGATGGCGTAGTGGTGCGGACGCTGCACCACCTCCTCCAACGACGTCGCCATGTTGTCGCGCAGGTAGTCGAACCCGAACTCGGTGTTGGTGCCGTAGGTGATGTCGGCGAGGTACGCCGCGCGCTTGGCGGCGGGATCGCTCTCGTCGGCCCCGACCCGACCGACCGTCATCCCGAGGGCGGCGTAGATGCGTCCCATCCAGGCGGCGTCGCGTGCGGCCAGGTAGTCGTTGACCGTCACGATGTGCACGCCCTTGCCCTCGAGCGCGTTCAGGTAGGCCGGGAGGGTCGACACCAAGGTCTTGCCTTCTCCGGTCTGCATCTCGGCGATCCACCCGAAGTGGAGCGCCATCCCGCCGAGCAGCTGCACGTCGTAGTGCCGCTGACCGATCGCTCGCCGAGCGGCCTCGCGCACCACCGCGAAGGCCTCGACCAACAGGTCCTCGAGAGTCTCGCCCTCCTCGAGCCGCTGACGGAACTCGGCGGTCTTCGCACGCAGTGCCGCGTCGTCGAGTTGGGCGATCTCGGGTTCTAGCTGGTTGATGAGCGGGACGACTGCCTGCAGACGCTTGAGGCGCTTGCCCTCGCCCGCTCGTAGGATGCGATCGAAGATCCCCATGGGCTCGCTCGCGGACGACGCTCAGTCGGCGACGCCCGCACCCTCCTCCTCGGCTTGATCGATGAGCCCGACGGTGCCATCCTCCCGCCGATACACGACAGCGGGCCGCCCGGTCTCCTCATTGATGAACAGGTAGAAACTATGGTCGAGCAGGTCCATTCGGAACGCGGCCGACTGCGGGTCGAGCGGCTGGAGCGCGAAACGCTTGCGCCGCCTGATGTCGAGTCGAGCCTCGGGTGCTTCGGCGCCACCGCGGTGATGGGGATGGCTGCGGGCCACCAGTCGACCCTTCAGACGCTCGAGGCGCCGCTTGAGCCGCTCCTCGGCACGGTCGAAGGACTCGAGCTCCGTCTCGCCCACACCGCGTGCGCGCACGACCGCCTTCGAGACCACGTAGGTCACCTCGGTCACGACGCGGTCCGGATTGGCTGGGTTGCCGGCTCGCTCGACATGCACCTCGACCCGCTCAGGGGCACCGAGGTACTTCTCGAGTCGCGCGATACGGTCCTCGACGTGCGCGCGCTGCTGCTCGGTCAGCGTGCAGCCTCGACACCGAAGGTCAACTGCCATGGGCCACCTCCTATCGGGTACCGACGGTCCATGAGGCCAAGTATGCCTCTTGCTCAGGAGTGAGCACGTCGATCCGGATCCCCATCGCTGCAAGCTTGAGGGCGGCAACCTCGGCGTCGATCGACTCGGGCACGCCGAGCACCGACGGCTCGAGGCGCTGCCCCTCGCGCACGAGCCACTCCACGCTCAACGCCTGGTTCGCAAAGCTCATGTCCATCACGCTGGCCGGGTGACCCTCTGCGGCCGAGAGATTGACGAGACGGCCCTCGGCGACCACCATGACGCGAGCCGTGGTGCCCGACTCGCTGTCGACCAGGTACTCCTCCACCATGGGTCGCACGGGTCGGCGACGCTCCCCTGGGGCCAACCGCGCCAATCCCTCCAGGTCGATCTCGACATCGAAGTGCCCAGCGTTGGCCAACAAGGCACCGTCCTTCATACGCCGAACGTGCTCCGGCCGGATCACGTCACGGTTCCCGGTGACGGTGATGAAGATGTCGCCCTCGGCCGCAGCCTCCTCCATGGGCTCGACACGGAACCCATCCATCACCGCCTCGAGGGCGGCCACCGGATCGATCTCGGTCACGACGACCTGCGCGCCCATCCCGCGAGCGCGTGAGGCGACACCCTTGCCACAGAAACCGTAACCCGCCACCACCACCGTGGTCCCCGCGAGCAGCACGTTGGTCGCCCGAATGATGCCATCGAGCGCCGATTGACCCGTACCGTAGCGGTTGTCGAACATGTGCTTGGTCTTGGCGTCGTTCACCGCAACGACGGGATAGCCAAGGCTGCCCGAGGCCTCCATGGCCCGAAGTCTGATGACGCCGGTCGTGGTCTCCTCGGTGCCTCCGAGGATGCGCTTCACCTGGTCGGGACGCTCCGCGTGCAGTCGGGAGACGAGGTCACACCCGTCGTCCATCGTGATGGTCGGGTCCGTGTCGAGGACCTGGTCGATGTGGCGATAGTAGGTCTCGGTGTCCTCGGCCCGAACCGCGAACACCGGGATGCCTTCGTGCTTGACCAGCGACGCCGCGACGTCGTCTTGGGTCGAGAGCGGATTGGACGCGCACGCCACGACCTCGGCGCCGCCAGCCTTCAACGTACGGAGGAGGTTCGCCGTCTCCGTCGTGATGTGCAGGCACGCCGCGATGCGCACGCCCGCGAGCGGTCGCTCCGCCTGGAAGCGCTCCCGGATGCCACGGAGCACCGGCATGGTTCGATCCGCCCACGCGATGCGCTGGCGGCCCTCGTCAGCAAGCCCGAGGTCACGTACGTCGTAGTCCACGTTGATCCTTTCGAAGAGGTCTGATCGGGTCGGCCGCGGACTAGGCCGCAGGGCCGCTGAGGTACTGCTTGAGTGCGTTCAGCATCGGAATGGGTCCAGGATCCGTTCCGAGTGCCTCGGCGAGGCGGAGCGACATGACGTCGCCGACGAAGGCGAGGTCGAAGAACGTCGCGAGTTCGCCCACCCCCTGGCCGTGGACCGAGACCGCTCGATGCACTCGGGGTGCGATCTCGCGCTCCATGAAGGCGACCCGCCGTGAGATCTGCGGGTGCTCTCCATCGTGGCGCAAGAACACCAGCGACACGGTGGACGCGAGCAGCTCGGGGTAGGCCTCGAAAGCGGTCAGCTCGTTGTGGCCCGCCTCGGGCAACACCGACGCAACCGCGAGTGCCTTGGCGTTCTCGTTGATCTGGTTCTTCCATCGCAGCGCCGCCACCTGACCGACGGCACCCGATCCGAGCACGATCGGGATCGTACCGACGAGCGCCGAAGCGAGATCGGAGGCGAGCGTCCCCTTCTCGAGTTCGTCGCGTCGCTGGCGAAGACGCTCGATGGCATGGCCGATCCAGGCCGAGGCACCGGGGAAGAAGCCGACCCGCTCCAACACGCCGAGCAGCGACACCGTGAGCGCACCGAGCGCCGCTCGCGGCTGCGGGATCGAGCCATCGATGGCGACGTGACACACACCGCGCTCGGCGGCAACACGAGCGAGCTCCCCGCCGGCCGAGATGGCGACGGCGCGAGCACCATGATCGAGCGCTCCCGCCAGGACTTCGAGCGTCTCCTCGGTGTTCCCCGAGAACGACAACGCCACGGCCAGCGAGCGTGGACCGACGAACGAAGGGAGCTCGTAGCCCTTCACGACCACCACGGGGATGGGCATGTACGGAGCCGCCGTCGCCACCGCGACGTCACCCGCGATGCCGCTCCCGCCCATCCCGAGCACCACAACATGCTCGACCTGGTCGGGAGCGGGAAGATCGCACAGTCGGCCAACGGTACCGAGGGCGGCTTCCATCTGCTCGGGGAGTCCGAGCGTCGCATCCCACATGCCTAGTTCGTCCACGGCGGTCCTCCCTCGGGATCGGTGTTGGATACCTCCCCCTCCGGCGAGAGGCCAGCGGCGACTAGGAGCGCCCGATGGCGCTCGTCATCGACCACCTCTGCATCCTCGACCAGCAGATCCGCGATACCGTCTGTGACCGCATAGGCACGGTGGAGGCGGGGATTGTAGAGCACTGACTCCGACTCGATCCAGAGCAGGGGCCCGTGGTCGAGCGGACAGGCGACGATGGCGAGCAGGTCCGGCGAGAGCGCACTCATGCGTCGCGAGACTCCGCCTTCGCGACGACGGCGAGCACCTGCTGCGTCCGCCGAGCGACCTCGTCGGAGGTGCGTGCTTCCAGGTTGAGGCGCAAGAGCGGCTCGGTGTTCGAGGCCCGAAGGTTGAACCACCAATCGGGGAAGTCGATGGTGAGCCCGTCGAGGTGATCGACGCGCCCTTCACCGGCAAAGGCCGTCTCGACGAAGGCGAGCACCTCGTTGGCGTCGCGAACCTTGGAGTTGATCTCGCCCGACGCCGCGTAGCGCTCGTACTCCTTACGCAGCGTCGAGAGCTCCACCCCTGCGCGAGCGAGCTCTTCGAGCACGTTCACCGCGCCGATCACACCCGAGTCGGCCCGGTAGTTCTCGCGGAAGTAGTAGTGCCCCGAGTGTTCTCCAGCGAAGATGGCACCGGTGCGAGCCATCTCGGCCTTGATGAACGAGTGACCGACGCGCGTACGAATCGGCACCCCGCCCTGTTCACGAATGATCTCCGGGACAGCCCGGGAGCAGATCAGGTTGTAGAGGATGGTTGCACCCGGCTCGCGCTCGAGCATGCGGCGCGCGATGATCGCGGTGGTGGTCGATCCCGACACCGGCGCGGCCCGGTCGTCGACCAGGAAGACCCGATCCGCGTCGCCGTCGAACGCGAGCCCGATGTCGGCACCCTGGCTGAGAACCCGTGCCTTGAGATCGATCAGGTTCTCGGGCTGGATGGGGTCGGCAGGATGGTTGGGAAAGCTGCCATCGAGCTCCGGATAGAGCACATCGAGCTCGACGTCGAGTGCCCCGAAGACGGCTGGGACCACGAGGCCGCCCATGCCGTTGGCCGTATCGGCCACGATGCGAAGACCCGCGAGCGACGACGCATCGACGAAGCTGAGCACGTGGTGCACGTAGGCATCGAGCAGGTTGTCGGTGGTGCGAGCCCCGCGAGCGCCGCTCGCGCTCACCGGAGCTAGTCCCTGCTCCACGAGCGCTTCGATCTCGGCGAGACCGGTCTCGACGCCGATGGGAGCAGCCCCGGGACCGCAGAACTTGATGCCGTTGTAGGACCCTGGATTGTGCGACGCGGTCACCATGGCGCCGTGCGCATCGAGTCGGCCGCTCGCGAAGTAGAGCATGTCGGTCGAGCAGAGCCCGAGATCGACGACGTCGACCCCCTCGACCACGAGACCGTCCGCAAAGGCACTGGCCAGCTCTTCGGACGAGAGGCGCATGTCGCGGCCCACCACCACGCGGCGCGGACCGAGCGCGCGCGCAAAGGCACGACCGATCGCGAAGGCGATCTCGCCATTCAGTTCGTCCGGGACGACGCCTCGAACGTCATAGGCCTTGAAGATTCCACTCATCGTCGCAGGGCACTCCTTCGACCGCCGCCCAAGGTCCGTCCGAGCGACGCGGCCTTCGGGCACCACGGCAGCTTACCGCACCGGCCCGGGACGTAGGATCGACGGCTTCAGGCGCGCTGGCGACGACGGGATCGTCCCGACCGAGCATCCTCTTCGACGAGCGACACGACGTCGTCGACGGTGACCGCATCACCATCTCGGCGCCACCACTTGGCCCCGCAGGCAGCACAGGAGATCAGCGTCAGCGCGTGGCGAGCCACGTCGAGGTCGATGATCACCAGGTCCCGCTCGCGGCACGCCGGACACACTGTGTCCATGAGACCTCCCTCTCTCGTGGGCCTTTGGACCCGATCCAGGCTTCGGCACCTGGGGCCAGGATCTTTACCAAATGTTGAGCTCGCGAGCTGGTGCTTCGGCGACCGCCCCGCTCACGGACCCCGAGAGGGCTACACTCACACCATGCACGTGGCCCCTGAGCAGCTCGACGACGTCGAGCGCATCGCCCGAGCCGCCCTCGCCCGACTCGGCACCGAGGGCATCGACGACGACCAAGAGCTCGCGTGGCGCCTCGCGCACGTCGTGAGCGCTCTCGGCGCCGTGCGAGCACTCGTGGACGATCCGGCGGTACCCCAAGCGCTCGCGAGCTACGGTGCAGCCCTGTTCCTGCGGGAAGCGGCGAGCGAGCTCGTCGCGCTCGGCGTCATCGACGACCTCGGTGCGCTTCCGCTCCCACCGCGACCGTCCGAGGCGGCCGCTGCCGAGGTCGCCGAGGCGCCCACGACGTGGTCGCTGGGGGCCGACCTCGATCTCGCACGCGACACCTTCGGGCGCTTCGCGCGCGACGAGATCGCACCGGTCGCCGACGAGGTCCATCGGCGCAACCTCGACGTACCCGAGCGCATCATCGAGGGCCTGGCTGGGCTCGGCGCTTTCGGCCTCAGCATCCCCGAACGCTACGGAGGCTCCGCCACCGGAAGCGTCGACGACACGCTGGCCATGCTGGTTGCGACCGAAGCACTCTCGCAGGCCTCGCTCGGGATCGGCGGCTCGCTGATCACGCGCCCCGAGATCATCGCCCGGGCGATCCTTGCCGGTGGCACCGAGGAGCAACGGGTCCGCTACCTGCCAGCGCTCGCGTCGGGCGAGCTCATGGGCGCTGTCGCCGTAACGGAGCCCGACTACGGCTCCGATGTCGCCTCGATCACGACGCAGGCGATCCTCGGGCCCGACACGGCCACCGTGCGCGGCACGAAGACCTGGTGCACGTTCGCTGGACGCGCCAACCTGCTCGCGGTCCTCGCCCGCACCGAGCCCGACCCGAGCCTGCGTCATCGAGGGCTGTCACTCCTCCTCGTCCCCAAGGATCCCGTCCCGGGCCACAGCTTCGACCTCGAGATCGGCGGGGGCCGGCTCACGGGCCGCGCGATCGACACGCTCGGCTATCGCGGGATGCACTCCTACGAGGTCGCCTTCGACGACGTCAGCGTTGCGCGCGAGCAGATCGTCGGCGGCGAGGAGGGACGTGGCCGAGGGTTCTACCTCCAGATGGCTGGCTTCGAGAACGGGCGACTCCAGACGGTGGCGCGAGCAGTCGGACTGATGGACGCCGCACTTGCGCAGGCGCGCGCCTACGTCGCCAACCGGCGCGTGTTCGGACGCAGTCTCGCCGACTACACCCTGACCCGGCGCAAGCTCGCTCGCATGGTCGCGACGGTGGCGGCGGCACGGGCCGCCGCCTACCGCACCGCACGTCACCTCGAGACCCCCGAAGGGTCGCTCGCAGCCTCGATGGCCAAGGCATGGTCGTGTCGCCAGGCAGAGTTGGTCACGCGCGAAGCACAGCAGCTTCATGGTGGCATGGGCTATGCCGAGGAGTACCCGGTGAGCCGTTACTTCGTCGATGCCCGGGTGCTCTCGATCTTCGAAGGCGCCGACGAGACGCTGTCGCTGCGCGTCATCGCGCGAGCAGTCGCATCGTCCAGCGAGACGACACGATGAGCGCCCTCCGCCGCCTCCTCGGCGATCTGCTGTACTGGGCCGGCCTCATCGCCGGCACGGGGGCCATCGTGATCCACCTGTTCACACTTACCGTGCTGACGCCCGGGCGCCTCACCCAACAAGCACATCAGCTGCTCTCAGCCAGCGTCGTCCAGCGCGCGATCGCCGACTCGCTCGCCAACGCGCTCCAACCCATCGCTTCGGCTCAGGGCGTCCAGCTCACGTCGAGCGAAACCCTCGCTGCGGTCCACAGTGCGCTCAGCTCGCCGCTCGTCCAGAGTGACTTCCTCGGCGCCATGACGACCGCGCAAGATCGCCTCCTCGGGAAGACCAGCGCACCCGTCGTGATCGGCGGACCCGCCTTCACGCAGGCCATCGCCGCCAGCCTTGCATCCGTCGACCCGTCCGTCGCCCATGTGGTCGCAGGCGAGGACCTCGCCGTCACCGTTCCCGGAGCCGACGTGCCCAACCTTGGCTTCATCGCCACCAACGCCCCGCGCACCGAGCACACGCTGACGGACATCGCGCTGCTCGCCCTCGTCCTCGCCCTCGTGCTCCACAACGACCGGCGCAAGCTCCTCGCCCGCATCGGCACCTGGCTCGTCGGCTGCTCGATCGCCGAGGTCGCCTTGTTCTGGTTCCTCCCGAAGGTCATCCTGCCGCACGTCGGCTTCTCGTGGGCCCAGTTCGCCGCGGTGGTCCTCACGATGACCGGGGCGGCCACGGTCACGTTCTTCCTCGAGCTCTTCGCTGCAGGCGCCGCAGCCATCGCGCTCGCGCGCGGCGCGAAGGCGCTGGTGTGATGGCTCAGCCGACGAGCGAAGCCTCGACGATCACATTGTCGGCATAGGACCCGCCGACGCCAGGGACCTCAGTGAACGGTCCCCCACAGGTCACCAGCGCGAGTGTGGGTGGCCCTTGGGTCGTGAAGAGCTGTGGATGCACGACGGTGTTCGGCGAGAGCACCGGCTTCGTGTCGACTCGCCACTCGGTCTCGCGCCCACCCCAGTTGAGATAGACAAGATCACCGGGGACGAGCTGGCCGATCTCGCCGAGGGCGCCCTCGCCCTGCCCGACCCAGTTCACGTGCCCAGCGAGCAGCGTCACTCCGGGCGCTCCGGGCGATGGCGTCTGCTCGTCCCACCCCACCGTGTGCACGTCGGACGGGATGGTCAGCTCACCGTTCACCGGCCCCTCGGCGACCACCGGCGCGCTCACGGCAAGCGCAGGGATGGAGATCTCGGCGACCTCGCCCGACACGGTCGGCGTAAACGGCACGAGACGACTCCCGCCTTGGCGGGGAGCGATCGCTCTCTGGCTCGCGAGTGACCGGGCTCGCACGTGATCGAGGTGGGTCAGACGCGCGATGCGAGCAGCCGGCGACGTCGCGATACCGTCGTAGACGAGCCAGCCCCCCGCAACGATCGCGAGGGCGGACCCGCCCACCGCGAGCCGGCGCCAACGAGCGCTCCGGGCGCGCTCAGCGACGCTCATCGTGCCTCGCGCGGAGGGAACGACGACGTACGGCGACCGCCAGCGTCCCACATCCCACGCCACCGAGCACGATGCCGATGGGCACCGCAGCGGTCGTGGTCGACGGAGCGACCCTTGGCCCGGTCGCGAGCAGCACGGGCGTGACCGACGTCGAGCTCGTGCGAGGTGTCGGGAGCGAGGTCGACGAACCGGAGGTCGTGGGGGTGGGTCCCGAGCCTGTCGGAAGCGAGGTCGACGATCCGGAGGTCGTGGGGGTGGGTGATGGGCCCGTCGAGCCAGACGAACCGGAGCCAGAGGACCCCTGGCCTTCCCCCCTCCAGGTTGACACCTGCTATAGGAGGAAGGGATGAGCCAGACACCGAACCCACCACCGGGCGACGGCCCCGCTGGACGACGACGCGGCCGCTACCCGAGCCAGTTCCGCAAGGACGCGGCAGCGTTGGTTCTCGACCAGCGCCGCACCATCGCTGACGTCGCCCGTGAGCTTGGCATCAACGAGCAGACCCTTGGTAACTGGGTCCGTCAGGAACGCATCGACCGAGGTGAGCGAGAGGGCCTGACGAGCGCCGAGCGCGAGGAGCTGACACGGCTGCGCCGCCAGGTCAAGCAGCTCACCGTGGAACGCGAGCTGCTCAAGCGAGCGATGGCCTTCTGGGTGAAGGAGGGGGGACAGTGAGCCGCTACCACTGGATCTCCCGCCAGGAGGCCAAGGGCTTCTCTGTAGCGGCAGCAGCACGAGTCATCGGGGTCTCTCGCCAGGCCTACTACGCCTGGCGACACCGTCGGGACCGAGGCGAGGATCCCGAGCACCTGGTGCTCGCGAGCGAGCTTCGCGCCATCTGGCACGAGAGCGACGGCACCTACGGCAGCCCCCGCATCACCCACGAGCTGCGACGGCGCGGGTTCTGCGTGAACCACAAGCGGGTGGAACGCCTGATGCGCGAGCTCGAGATGGCAGCGGGCCCACGCCGGCGCTTCGTAGTCACGACGAGGCGGGGAGAGGACGCAGCGCTCCCGGACCTCGTCCGTCAGGACTTCGCTCCTGGTGAGCCGAAGCGCAGGTATGTGAGCGACATCACCTACGTCCGCACCGATGAGGGGTTCTGCTATCTCGCCACGGTGGCAGATCTTGGCTCGAGGCGCATCGTGGGCTGGTCACTTGGGCGTCACATGCCCGATGACCTGGTGGTCGAGGCGATCCGCGAAGCACTCGGGACTCGGGGCAGCCTGGCTGGGGCGATCTTTCACAGCGATCGCGGCAGCCAGTACCTCTCCCGGAAGGTACGGAGCCTGCTCGCGACCCTTGGCATTCGCCAGTCGGTGGGGAGGGTCGCGACCTGCTACGACAACGCCGTGGCCGAGTCCTTCTTCGGGAGCTTGAAGCGCGAGCTGGTGGCTCGCTACCGCTTCGCGAACCTCTCAGGGGCTCGCTCTGCCATCGCTAGCTGGATTCACCGTTACAACACGGTCCGCCTGCACTCAAGCCTCGGGTACCTACCGCCCGTCGAGTACGAGCTCTCCTGGGCCTGCCGGGAGGTGGCCGTGGCCTAAATTCAGACTGTCAAGCAAATGGGGGGAAGCCCACCCGAACCCGACGAACCGCCAGAGCTGGTCGGCGACGCGGGGACGGTCACCGTCACCTGGTTGGACGGAGTCGTCGAACCGTCGTAGCTCACGGTGGCGACGTTGGTCGCGCTCTGGGTCGCCGGCGCCGATGCCGACACCGTGACCGGGATCGTTACGGAACCGAGGACGGTGCCGCTCGCCACGTCGATGGGCTGACCGTTCACCGGCACGAGCGTGCAGGTCATGGTCCCAGCTGAGATGGCACACGGTTTCCCGCCCGGAGCGCTGTCGCTCAACCCCGCCGACGGCGTGAAGCTCGGCGAGCCGTAGCTGAGCCAGGTCACGCTCGGCAAGTTGTCACTGACCGTGAGCGGGTCGGCGATGATGCCCGAGCCCATGATGGTGATCGTGTACTCGCCGGTCGTCCCTGGGCTCGCGACCGAGGTCGGGCTCCCGCCGCTCTCGTACCCCTTCACGACCGTGAACGTCGGTGGGGCAGGCTGTGGGAGCGTGCCCACGAACCCGTGGGGCGCGGTGTGGACCTCGGGGACCACGACACAGGGGACCCCCGCCGTCTGGACGCAGCTCGCAGTGTTCGACAAGGTTCCCTCGATGACGTCCCCGTCGATCTGGGTGCCGCCGGTGATGGTGCCGAAGGGCGCGAGGAGCGACCCCTCCCACTGCACGCCACCCGAGCCTCGCTGGCCATCGAGCGTGATGGACTGCGTCGCACTCGACGACGGCGGCGCGGCGACGAAGATCGCCCTGCTGGCGCCCGTCGCGCTCACCGACGTGATGAAGGAGAGATCCGCCTGGGTCGGGAGCTGGACGATCAAGGTGGCCGACGAGGGCACCGAATAGGCGAGCGTCCACTCCGGGGACGCCGGGTACGCGGCCTGGCCGGCCTCGATGGCAGCCAACGCATGACCAAGGTTCACGACGACGTCCCCCGTCTGCGTCGACGGGACGCTGATCGTGATCGTCGGACCCGAGGAACCCGTCGTGGGGTAGGTGACGCTCGCCCCGCTCGTCACCGGCAGGCCCGAGAGCTCCTCGTCGAGGGCCTCGAGATAGGTGTTCTCTGCGGCAAAGTCGAGCGGACTCGTTGGGGACGCCGTCGTCACCGGCCCGCTGCCGTTGTTGTAGAGCGTCCATGATCCCTGCGTCCCCGTGGGCGTCGGGGAGACTGCCGCCCCGTAGTTCCCGAGGACGAACGTGCTTCCGCTCTGGACATCGGGTGCAACGAGCGCGTCACACGTCACGCCCGGGGGGCAGGAGAACCCGGGGACCTTCTTTCCGTCGACGGTGAAGCTCGTCCCATGCGCGGTACCGATGCTGCCACCGAAGGCCGCCCATCCGGTCGTGTCGACCGAACCCTCGAGCGTCGCGTCACCGCCACCGACGTAGAAGCCGTACGGAAACGGATTCGCCCCGCCGAGCGTCCAAGTCGTCGAGTCAGAACTCGCCCGGGCGCCGGTGCCGACGAGTCCGAACGCGCCCGCCATCCCTGCCGACGCGACTGCGAGCGCAACCGCGCCAACGAGGCGTCCTCGCCACGCGAGGTGTCGACGCTGCCTCGTGTGACGACCCCTCCTGGTGCGCCGCCGCAGTCCCCTGGTCTCCGCCTCGTCCATGTGCGCTCCCAACCCTGGCTACCGGAGCCGGCCACCCAACCATGGCCACGCTGTGTGGTTCGATGGTACTACGTCATGTGGCGTCTTCGCCACATTGCCCTCAAGGTTTGCACCATCGTTGCCGATAAGGCCACCTGGCCGCTGTTCAGGACCGCGCCTTGGCGACGTCGGGACCACGACGGTCCTCTTGAGGCGCTCGACGCTCAGCGTGAGGGCAGGCTCCCTACGAGGCCAACGACCGATGCGTCAGCCCACGCACTCCTGTGGCGCTGCACCAGCGCACCAGGCCACTCGCACTCGGTCGCCGCAGCGACGGCGCTACGACGCCGACGGCGTCATGCCGGCGCGACGGCCACGGAGGGCGAACTTCTCCGCCATCTTGCGACTCGCCTCGTCGATCATCTCGTCCCCGAACATGACCGCTCCACGACGGTCCGACGTCGTGGCCTGCTCGTAGGCGTCCAAGATGGCGACGGCGCGATCGAAGAGTTCCTGTGACGGACGATACGTGTCGTTGAGGACGTCCACCTGCGTCGGATGCAACGCCCACTTGCCGTCGTAGCCCAGCATGGCCGATCGAAGCGCGGAGGCCTTGAGGCCCTCGAGGTCGTGGATGCGCAAGAACGGGCCGTCGATCACCTGCAGACCCGCCGTGCGCGCCGCCATCAGGATCTTCGAGAGGACGTAGTGAAAGTGGTCACCCGGATACTCCGGAATCGCAGCCCCACCGGTGAGCACCGGCAGCTGCATCGACGCCGAGAAGTCCGCCGGTCCGAAGACGAGCGTCTCGAGCCGTGACGACGCGGTTGCGATGGCCTCGACGTTGATCAGTCCCCGGGTCGTCTCGATCTGGGCCTCGATGCCGATGTGGCCGCGCTCGAGTCCGAGTTCGGCCTCGAGCTGCGTGAGAACGAGATCGAGCGCCACCACCTCGTCGGGGCGCTGCACCTTCGGCAACATGATCTCGTCGAGACGCGGGCCAGCCCCTGTCACCACCTCGATCACGTCGCGCAACGTGAGCGGCGTATCCCAGGCATTCACCCGGACGCACACCACCCGCTCGCCCCAGTCGAACGAGCGGATCGCACGGGCCACCCGCCCGCGGGCCTCGAGCTTCTCGCTGGGTGCGACCGAGTCCTCGAGATCGAGGAACACCATGTCAGCCGGGATGGTCAGCGCTCGCTCGATGAAGCGATCGGACGATCCAGGTACCGCGAGGCACGAACGACGGAGGAGATCACGAGATCGGGCACCCATGGGCCCCAGCGTACCAATGCGGGTGGGTCCGCGTCAGCTCACGCTTCCGAGAGCTCGAACCACAAGAACCCGTACGGCGCGAGCGTCAGTGGGTAGCCTCCGTCGGCTGGGACCTCAGGAAATGGGGTCATGCCGAGCAGCTCCACCGGCACAAAGCCCTCGAACCCACGAAGATCGAGGCGGCAGGGCTGAGCCTTCGAGGACAGATTGCTCACGCAGGCCACGACCCGCTCGTGCTCCTCGTCGAAGCGGAGGTAGGCCAAGATCGCCGGATTGTCGACGTCGCGCAGCTCGAAGGTACCGTCACCAAAGACTCCCTCCTGGCGACGCGCGAGCAGGAGCTCGCGCAGCCATCTGAGGAACGACGACGGGTTGCGCATCTGCGATTCGACATTGACGACCTGGTAGCCATAGACCGGGTCGGTGATCGGGGCGAGGTAGAGGCGCTGGGGATCGGCGCGCGAGAACCCGCCGTTACGATCGGGCGACCACTGCATGGGGGTACGCACCGAGTCGCGATCGCCGAGGTAGACGTTGTCCCCCATCAGGATCTCGTCGCCGTAGTAGAGCACCGGTGAGCCCGGCAGCGACAGCAGGAGCGCGTGGAGGAGTTCGGCCACGCGACGATCGTTCTCGATGAGGGGCGCGAGGCGCCGACCGATGCCAACGTTGCGTCGCGCGATGGGATCGGACGCGAAGGCCGCCCAGAGAAAGACGCGGTCCTCTTCGGAGATCATCTCGAGGGTGAGTTCGTCGTGGTTACGCAGGAAGATGCCCCACTGGCACCGCGGCGGGATCGGTGGGGTCTCGGCGATGGCGTCGCGAATCGGCTGCGCACTCTCCTGCTTCACCGCCATGAACAGCCTCGGCATGAGCGGGAAGTGGAAGCACATGTGGCACTCGTCGCCCTGGCCGAAGTACTCAACGACCTGGGCCGGAGGCTGGTTCGCCTCGGCGAGCAGCACCGCGTCGGGAAACTCGGCATCGACGAGCGCCCTGATCCGGCGAAGGAACGCGTGGGTACCGGGAAGGTTCTCACAGCGCGTCCCCTCGGCCTCGAAGAGATACGGGACCGCATCGAGGCGAAAACCGTCGACGCCAAACGCCAGCCAGTAGCGCACGATCTCCAGCATCGCCTCTTGCACCGCCGGGTTCTCGTAGTTCAGATCGGGCTGATGAGAGAAGAACCGATGCCAGTAGTACTGTTCGCGTTCTGGCGCCCACGACCAGTTCGACGACTCGGTATCGACGAAGATGATCGGGGCGTCGCGATACCCGTCGTCCGTGTCCGACCACACGTACCAGTCCGCCTTCGGATTGTCGCGCGACGAGCGCGACTCCACGAACCATGGGTGCTGGTCGCTCGTGTGGTTCAGCACGAGATCGGCGATCACGCGCATCCCGCGCAGGTGCGCCTCCCGAAGCAGCTCGGCAAGGTCGTCGAGGGTGCCAAGGTCGGGATGGACCTTGGTGAAGTCAGCGACGTCGTAGCCACCGTCGCGCAGCGGCGACTCGTAGAACGGGAGCAGCCACAAGCAGTCCACCCCGAGCCACTCGAGGTAGTCGAGCTTCTCGATGAGGCCTCGGAGGTCACCGACGCCGTCGTCGTTCGAGTCGTAGAACCCGCGGATCAGCACCTCGTAGAAGACCGCTTGCTGGTACCACGCGGGCTCGCCCTCGGCGCCCCGCAGCGAGGCGAACCGGTGTTGGGCCATCACCGTCCCACGAAGTTCGCTCGTCCCGGCCCATCGGTCAGGAACGACCGCACACCGATGCGCGCGTCCTCGGTGGTGAACACCTGCGCGAAGAGTGCCTGTTCGAGCGCGAGCCCCTCCTCGAGCGAGCCCTGCGTCCCCTCGGCGAGCGCGACCTTCGCGAACGCGAGTGCTGCGAGCGGACCCGACGCGAAGCGCTGCGCCCACGCTCGCGCCGCCTCGGTCGCCTGCCCTGGCTCGACGACGCGGTCGACGAGCCCCACGCCGAGTGCCTCGGCAGCCGTGAGCGGCTCCCCGGTCAGGACGAGACGCTTCGCGACCGCCAACCCGACGAGCCGAGGCAACCGTTGTGTGCCGCCGCCACCCGGGATCAAGCCCAGCGAGATCTCCGGGAGGCCGAGCTTGGCCGACGAACTCGCCACCCGTAGGTCGCACGCGAGGGCGAGCTCGAGGCCGCCCCCGAGGGCGTACCCCTCGATCGCTGCGATCACCACGCGTGGGAGCGCCGCGATGGCCCCCAACGCGCGGTGGAACGCCCGGGCGGTCTCCCACCCCACGGGGCGCTCGTCGAACTCCGCGATGTCCGCGCCGGCCGCGAAGATGCGATCGCCACCCGTCACGACCACGGCGCGGGGCAAGTCTCGCTCCAGGTCCGAGGCCGCGGCTGCGAGTTCGGCGAGCACCGCGCCCGAGAGCGCGTTTGCCTTCGGCCGATCGAGCCGTACGGTGGCGACGCCTGCATCGTCCCTCTCGACGTGGACAAACTCACTCATCGGATGACCCTCCTCGTGCTCCGTGCCCTGGAGCGATCTCGAGCGCGTCGAGGAGTGCGTCGGCCGCGGCCCCAGGGTCCACGGTGCCCGCCTCCACCTGCGCCCACACTGCCTGGTCTGCGTCGGCCGCCGCCCGGAGGACGCGATCGACGATGACACGCTCCACCGCGCGCCTCCGCCGCGCGGCCACGCGCGACTTCAAGATGCCTCGATCGTCGAGTTCGGCCGCGAGCGCCACGACGGCCTCGGCCACCGCATCGGTGCCCTCACCGCTCGTCGCGACCGTCTCGAGAATCGGGGGGCGCGGCTCTCGATGGCCGAGATCGAGCATCGCGACGAGATCACGACGCGTCTCGGCGAGCCCCGCACGATCGGCCTTGTTGATGACGAAGAGGTCGGCGATCTCCATGATGCCCGCCTTGTTGGCCTGGATGGCATCGCCCCAGCCCGGCGTGATGACGACCACCGTCACGTCCGCCTCGCCGACGACCTCGACCTCCACCTGTCCGACACCGACGGTCTCGATCACGACGAGGTCGTAGCCGACCAACCCGAGGAGTCGAACGATCTCGGGGACGCTGCGCGCGAGGCCACCCAGCGCACCGCGGGTCGCCACCGAGCGAATGAACACGTCGGGGTCGTGCGTGTGCCCCTGCATACGCACGCGGTCGCCCAGGATCGCGCCGCCGGAGAACGGCGAACTCGGGTCGACCGCGACGACACCCACGCGGTGACCCCGGGTCCGCCACGCCCCGACCAAGCGATCGACCAGCGTCGACTTCCCAGCGCCGGGCGAACCGGTCACCCCGACCACGACACGAGGGCGCGCTGACCACAGATCGGCGATGCCGATCGGCTCGCCGGCCCCTGCCCGGCGCTCGACGACCGAGATCAGCCGTGCGGTCGCACCCCTGTCACCAGCACGAGCCCGTCCAACGAGCTCTTCGAGGTCGCTCACTCGCCTCCCTCGATCCAGACCTGACCCCCGAGTCGCTGCAAGGTTCCCGCAAGATCGTCGTAGCCCCGCTCGATGTGCTCGACGCCGAGCAACCGACTCTGGCCCTCCGCAGCGAGCGCCGCCACCACCAACGCCGCACCCGCACGGATGTCGTGCGCGACCGCCGTCGCACCGTGGAGATGATCCACGCCGCGCACGACGACGTGATGGCCCTCGGAGATGATGTCCGCGCCGAAGCTCCGCAGCTCGTCGAGGTAGCGAAACCGACCGCTGTAGAGATTCTCGCTGACCACCGAGACTCCCTGGGCACGCGTCAGCATCGCCACGAGCATGGGCTTGTAGTCGGTCGCGACCCCCGGATAGGGCAGCGTCTGGATGTCCCCGGCCCTGAGGCGCTCAGTGACCTCGGCGACGAGCCGTTGACCCGCGTCGTCGGCCTCGATGTGGAAGCCGAGGCCGCTGAGCTTGCGCAGCAGGATCTCGAGGACCCTCGGGTTGACGCCGACGAGCTCGAGACGCCCGGTCGTCGCACCGAGCGCGGCCAGGTAGGTGGCCGCGACGACGCGGTCGCCGATGACGCGGTGACGCAACGGGCGCAGGCGCTGGACGCCCTGGACGCGGATCCGAGACGTCCCCGCACCGTCGATCCGCGCGCCCATCGACACGAGCGCGGTCGCCAAGTCGACGACCTCTGGCTCACGAGCGGCGTTGTCGATGATCGTCTCGCCGCTCGCGGTGACGGCGGCAAGGAGCGCGGTGTCGGTCCCCGTGTGGGACGGGAACTCGAGCGTCACCGGCGCACCCGCAAGGGGGGAGCCCTTCACGAGGACCGATCCCGCGTCCATCGTCGCCACGGCACCGAGACTGGCCAACGCATCGAGATGGATGTCGATCGGGCGCGCCCCGAAATCATCCCCACCCGGCGGCGCGAGCCGCACCGCGCCGGTGCGCGCCAGCAACGGTGCGAGGAGCACGACGGACGCGCGAATCTGCCCGACGAGTTCGGCAGGAGGTTCGCTCGACAGCGACGCCGCCTCGGGCACCTCGACCTCGACGACGTGCGGCTCGGGCCAGGACACCCGAGCCCCCACGGCCTCGAGCAGGTGGGCCATGACGGTGACGTCACTGATGGCCGGGACGTTCTCGATACGGTGACGACCCTCGGCGAGCAGCGTCGCGGCCATGATCTTCAGGACCGAGTTCTTCGCGCCCTGCAGGCGCACCTCACCCTCGAGCCGCGACGTGTGTTGGACCATCCACGAACGCATCGCGCCTCCCTCACGCTCTCCACGCCAACCGGCCACAACCTACTCGGCGCCGGCGCCCGGGGCCAATGGCGGCGCGTCCTCAGGGTTGAGGTCCTCGAGCGTACGAGCACGCGTCTCTGGAAAGGCGATCAGCACCAGGGCAGCGAGCGCGATCGGCCCGATGGCGAGCGCGGCGATCGGGGTGCCGTAGCCCAATCCAGCCGACGCGGCCGCCCCGACCGCGACGAGTCCCACCACGGTGCCCACCCTGCTCGCGATCGCGATCACACCATTGGCCCCAGAGCGAAGCCTCGTCGGGAACAGCTCCGGTCCGAACACCGCCAGCGCCGGCACCGCCATGGTCCCGACCGCTTCGCCGACGGCGTAGAGCACCACCAGCGCCACGCCGTGGGCGAGGAATGCGAGCGCGAGGAGCACCCCGCCGACCGCGAGCCCAACGGCGGCGAGCACGCGCCGACCGACCGTCTCGGCGAGGCGCGCACCGAAGGCCAGGCCGATCCCAGATGGCAGGTTGGCGCCGATCGTGAACGCCGAGATCTGCCAGGCCGCAAAGTGGCGATCGACGCGCAAGAACTGGTTCCGAAACTGGGAAGCCGGCAGGTAGAACAGGTTGAACAGCGCGGCAGCGATGGCCACGAGGATGAGACGACCGCGATGCTCCCGAGAGGTGAGTTCGCGAAAGCGCACGGGGGTCGAGTGCCGAAAGCGGGCCGGATCGCGGCGGTGACGGAGGCGTGGGACGAGCACGAGGCCGACGATCGCGATCGCGAACAAGGCGCGCCACGCCTCGGGTGCGATCCCAAGCCCAGCCACCGCCACCGCGCACAGTCCGGCACCGAGTGCGGTCGCGAGCACCAGAAAGCCCATCGTCCACGCTCGCCCCTCCGCATGCACCGTCTCGGCGACGATGACGTTCGCGAGCAGTACGGCAACCGTCGCGCCCGCCTTGGCGAGCACCTGGGTCACGACGAGGCCGGCGAGGTCCGGTGCCAGCGCTCCTGCCGCCGTCGCGAGCGTCGCGAGCACGAGCGCAGCCCGCAGGACGCGCCACCGACCCACACGGTCACCGAGCCTCGCGATCGGCAACGCGACGAGCACGTCGACGCGCACCAGCCCCGAACCGACCCCTTGCGCGAGGGGTGAGGCGTGGAGCGTGGGGGCGGCGAAGGCAAGCGTCTGTCCCAGGAGCGTTCCGCAGTACGCAACGACGGTGGCGACCCAGAACACGGTCGCAACGACGTCCAGTGACCCCTGAGGGAAGACCCCTGGCGGCAGAACACGCCGCACCAACCGGCCCTTGCCGCGCACCAGACGCCCGAGTGCCCAGCGCACGAGCCAGCCGAGTCCCGGCGCGCCGACGTCGCAGCGCACCTCCCAACGGCCGTCTGGCAAGCGGCGGCGCTCCCACGCCACGAGCGAGCCCGATCCCTGCACGAAGCCCGCCGCGACCCGCTCCTCGACGAGCAGGGCGCACGCGACGGGTGCATCTGGTCCAGCGAGCGACCTCACCCGCACGCTGATCGGCTCGAGATCAGGAACCCAGGTGCTCGTGCAGGAACGGAATCATGCGATCCCACGCCTGGCGAGCGGCCAGTGCGTCGTACACCTCGGGTCTCGAGTCGTTGAAGAAGGCGTGGTGCGTGCCGGGGTAGATGAAGAACTCCACGTCGGCACCGAGTTCCCGCAGCCGCGCCTCGAGAGCACGCACGCGATCGGGAGACGCGAAGTCGTCGTGCTCGGCGTAGTGGCCCTGGATGGCAGCGGTGATACGGCTGTAGTCGGGCTCGGCCCCCTGCCACGGGATCACCCCGTAGAAGGGCACCAGCGCTCGGACCTGCGTTGGCACCTCGGCAGCGAGCACGTAGGCAAGCCCACCACCCATGCAGAACCCGATGACGCCGACGCCCTGGCGCCCCGTGCGTCGCTCCAGTTCGCGAACCGCACCGACCATGCGCTTGGAGGCATCGGAGAGCTGCATCGCCATCATCGCCTTGGCGGCCTCGTCCGGCTCGTCGACGACACGGCCGTCGTAGAGGTCCGGAGCGAGGGCACTGAAGCCCGCTGCCGCCAGCCGATCAACGACATCTTTGATGTGATCGTTGACGCCCCACCACTCCTGGATCACGACGACGCCAGGGCCCGTCTCGCCAACCGGCTGCGCGAGGTAGCCAGTCGCGTCGTGGCCATTCATCGGAAAGTGCACGGTCTCGCCCATGCGCCCATGCTAGCCAGCAGGGAGTGGCGGCGTCAGTAACGTCCGCCGAGCTTGCGGTGGTCCCAGCTCACGATCCGCTCGGGCTCGAGGCGGATGGCGACGCGCTTGGAGGCCGAACGGCGCATCGCCTCCGCGGCCTCCGCAGAACCCAGCTCGTAGCGAGCGAGCAGACCCTCCCCGACCCGGCGCACCAGTACGGGGTCGTCGCTGAGCACGGCCCGACCCTCGATCAGCACGCCGCGGAGCTCGTCGTAGCGATCGCCGAGTTCGACGAGCCCGCTCGCGGTCGCCTCCCGCGCAAGGTTGCGCGCCTTCTGCGAGCGCGCATACGTCCACGACCACACCACACCGTCGAGGACAACGTACCACAAGGGCACCATGTGGATGGTCCCACGAGGCCCGTGACTGCCGAGGACGAGTGTCCTCCCCTCGCTGAGCAGGGCTGCGATCTCGTCCTGGGTCATCGCCACGTGACTACGCCTCGACGGCATCGGCCCCTCCCTCCAGCTGCGCCAGTCCGGGGGCAAGTCGCGGCCACCCGTAGCGCGACGGCAGGATTCGCCGCCCGTCGACGAGCACCGCCAGGTCCGCGGTCGCGAACAGGCGGGCTCGATGCCTGTTGGCGACCACTCGAACCAGCTCGTCGGGCAGGAGCCGCCAGGTGCACGTCTCGACCGTCGACGGCCCGACGCCGCGTCGGGCGACGAGCGTCGGGCCAACCGCGAGTTCTCCGCCACGGCCATGGAGTCCGCAGGACTCGAGGTGATCAGCGAGCTCGATCCCAGCCCGGTAGGCCTCCTCCAGTGGATCGATGACCCCGAGCACGCGGTTCGCGAGCGCGAGCACCTCGACGCCGACGCGGGGATGGGCGACAAGGAGCCGAAGCGCGCTCGTGAGTTCTGGGGGCGTCGTCGGCTCTGCAGCGATGACGAGCGCAACCGTGCCGACGGTGTCAGCATCGGTGAGGTCCCACGCGCTGAGCTGACGCAGCGCTTCGAGCAAGCTCATCACCCGGCTTGGATACCCCCTCGTGTCATGGCTGCCACGTCGAGCACGCGGTCGACCTCCTCCTCCCCCAAGACGCCCTCCTCGAGCACCAGGCTCCTCAGGTCCCGCCCCTCCTTGACCGCACGCTTGACGATGGCCGCAGCGCGCTCGTAGCCGATGGCGGGGTTGAGGGCCGTGGCGATCGCCGGTGTCGAGAGCGCGTACGTCCGGCACCGCTCGACGTCGGCCTCGATGCCGTCGACGCACCGCGTCGCGAGCAGGCGGGACGCCGCCGCGAGCAACGTGACGCTCTCGAGTGCCGCCTGCGCGATGACGGGCTGCATCACGTTGAGCTCGAAGATCGACCCGGCGGCGCCCGCGAAGCCGATCGTGGCGTCGTTGCCCACCACGCGCGCGACCACCTGGGTCACCGACTCCGGGATGACCGGATTGACCTTGCCTGGCATGATCGATGAGCCAGGCTGGAGATCGGGCAGGCGAATCTCCGCGAGACCACACCTGGGACCAGAACCCATCCAACGCAGGTCGTTCGCGATGCGATACAGCGCCACACCCAGCGCACGCAGACTGCCCGACACCGCCACCACGCCGTCACGAGCTCCGTGGACCTCAAAGTGGTTCGCCGCCTCGCGCACGTCGAGCCCCACCCGAGCGCCGATGCGTGCGAGCACCGCTGCGGCGAAGCCCTGCGGTGCGTTCAACCCGGTGCCGACGGCCGTGCCGCCGAGTGGCACCTCGCGAAGCTCGTCCACCGCGGCCGCGATACGGGTGCGTGCCCGTGCGATCTGGGCTGCGTATCCCGAGAACTCCTGGCCGAGCATGATCGGTGTCGCATCCATGAGGTGCGTCCGGCCGGCCTTGACCACGGTGGCAAAGTCCTCGCTCCGACGGACGAGCGACGCTTCCAAGGTCGCGAGCGCAGGGTCGAGCGCGTCGCGAACCTCGAGCGCGACCGCGAGGTGCATGGCCGTCGGGAAGGTGTCGTTCGACGATTGCGAGGCGTTGACGTGGTCGTTCGGGCCGACGGTCCGACCGAGGCGGAGCGTGGCCAGATGCGCGATGACCTCGTTCATGTTCATGTTGGTCGAGGTCCCCGATCCGGTCTGGTAGACGTCGACGGGGAAGTGCTCGTCGTGGAGGCCCCGGGCGACCTCGTCGGCGACGGCGGCGATCGCCTCGGCCATCTCGGGATCGAGGACGCCCCGGTCGCGATTCTCGAGCGCGGCCGCCCACTTGATCAACGCCAGCGCGTGGATCACCTGTGGCGCCATGCGCTGGCCCGACACCGGGAAGTTCCCGATGGCGCGCTGCGTCTGGGCCCCCCAGGCCGCATCTGCTGGAACCTCCACCTCGCCCATGGTGTCGTGCTCGATCCGCACCCGTTCGCTCATCGCCTGCTCCTTGGTCATCGCCGCGTGGACTACCCTGGCACCGATGCGAGCTGTCGTGATCGCCGACGGTGCCGTCACCGTCGCAACCGTAGCCGACCCGACCGTTGGACGCCACGAGGCCCTTGTCGAGGTCACCTCCGCAGGGATCAACGCCGCCGACCTCCTGCAGGCGAGAGGCCTGTACCCGCCACCACCCGGGGTCGATCCGACCCGGCTCGGCCTCGAGTTCGCTGGGGTCGTCGCTGCGGTCGGGGACGGAACCACCGAGGTACGCCCCGGCGATCGCGTCATGGGCATCACCGGCGGCGGCGCACAGGCGGAGTACGTCGTCGTCGACGCAGCCACGCTCGTGCCCGTCCCTGACGAGCTCGATCTCGAGCGCGCAGGAGGCTTTCCCGAGGCCGCCTTCACCGCCCTCGACGCGCTGCTCATCCAAGGGCAGCTCGGCCTCGGGGACCGCGTGCTCGTGACCGGCGCACTCGGTGGCGTCGGGACCATCGGGCTCCAGATCGCCCGTCTCGCCGGTGCCCGCGTCACGGCGCTCGTACGCGATGAGCGACGTGCATCCGAGGCCTATGCCCTGGGCGCACACCGAGCACTCACCCTCGACGAGCTGCCAGGTTCGGGGCCCTACGACGTGGTGCTCGAGCTCCTCGGAGCAGCCAGCCTCACGCACGCCATCTCCGAGCTCGCGGTCGGTGGCCGCGTCGTGGTCATCGGCGTCGGTCAGGGCTCACGCGTCGAGATCGACCTGCGCACGGTAATGGGGTCACGAGCAGCCCTCCGTGGATCGACGCTGCGCGCGCGCCCGACCCACGAGAAGGCAGCGCTGGCCCGAGAGGTCGCCCACCGACTCCTGCCGGCGCTTGCCGAAGGTTCGCTCCAGATCCCGGTCGCCGCGACGTGGCCGCTCCACGACGCCGCCGCCGCCTACGAGGCGTTCGCGCGCCCGGGCAAGCTCGGCAAGCTCGTGCTTGCCATCGGCGACGTCTGACGGGTTGCGCTCCAAGCGCCCGATCCTCGCATCTCGATCCGCAGGAGCTCACCAGCGACGATGGACGCAGAGCCCAACGACGCCGAGAGCTCCCAGGCATGCAGCTCCACGTTCCCCGTCGGGTCGAGTTCCTCGGCGAGGCCGTCGAGTGTCTGCCCGGGCGCGATGCGAACGACGCGCACGATCGTTCCGATGTGGGGGCGGGCGACGGCGCGTAGCGCGCCACAGCACACCGCGACCACGACGAGGGCGAGCGTGGCCGCGACCCGCACCCGTTCCCCGCGCCCGAGACGACCTCGGCCGGGCGGCCTCCTCCGAGCGAGGCGCTGGTTCCGGGCGGAGCCCCGGCTCGTCGGCTCCGCCGAACGCGCCGGCGGTGGCGTAGCGGGCGTAGCGACGATCGCGAGCGCAGTCGAGGCGGGAGGCGTACGAACGGGCGCGGTCACACCCGTGGCCTAACCCGAGGGTCGGACACGGCACGCAAATGTGACGGCTATTTGCCTATGCGGATACATCTTGGCGATATACTGGCGACATGCCGAGGATCGAAGCACCAACCGTCCGCGAACATCACGATCAGCGTCGTGAGCGTCTCCTCGACGCGGCACGGGCGTGCCTCGTCGACCCGGCGATTCGCTCGGTCGGCTTCGAACACGTCGGACCGCGCGCAGGGATCCGACGCAACAGCGTCTACCTCTACTTCCCCTCCGAGACCCACCTGTATCTTGCCCTTGCCGAGAGCGACGTCCCCGCCCTCGCCAAGCAGTTGGCCGAGGCAGCGGCGGCAGCCACGCACGACAAGCTCGCCGCCATCGTCGACGTCGTCCTGGCGAACGCGCCCCGGGAGGAGTTCGAGATCTTGCGCCGCCTGGCGAGTCGCACCGCGTCCCAGCGTCCCGATCTCGTCGCAACTCGCCTTGGCGAGCTGCGACGTGAGCTCGCCGAACCACTCGTCTCGGTGCTCGCCGACGAGGGTGTGGACTCCGCCGACCTCGTCGGATTGCTCGCCCTTGGCACCCTCGAGGCGGCACTCGACGCGATCGCTCAGGGCGAAGATCGCGACGCGGTGCGCGAGGCAGTCCTCGCCACCGTGCGGAGCCCGCGCACTCCCAGCCGCTGAGCAGCAGGCCACCCGGCACGGCCCGCCGGCCGCCGAGTCACGGTTCTGCCTGCCGAAGGTCGGCGTGCGCCCGCCGCCATGCGCTCTGTGCTGCTCATCGCGACCGGAGTTCGCTCCATGAGGCAAGTAGGCCGAGCACCAGCGCATCGAACCTGGCCAACTCCTCGAGTGAGGCGCGCTCGCCGAGGCTATGACCCTCGCCCTCTGCCACCTGGAGTTCGCACGCAAGGCTCTCGCCGACGCGCTCGACGAACGCACGAGATTGCTCCACCGGCACCACACGGTCCGCGCTGCCGTGCGTGATGAGGACCGGGATGCGCCGCCGCGGTCGGCGGTGCGCGAGGTGCGGCGCGTCCTGGCCGACCAGCCAGTCGACGTCGCCGAGCGCGGACGGGTCGAGCAGTGGGTTGGTCAACACCAACGCATCGAGCAGTGTCGGGTCCTCGAGGATGAGCTGCAGGAGCGTCCAGCCTGCCGACGACGCGCCGATGCCGACGCGAGGACCCGCGACCACGCCCTCGAATCCCCGCACGACCTCGGCAAGGGCCTCTGACTCGACCGTCCCGAACCGACCGACGATACGCTCGCGTGCCGATCGCCCGTAGCCGTACGAACCCGGGTAGTCGACCGCGACGACCACCAAGCCGTGTCGGAGTGCGCGACGCCACTTGTCGGGGACCGGGAACGCGACCTGTTCGACGGGACCGCCATGGACGACCAGCGCGACACCACGAGGTACCGGGGGCCAGATCGCCACGCCGCGTGCGGCCAGCCCCAAGGCCCCAAGTGGCTCGATGCGAGAACCGTCCACCCCGTCCGAGCCCGCCTGCCGGAGCGTCTCGGACCCACGGCGGACCCGCTCCGACCACGGCCCCCGCTCGATGCCCACGACGTCACCGTCGATGGCCGAGATCGAGGTCCACGAGCCCGACGCCACGCGACGGAGGCGCTCGTCCAGGACGACGAGCGCGGGCGCCTCCACGGAGGCGATCACTCCGAGCACCGCCTCCGAGTCGGGGATGTAGCCCCGACGACCAGGCCCAAGAGGGTACTCACCCACGTCGTAGTCGAGACCCGCGATCTGGGGCACCCGCCCCGCGAGTACCGGGACGTGCGCACCGGCGCGATCGTCACGAACCCACAGACCGCCCGGTCCGAACCGCGGCTCCACCACACTCGCACCGTCACCGCCGAAATTCCCCGCGATGGCGCCGGTCGGGTCGAGAAGCATCACCGACCCCGTGAGCCACGGCTCGCGCTCCCCCGCCCGGGCCAACGCGATCGAACCGTCGTCGTCGACGGCCACATCCCAGAGGTCCGAGACCCCAAGGCGGCCGAGGTCCACCACGTTCACCAGCCGAGCCTGGTCGTCGAAGACGACGACGCGAGCGTCGCTCACCACCGCAACCATGGCTCCGGCGGGAGAACCGGCGATCCAACGCACGCCGGGCACGGTGGCGACGTGCTCGATGCCTCGTCCCGGCACGACTCGCACGACGGAACCGTCGACGCACAACACCCACAAGCACGAGCTGCCCATCGCGAGGACCCCGCCGTTGCCGGGACGCGCCCACGCTGGCGTGACGTCGGCGCAGCCGAGTGCAGTCACGGTGCTCGCCACCACGACCCCGCGAGCACTGCGCTCGATCCACGCGACGCCCAGCGGACCTGCCACCACGTCGGCGACGCGCTGGACGACGTCGCTCACCGAGGCGGCTCTTCGTAGAGGCCGAACACCTCGCCGAGCGCCATCATCACCTCGCCGACGCTCGCTCTCGCGCGAGCGGCATCGATGAGAGCGGGCATGAGGTTGCGCTCTGGATCGCGCGCCTCGTCGACGAGGCGTCGGATCGCAGTCCGCTGGGCCTCCTCGTCACGCTGACGCCGCACCCTCCTGAGTCGTTCGATCTGACGCGCTTCGACCTCGGGCCCGATCACGAGCGTCGGGATCTCGTCCTCCTCGTTGCCGGCGGTGAAGGCGTTCACACCGACGATCACCCGCTCTCCGGCGCTGATGCGCTTCTCGAGCTCGTAGGCAGAGTCTGCGATGCGGCCCTGGTAGTAACCGTCGTCGATCCCGACGAAGGCCCCCTCGAGCATGGACCCCCCACCGAGGCGCTCGATCTCGGCGAAGATCGCCGAGGCTCGTGCTTCGAGCTCGTCGGTGAGCGCCTCGACGAGGTAGGAGCCGCCCAAAGGATCGACGACGTTCGCCACACCCGTCTCGTAGGCGATCACCTGTTGCGTGCGCAGCGCGATGCGAGCCGCACGGTCGGTGGGCAGCGAGAGCACCTCGTCCATGGAGTTGGTGTGCAGGCTCTGCGTGCCGCCCAGCACGCCTGCGAGCGCCTCGAGCGCAGTCCGGACCACGTTGATCTCTGGCTGCTGGGCGGTCAGCGACACGCCGGCGGTCTGCGTGTGGAAGCGCAACTGCCACGAACGTGGATCGCGCGCCCCGTAGCGCTCCCTCAACCAACGGGCCCAGAGGCGCCGTGCGGCGCGGTACTTCGCGATCTCTTCAAAGAAATCGATGTGGGCATTGAAGAAGAATGACAGCTGCGGCGCGAACGCATCGACGTCGAGGCCGGCTGCCTGGCCGAGCTCGACGTAGGCGAAGCCGTTGGCCAGCGTGAAGGCGAGTTCCTCGGCCGCGGTCGAGCCGGCCTCGCGGATGTGATAACCCGAGACGGAGATGGGATGCCACTTCGGCATCTCGGCCGCGGTGAACGCGATGGTGTCACGCACCAGTCGAGCCGATGGACGAGGCGGGAAGTAGTACTCCTTCTGCGCCTGATACTCCTTCAGAATGTCGTTCTGGAGCGTGCCCGCAAGGCGCTCTCGTGCGACGCCACGCTCCTCCGCCACCGCGATGAAACTGGCGAGGATGAACGCCGCTGGCGCGTTGATGGTCATCGACGTGGTGACCGCACCGAGGTCGATCCCGCTAAACAGGTCCCGCATGTCCTCGAGCGTGTCGATGGCGACCCCGCACTTGCCCACCTCGCCCACCGACCGAGGGTCATCGGAGTCGCGTCCCATGAGCGTCGGCAAGTCGAACGCGACCGAGAGCCCGGTGCCCCCGTTGGCGAGCAGCTCGTGGAAGCGCTGGTTGGTCTCGATGGCCGTCGAGAAGCCCGCGAACATGCGCATCGTCCAGCGCTTCGTTCGGTAGCCCGAGGCGTAGACGCCTCGAGTGTACGGATACTGACCAGGCAGCTCCTCGTCGGGATCGACCATGGCTCCCGCGTCGTCCGGGTCGAGCGCGCCGTGGCGCCCGTAGAGGGGAGCGAGGGGCACCCCCGAGAGCGTCTCGAAGGCCTCCTCGCGCGTTCCGGCTCGACGATACGCCTCCGACCAAGCCGACAGATCACCCATGGGCCGATTCTACCGAACGTCGCTGACGCCTCCAAGGCCCGTCACCCATGCGATCCCCCGACGCGGGTGGTACAGGCTGCTAACGTTGGCGCGTGACCATCGACGACCGAACCCCGGACCGCAACCTCGCTCTCGACCTCGTCCGCGTCACGGAGGCAGCTGCGCTGGCTGCGAGCGCCTGGATCGGGCGCGGACAGAAGGAGTCCGCTGACGGCGCCGCGGTCAACGCGATGCGCTCGATCCTCGCGACCGTGCCCATGACCGGGACGGTCATCATCGGCGAGGGCGAGAAGGACCACGCCCCCATGCTCTACAACGGCGAGGTGATCGGCGACGGTACCGGCCCAGTGGCCGACGTTGCGGTCGACCCGATCGAGGGGACCACGCCAACCGCGATGGGGCGCTGGGGTGCGATGAGCGTGATCGCGGTCGCGACGCGTGGCTCGATGTTCTTCCCCGGGCCGATCGTCTACATGGACAAGCTGGCCTCCGGACCCGAGGGCATCGGCGTCGTCGCACTCGACGCAACGCCACGCGACAACATCCGCGAGCTGGCGCGTGCCAAGGGCGTCGCTCCCAAAGACATCACGGTTGCCATCCTCGATCGACCCCGCCATGCGGACCTCATCGAGGAGGTCCGTAGCGCCGGAGCCCGCGTGCGGCTGATCGGCGACGGCGACGTCTCGGCCGCGGTCCTCACCGCGATCGACGAGAGCGATGTCGATCTCCTCATGGGCGTCGGCGGCTCCCCGGAGGCGGTGCTGGCCGCGGCTGCGATGCGCTGTCTCGGCGGACAGCTGCAGGCCAGGCTGTGGCCCCGCGACACGGACGAGCGCGACCGGGCCCTCGCCCAGGGCTACGACCTCGAGCACGTCTTCGCGACCGAGGAGCTCGTCGACAGCGACAACGTCTTCTTTGCCGGGACCGGCATCACCGACGCCGAGCTCCTGCGCGGAGTTCGCATCGTGGGCGGACGCGTCCATACGCACTCGATCGTCATGCGCTCGCGTTCGGGCACCATCCGCACCGTACGCGCCCAGCATCAACTCACGAAGCTGAGGGCGATCCAGCTGCTGTCCTGAGCGAGCCCGAGGGCCCGTGCGAGCGGAGCCCCAACGGCGACGGCGCCACGTTGCTCGAGCAACGCCGTTCCTGCGGGGCCAACGAGTGCGGCCGGGGCGAGCGAGGCGCCAAGGGCGTCGCGTAGCGCGGAGCCGACACCGAACCCTCGCAGATCGGGGTCGAAGACACGCGCATCGACGAGCACCCAGGCCGCATCGCTCGCTCGTCGCGCTGAGACGACGCCGATGACCTCATCGTCGACGAAGGCGAGGGCACTGCGCTGGTGCAGCGTCGGCGCCGCGGTCTGAGTCAGCCAGGCTCCATCGCTGACGACGACACGTAACCGCAGGTGCGACCGTACGACGATCCAGCTCTCGCCCACGCGCGCCTCGAGCACGGAGCGCCACCATCGCCTCGGATCGCGCATCCGCACGAGCAGGACCGCGACCGCCCTCGGCTCGAGCGGTGCTCGGAAGTCGGTCCCGAGGTCAGCGAGGTGTTCGAGCGACTCGAGCGCACCCCCCTCTCGAATGGTCACGTGGGGCACGAACGGGCGATCGTCCGGCCACCCGAGCTCTGCGGCGAGCCCGGCGATCCAGCCGTCAGGGTCGGCCACGGCCAGATGCGCGGTCGGGCGCCGGTTGGCGAAGACGCCGATCCCCGAGAACTCCGTCACTGGTGGATCCAGCCGCGCGACGACCTCGGCGACCTGCCGGAGGAGTGCAGCAACGCCGGCAGCGTCACGCTCATGCGGCGGCAGCAACGTGATGTGCGGCACGATGCGATCGAGCGCGCGCGAGCCGACGACACGCCTCACGGCATCGATGCCCTCCTCCTGGGCATGCGACAGCACCAGCGCGACGGCGACCCGAACGCGGCTCACACCGACAGCCGAGACTCCCGCAGCTCGAGGCCCGCCCGATAGGGGGCCACGAAGCGCTCGTCCACGTCGCTCGCGAGCTCTGCGACGACACGCCGCCGCGACTCCAGCGACGCCTGATCGATGTCGCCCACGAACTCCGCGGCACGCGCGAGCACGACGGCACGGTTGCCACCGACGCGCACCAGACCGCCGTCGATGACCAGTTCCTCCTGGGTGCCGTCGGCGAGCCAGAGCTTGGCCACACAGACCTCGACCTCACCGACGAAACGCCCGTGGTTGGCGAGGAAGGCGATGTCGCCGGTCGGGACACGCATGACGAGTTCTTCGACGGCTCCCTCGAACACGACCTCCTCGGGAGTTGCGATCACGGCATCGAAGGTCGCGCGCATCTCTACCCGAGCTCCTTGGCCTTGGCCCAGACGTCCTCGATGCTGCCGGCGTTCAAGAACGCCTGCTCCGGAACCTGATCGAGGTCCCCGCGAACGATCGCCTCGAAGGACTCGATCGTCTCCGCGATCGGCACGTACTTCCCCTTGAGGCCGGTGAACACCTCGGCCACGAAGAACGGCTGCGACAGGAACCGCTGGATGCGCCGCGCCCGGGCAACGATGACCTTGTCCTCCTCGGAGAGCTCGTCGAGCCCGAGGATGGCGATGATGTCCTGCAGATCCTTGTAGCGCTGCAGGATCTGCTGGACGCTCCGAGCCACCTGGTAGTGCCGCTCGCCGACGATGGTCGGATCGAGGATGTTCGACGTCGACGCCAGCGGATCCACGGCGGGATAGATACCGAGTGAGGCGATCTGACGCGACAGCTCGGTCGTCGCATCGAGGAACGTGAACGTCGTGAACGGCGCCGGATCGGTGTAGTCGTCGGCCGGGACGTAGACGGCCTGCAGCGAGGTGATGGAGCGGCGCCTCGTCGAGGTGATCCGCTCTTGGAGCTCACCCATCTCGTCGGCGAGCGTGGGCTGGTAACCAACCGCCGACGGCAAGCGCCCGAGCAGGGCCGACACCTCGGACCCAGCCTGGACGAAGCGGAAGATGTTGTCGATGAACAGCAGGACGTCTTGATCCTTGACGTCGCGGAAGTACTCCGCCATGGTCAGCGCAGCGAGCCCCACGCGCAGACGTACGCCCGGCGGCTCGTCCATCTGCCCGTAGACGAGTGCAGCCTTCGAGATGACGCCCGACTCTTGCATCTCGAGGAGCAGGTCGGTGCCCTCACGTGTGCGCTCCCCCACGCCAGCGAACACCGACACGCCGCCGTGCTGCTGCGCCACACGGTTGATCATCTCCATGATGAGCACCGTCTTGCCCACGCCGGCACCGCCGAAGAGTCCGACCTTGCCACCTTGGACGTAGGGCTCGAGCAGGTCGATGACCTTGATGCCCGTCTCGAACATCTGGGCCTTCGGCTCCAGGTCCTCGAGCGGCGGTGCCGACCGGTGAATCTCCCACAGGTCGTCAGCACCCTCCAACGACGGGGCGTCCAGGGGTTGACCGAGCACGTTGAACACGTGGCCGAGCACCGCATCCCCGACGGGCACGCTCAGCCCGCGCCCCAGCGCACGCACCGGCACGCCACGGCGCAGGCCATCGGTGGGTCGCAGACAGATGCAGCGCACCCGTCCCTCCCCCAGCTGGCGCGCCACCTCGGCGGTGATGGTGACGGTCTCGCCGTCGACCTCGGCGTCCATCTCGAGAGCGGCGTTGATCTCCGGCAAGGCGTCGGGAGGGAACTCCACGTCGACCACTGGTCCCGCGATCGAGACCACTCGGCCAAGGACATGCTCGGCGTTGGTCATAGCAGCTCACTTTCCTTCTTCAGCGCCCCCGCCGTCGCGAGAGCCTCGGCTCCACCCACGATCTCGGCGATCTCCGTGGTGATCGCATCCTGCCGTGCTCGGTTCATCGCTCGTGTCAGCGTCCGTACCAACTCGTTGGCGTTGTCGGTGGCGGTCTTCATCGCCCGCTGCCGGGCAGCGTGCTCGGCGGCGGACGCTTCCAGCAAGAGTCCGAAGCCCTCCGCCACGATGAGGTCACGCAGGCTCACCTCGGTGAGCACCGCCAGATCGGGGTCGGTCTCGACCTCAGAGCGCGACTCCGTCCCGTCCAACAGATCGTCTCGACGCATCGGAGCGAGGTGCGTGACCTCGGTGCGCTGGGACCCGAGCGAGTAGAAGCGGTTCGAAATGACGTCGATCCCACCGATGACACCCTCTTCGAGCTGCGCGATCAGCGGAGTGAAGAGTCGGAGCGCCTGCTGGTAGGTCGGCTGGTGGGTGACGTGATCGATCTGGTGATCGACACCGACACCGCGAAAATGCGCCCAGGAACCGAACTTGCGCCCGACTCCCACCACGACACCCACGTCGCCACCGCGACGCCGCCGCTCGAAGGCTCGGATCACGTTGGCGTTGTAGGCTCCGCACAGGCCGCGATCGGCGGTGACCACGACGACGGCCACGGGACCGGAGGCCTCCAGCAGAGGACTGCGCAACGCTGGCTGCGCCGCGACCAGCGTTCGTGTGGCGTCGCTGAGTTCCCGATAGTACGTACGCGCCTGGGCGATGCGCCCCACCGCCTTGACGATGCGAGAGGCGGCGATGAGCTCCATCGCCTTCATGATCTTCTTGGTCGAGTTCACACTGCGGATCTGTGCCCGCAGTGCTCGCTCCTTGCCGCCCGCCACGCGCTAGGCCCCCTGATGGAGTGCCTTGAAGGCCTTGATCGCCATGTCAAGCCGCTCGCGGTCGCCAAGGCGCTTCGACTCGCTGATCTCCTGGAGCACCTCGGGGTGCTGAGCCCGCAGGTAGGCGAGGAACGCCGCGACGAAGGGGCCGACCTCGCTGGTCGGAACGTCATCGACGGCACCGCTGGTGCCGACGTAAATGGAGACGACCTGGTCCTCGAGCGACACTGGCTGACCTTGAGGCTGCTTGAGGATCTCGGTCAAGCGATACCCGCGATCGAGCTGGGCCTGGGCGACCTTGTCGAGCTCGGAGCCGAAGGTCGCGAACGCCTCCAACTCGCGGAACTGCGCGAGTTCCAGGCGAAGCGAGCCAGCGACCTCCTTCATGGCCTTGGTCTGCGCCGACCCGCCGACGCGCGAGACCGAGGCGCCCACATCGATCGCCGGGCGCACGCCAGAGTAGAACAGGTCGGCGTCGAGGAAGATCTGGCCATCGGTGATCGAGATCACGTTCGTCGGAATGTAGGCCGAGATGTCGCCCGCCTTCGTCTCGATGATCGGGAGCGCCGTGAGCGAGCCACCACCGAGTTCGGGCGACAGCCGAGCCGCGCGCTCGAGCAACCGGGAGTGGAGATAGAAGATGTCACCCGGGTAGGCCTCACGCCCTGGCGGGCGGCGCAGCAGCAGTGAGAGCTGCCGATAGGCATCGGCCTGCTTGGAGAGGTCGTCGTAGACGATGAGGGCATCGTCTCCCGACTCCATCCAGTGCTGACCGATGGCACAACCCGCATACGGGGCGAGGTACTTGAACGGCGCTGGCTCCGACGCTGGCGCGGAGACCACGACCGTGTAGGCCAACGCACCGGCTGCTCGCAGCGTCTCGACGACGCTCGCAACGCTGGTGCCCTTCTGGCCGACGGCCACGTAGATGCACTTCACGCCCTGGCCACGCTGATTGATGATGGCGTCGAGCGCAATGGAGGTCTTGCCCGTCTTGCGATCGCCGATGATCAGCTCGCGCTGGCCGCGCCCGATCGGCACGAGCGTGTCGATGGCCTTGATGCCGGTCTGCAGGGGCTGGTTCACCGGCTGACGCTTGGTGATGCCCGGGGCCTGTACCTCGAGACGACGGCTAAGACTCGCGGCGATCGGCCCGAGACCGTCGAGCGGGCGCCCCAGCGGATCGATGACCCTGCCGAGCAGCTCGTCACCCACCGGCACGGACAGGATCTCTCCTGTCGAGCGCACGATCTGACCCTCTCGGATCCCCTCCTGGTCGCCGAGGATCACGGCACCGATGGCCTCTTCGTCCAGGTTCAGGGCAAGGCCGACCGTGCCGTCCTCGAAGCGGAGCATCTCGTTCACCGCGACCGACGGCAAGCCCGAGACCAGCGCGATGCCGTCGAAGAGCTGCAGCACGCGCCCGATCTCCTCGCCGCCCTGGTGCGGCGCGAACTCCTCCATGCGTCGCCGGATGACCCCAGCGACCTCTTCCTCGGAGATTTCGAAGTGCTCCATCACCATTTCACTCCCCTACGCGCTGACGAGACGACGAGCGTCGTCGAGCTGACGTCGAACGCTTTGATCCCAGAGACGATCGCCAACGATCGCCACGATGCCGCCGATGACCGACTCGTCCACCACCCACTCGACCTCCACGCGCTGGCCGACGAGCCGCTCGAGGTGCGTACGGACGGCGTCCGCCTCATCGTCACGCAGCGAACGAGCCGTGCGAACCGTTGCGACCCGCAACGAGAGCTGTCGGGCGGCGAGTTCGAGCAGCCGATCGACGACCCGGCCGATCGGTCGCACGGAACTCGTCGCGACGGCCGCACGAAGGATCCAGGTCGTCCGGACGCTCACGCGCGGCCCAAACAGATCCCCGATGATGGCGAGGCGTGCTTCGCGCGTTCCCTCGAAACCCGACAGCACGCGCTGGAGTGCCCGATCCCGTTCGAGCACCTGTGCCACACCGCGAAGTTCGTGGAGCACCGGCTCGAGCTCGTCGCGCGCTCCGAGGTCCTCGAAGATGGCCCGCGCATAGCCGATGACGCGCCCGATGGTGGCAAAGTCGCCGGGGCCCTCGAGGACCATGTCGGAGGCGACCAGCTCAGGGAGTTCCTCGAGCGAATGCACCACCTCGCCGACGACCTCCCACGCGACGACAGCGTCGAAGAGCCGCAGAGCGAGCGAGCTGACGCGCTCCCCGACGAGGTCGTGGAGCACTCCTTGACGACGATCGACGTCGGCGGCTCGATCGTCGAGGGCGACAGCGAGCTGGACGAAGCGCTCGCACAGCTCGGCGACGCCGCGAGCGTCGCGTTCGAGCTCCGAGGCCGTTCCGGCCTCGCGAGCGAGATCACGCAGGGCGAGGGCGTAGCCCTTCACGAGCTCACGCATCAGTCAGCGGGCTCCGCCTCTCGCAAGAAGGCCTCGATGAGCGGATCGAACGATGACTGCTCGAGCTCTCGTGCGACGATCTTGCCAGCGAGCTCGACCGCGAGGTCAGCGACCTCGGAACGCAGCGAGCGCAGCAACTGGACACGCTCTGCCGCCAGTTGCGCCTCCACCTGCGCACGGATCGCCTCCGCCTCGGCACGGGCCCGCTCGCTCGCCTCCTGCCTGAGCGCCTCCGCGGTCCGGCGAGCGTCGTCGAGGATGCGACGCGCGTCCTCGCGCGCCCCCTGGAGCTCTCGTTCGCGCTCGGCCCGCAGGGCCTCGGCCTCGCGTCGCGCAGCATCGGCTGCCTCCAGATCGGCACGAATGCGATCCGAACGCTGCGCCATCATCCGCGCGACCGGCGGGTAGGCCACCTTGGCCAACACCACCAACAAGATGACGAACGAGATCACCGACCAGACGATCTCCCCCGTGCTCGGGAGGATCGGGTTCGGCGACTGAGTGACAACCGCCTCGAGCATGCGATCAGCCGGTGTACTTGAGGAGCACGAAGACGACGAAGCCGATGAGGGCAAGCGCCTCAGCGAGCGCGAAACCGATGAACGCGAGCGAGCGGACGGCTCCAGCGGTCTCGGGCTGACGCGCGATCGCAGAGACCGCCTGCCCGAAGATGATGCCGATACCGATGCCCGGTCCCAACGCTGCCAAACCATAGGCCAAGCCCGAACCGAGTTCGGCAAGACCCTTGCGCAGGTTGACGCTCGACGCTGCCGCGATCACCGTGGCAACAACGTTGTGCATTGATCCTCTCTCTCTCCGCTGTGGTACCCCCGGGTTCTCCACCCGAGATCTCGATCCCCCGACCGTGACGCACAGGCCTCGGAACCCGACGCGCCGGGGGCATGCTAGTGCCCAGCCACCCCCATGGCCTCGCCGATGTAGACCGCCGTCAAGATCGTGAAGATGAAGGCCTGCAAGAACCCGACGAAGATCTCGTAGCCCGTCACCACGACCAGCATCGCAGCTGGCAGCGGCAGCGCAACGAGGGCGATCGACTTCACGAAGAGCGCCTCGGAGATCACCGCGAACGTGATGAGCAGCAGGTGACCCGCGAGCATGTTGCCGAAGAGCCGCACCGCGAGGGCGAACGGACGCACGAGAAAGGTCGACAAGAACTCGATCGGGACGAGCAGGATGAGCAGGACCCCCGGAACGCCTCTCGGCACGAGCGCGCTGCGGAAGTAGCCAGCGAACCCCTGTCGCTTGATCCCGACCGCGAGGAAGGTGACATACGAGATCACGGCGAGCGGGATGGTGACGCTGGTGCGAGCCGTGGCCGGCATCTGGATGAAGGGGACGACCTCGAACAGGTTGTTGAAGAGGATGAAGAAGAACATCCCGACGAGCCAGGGCAGCCAGCTCAAGCCCTCAGGGCCCATCACGTCCAACACGATGGTCGAGCGCACGAAATCGACGCCCGCCTCGACGACGTTCTGGACGCCCCGTGGCACGAGTTGGGCGCGGCGGCCGGCAAGCCCGAAGAGCACGAGCGTGATCGCCGCCGATGCCAGCGTCAGCACCGCGATCTTGTTGAACATGAACGCAGTGCCGGAAAAGGCGATCGGACGCCAGTTCAGCACCTCAGCGATCGGGGGAAAGCTAATGGCGGCGAGCATCACCGAAGCACCCTCCACGGACGCAGTCCGTCGTCACCGATCCGCCCGGACACACGCCGCGCTTCGAGGACGACCGCAACGAGATAGCCGGCGATCACCACCGTCGCAAAGACACCGAGGCGCATCCAGTGAGCATGCACCAGGGGGACGGTGATCGCGGTCAGCAGACCGAGCCCAAGGATGAGCGAGGCAAACGCCGCCACCATCAAGCCCCCGATGCCAAACCTCGCGCCCTCGCGAAACGCCACGACCATGATCGCGAAGGTCAGCGCGACGCCGGCGAGCGCGAACGCGGCGGTCTCGAGGCCAGCGATACCATCGGCGATGCCGCCACCTGCGAGGGCAACCGGCGCAACCAAGGCGAGACGGGTGAGAAACCCGAGGGCGAGACGCGTCTCGGGACTGGTGGTACTCATGCCCTCGGACGCCCCCCGAACTCGGGAGCATCGAGCGTACGGGCGGCCTCACGCACCTCGTCGGGTACCTCGAGCGATGCCTCGAGCACGCGCCCACGACCAGGCCGCTCGGGCGCACGAGACGGTGCGGACTCGACGACAGCGGCCACCGACCGCTCGAGTCCCTCACGCGCTCGGTAGATCAACGAGAGCAACGAGCCGACGACCCCGAGGCCGCCGATCACGAAGCCAAGGATCACGGAGTGAGACGCGCGCCCGGCCCAGAAGCCGAGCAGGATCACGATGACGAGCGTGCCGAAGGCCTCCACGAAGTGGGCCACAGCCTCACTCGCCCCCGAGATCATCGGGTGCGCACCCGCGCCTCGTTTCACCGCGTCCTCTCCCCACGACTGGCCCACTCGGCCGCGCTCATGCTAGCAGGCAACCTCGGAGCGGCCGCCGTCAGGAACCCTCCCGGGTACCCGAGTGACGCCGTAGATCCGGGTGCAACAAGGTGAACAGCAGCACCGCCGCCGCCACGACCACGATCGGGAGCTCGGCCGTCAAGGACGGAACGAACGACGGCACCAACGCAAAGGCTGACAGCACGGCGGTCCAGGTCCACAAGATCGCCACCGCCCGTCGGGGCCCATGCCCCATCTCGCGCAGCCGATGGTGCAGGTGCAAGTTGTCGGGCGTGGCGACGCTCTGGTGGTGCCGTGCTCGACGGAGCACCGCGAGCACCATGTCGACCATCGGCACGCCGAGGATCACGAACGGGATGACGAGGGGCGCGAAGAAGAAGAACGTTTGGTCCGAGACGTTGGCGGTACGACCCCCGACGACGGACGTCGCGGCTGCGAGCAGCAACCCGAGCAGCATGGCGCCTGCGTCGCCCATGAAGATCCGCGCTGGGTTGAAGTTCCAGGGCAGAAATCCGATGGCCACGCCAGCGGTTACGAAGGCGACGACCGGACCGATCGACGACTCCGGCAGCTGGCCCAACGCCTGGAGGTGCAAGCTGTAGATCCCAAAGGCGATCGACGCGATCGCGACGATGCCCGCAGCGAGGCCGTCGAGACCGTCGATCAGGTTGATCGCGTTCGTCATGGCGACCACCCAGATGGCGGTGAGCAACGGCAGCATGGACGGCGCGAGCACGACGATACCCGCAAAGGGGACCTTGAACCAGAACATCGTGACGCCGAAGTACCACAGGATGCTCGCAGCGAGCACCTGGGTCGCGACCTTGGCCGGCGCCGACAGGTCGACCACGTCATCGATCGCTCCGAGCACACAGATGACGGTCGCGGCGAGCGCGACCCCCAGCGGCTCTGACGAGTCGAAGAACACCGCGCGGAAACCACCGATCATGCTCGCGGCGCCGAAGGCGACGAGCACGCCGACCAGCATGGCGAGACCGCCGAGGGTTGGCGTCGCACGTTCGTGGACGTGGCGGCCACCGGGTTGGTCGATCGCGCCGACTCGGAGCGCGAGCACCCGCACGAGCGGCACGGCCAAGGCGGTCACGACCGCGCCGATCGCGCCGACCAGCAGATAGCGCATCAGGACGCGAGGCCAGGCGGCACGAAGGCCGCACAGAGCTCGCGAACCTGCTGGCGAACCTCCCGAACCACTTCGTCGGTGCGGGCGCGCAGCACGGTCGCGATCAGCGACCCCACGCGCTTCATCTCCTCCTCACCCATACCGGTCGTGGTGAGGGCCGCCGTCCCGAGACGCAGCCCCGAGGTGACGAACGGGGAACGCGGATCGAACGGAATCTGATTGCGATTGAGCGTGATGCCCGCGGCATCCAGCAGGTCCTGGGCGGTCTTGCCGTCGAGTTCTGGATCGAAGTCGCGAAGATCGACGAGGATCAAGTGCACGTCGGTGCCGCCAGAGACGAGACGGAAACCCTCGGCCTCGAGCGAGGCCGCGAGCGTCTGGGCGTTCGCCACGACCCGACGGCCGTAGTCGCGGAACGACGGTGAGGCGGCCTCGCGAAAGGCAACGGCCTTGGCTGCGATGGCGTGCTCGAGCGGTCCACCCTGCAGTCCTGGGAAGACCGCCTTGTCGATGGCCTTGGCGACGTCCTCATGACCGACGATCGCAGCACCCCTCGGTCCTCGCAGGGTCTTGTGTGTCGTGAAGGTCACGACGTCGGCACCGCGCTCCCCCGACGCGAGCCACAACGGATTGGGGTACACCCCAGCCGCGATGAGACCGGCGACGTGGGCTGCGTCGAAGAGCACGCGCGCTCCCACCTCGTCCGCGATGGCTCGGATCGGGGTGACGTCGATGACGCGTGGGTACGCGGTCGCCCCCACGACGATGAGGCGCGGATGGTGCGCCCGTGCGAGGTCGGCGAGCTGGTCGAGATCGAGCCACTCGCGATTCGGATCCTCCTGGCGGACGCCATAGCCGACGAAACGGTAGAGCTGGCCCGAGAAGTTCACGGGCGAGCCGTGGGTCAGGTGTCCACCTTGGTCGAGCCGCATCGCCAACACCGGATCACCCGGCGCCAAGAGGGCGAGGTAGGCGGCCGCATTCGCGTTCGCTCCAGCGTGCGGCTGCACGTTGGCCCACGGCGCGCGAAAGAGCGCTCGCGCGCGCTCGATCGCAAGGGACTCCACCTCGTCGACGACGGCGTTACCCCCGTAGTAGCGGCGACCGGGGTAGCCCTCGGCGTACTTGTTGGTCAACACCGAACCGGTCGCCTCGAGCACCGCAGCGGAGGTGAAGTTCTCCGACGCGATCAGCTGGAGCGTCGAACGCTGCCGCTCCTGCTCGCGCACGAGGAGCGCGGCGAGTTCAGGGTCCTCTTTGCTCAGCACGCCCATGGCTCCTCCCTTCTCGCCTCATTGTAGGCGTCTCGCCCGTGGAGCCTCAGCGAACCTCGACCGGCTCGCCGAGCACGGCTTCGACGTCCGATGGCGCGACCGCACCCTGGCGGAGCACCCGGACCTGCGGACCCGTCAGGTCCACGATCGTGGACGCGACCCGGCCCGAGGGACCTGGAGCCCACAGGACGCCAGCGAGCCGACCAGCGACCGGACTGCCGTGGGCGACGAGGTCGGCGAGCGCCGTGTCGACGTCCGATGGCGTCGCCACACCGTGCCAGTTCGCCGAGGAGGCAGCGAGCGGCCGACCGGTGGCGAGTTCGGCCAGCCACTCGACGTCGGGGACCCGCAGTGCAACGCTCCGGCCCGAGGGATTGACCACGTCCGCGAGCGTTGGGGCGTCCACCACGGCCGAGATCGGTCCCGGCCAGAGCGCGCCGAGGGCCCGGAGCCTCGACCGGCGACGTGGCTCGGCGTAGGCGAGCGCCTCGTCGATCGATCCGACGAGCACCGGCGGCGGCGTCGTGGTCGAGCGACCCTTCAACACCGCGATGCGCTCGAGCGCGCGTCGACTCGTCGCGGATCCGACCAACCCCGGGACCGTGTCGGTCGGCATGAGGAGGACCGAACCTCCATCGAGAATCGTGGCCGCGCGTCGAAACGCCTCGACTCCTTCGAGCGAGGGCTCAGCCGGCTGATCGCCGAGGAGTTCACGAAGCCGCACGAGTCGCTCCAGGCCACCGCGCGACGAGCACCCGGGGCCGGCCGGCAAGATCGCGTTCCACGGTCACATCACCGTAGCCCTGCGCGCTCGCCTCGGCCACCAACCGCTCCCCTTGTGTCTCACCGATCTCCATGAAGAGCCACCCTCCCGGCCGCAAGGCGACCCGCGCACCACCGATGACTGCCATCGGACCCTCGAGACCCGACGGGCCCGGTACGAGTGCCACCCGAGGTTCGAACACTCGCACCGCAGGGTCGAGACGCTCCCACTCGGACGCTGCGACGTAGGGGGGATTGGCGACCACGACGTCGAGCGACTCAGGTTCTGCCCCCTCGAACCAGGAGCGACGCACGAGCGTGACGAGCGCACCTGTCGCTCGAACGTTCTCCCGCGCGAGCGCAAGCGCACGGGGATCGACGTCGCTCCCCGTCACCTCGAGGCGCGGACCTTCGAGGGCAAGGGAGATCGCGATGGCACCCGAGCCCGTACCGACGTCGAGCACGCGCATCCCGGTGCGCACGGCCGCGAGGACGTGCTCGACCAGCTGCTCGGTCTCGTAGCGCGGAATCAGCGCACGATGGTCGACCCGGAGCTCATGACCTCGGAACGACCACGTGCCGAGCACGTACTGCAGGGGCTCGCCGGCCGCGAGGCGGGCCTCGAGACGGCGCGCGATGACTGCGGCGCTCGCACCGGACGAGGCGGCGCGTCGCGCCACCGCCTCGTCGAACCAGCGTCGCTCAGCAGGTCGCATCTCCGCGCTCACGCATCGCGCAACGCGGCGAGCTGCTCCTCGCGCTCGTGGACGAGGAGCGCATCCGACAGCTCGTCGAGGTCGCCCTGGAGGATCTGGTCGAGCCGATAGAGCGTCAGGCCGATGCGATGGTCGGTGACGCGGTTCTCCTTGAAGTTGTACGTGCGGATCTTCTCCGACCGACCCCCCGAGCGGATCTGCGCCTTGCGCGTGGCGGTGAGCTCGGCTTGACGCTTGTCTTGCTCGAGCTTGAGCAGACGCGCGCGCAGCACCTGGAGCGCCTTGGCGCGGTTCTGGATCTGGCTCTTCTCGTCCTGCATGGCGACGACGATCCCCGTCGGCAGGTGCGTGATACGAACCGCAGAGTCCGTGGTGTTCACGGACTGGCCACCCGGCCCGGTCGATCGATAGACGTCGATGCGCAGGTCCGACGGGTCGATCGACACCTCGATCTCGTCCGCCTCGGGCAGAGCGGTGACGGTGGCCGAGGAGGTGTGGACACGGCCCTGGGTCTCGGTCACCGGCACCCGTTGGACACGATGCGGACCCGCCTCATGCTTGAGCCGCTTCCAGGCGTCATCCCCTCTGACCAGCAGGGTGACGTCGTCGTAGCCCCCGAGATCCGACACGCTTCGCGACAGGACCTCGACCTTCCACGACCGTCGATCGGCCCAACGCTCGTACATATCGGCGAGGTCCTTGGCGAAGAGGTTCGCCTCCTCGCCTCCTTCGGCTCCCCTGATCTCGAGGATCACCGCGCGACCGTCGTTGGGGTCCGACGGCAGGAGCAACAGCTCGAGTGCCTCGCGAGCTCGCGCGAGCGCGGCATCGATCTCATCGAGCTCGGCCTTGAGCTCCTCACGTTCGGCGGGGCTCGCGCCCCGATAGAGCTCCCTCGCCGCGTCGCGATCGCCTTCGAGCGCCTGCACCCGTCGGAGGGCTCCGACGATGGCCTCGAGCTCTTTGTGACGGCGAGCGACCTCCCGGGCGCGTCGCTGGTCCTGGAAGATCGCAGGATCCGCCAGTTCCTCGAGCACCCGAGCGTACTCGTGCTCGAAACGCTCGTACCGATCCTCGCTCATGGCGTCTCCTCGATAAGTTCACACGGTCCAAAGGCCTCGGCGATACGAGCCCCGAGGGGCGCGCTCCCCGCGACGACGAGCCGAACGACGCTCGACCAGTCACCGGCCAGGGCACGCGCCTCGATGGGGAGCCACGGATCGACCGCTCGGCCGAACCCGACGACGGTGCCGTCCGGCGCCCACGCCCACGCTCGGCCCGCCGCCTCACGAACGCGATCGGGCTCGAAGGGCCGCAGCGGCTCCTGCTCGAGCCACGTGGCTCGAGAGCGGCGCGCAATCGCGCGCGGCACGCTCTCGACCCCGGGGCTTCGACCATGGTGGCCATCACGGAGTCGCCGGGCGAGCAGGCGCGCCTCCGCCAGCAGACCCTCCTCGTCCAATCCGAGCTCCCGACGCATCGCCCAGTCGCGCGGATCGACACCGACAACACGCTCGCCGTCGGCTCGCCCACCGATCGTGACACCAGCCGATTCGACGAGGACCGCATCCGGCCACGACGTCACGCCGACCGGCACGACGTCGGCCACGGCTCGATACAAGGCACGGAGCCACGCATCGCGCTCCCAGTCGGCGTCGGTCGTGACAGGCGGTGCCCAGGGCTCGACAGGGACGGGGCGTCCCCCAACGAGCTGCTCGAGCACCGCGTGCGTCCCCTTGAGGGCCGCAGCGACGCGATCGAGACGCTCCGTTGGCCCGAGCGTCACGATACGGACACGCTCAAGGTGGCGATACTCGACCCAGGCCGCAACCGCGCCGGCCGCGCCCGTCGTCGTCACCACGACGATCTCACCGTCTCGACGACGCGCAGCGCCGTCTGCGAACGCGCCACGATCGGGGAGCTCGACGACGACGCCGTCGGGAGCCAGCGCGTTCGCGACGACAAACGCGAGCTCAGCGTGCCTGCTGGCCGCGCCGTGCTCGGTCACCGTAGCGGCGCTGGAAGCGCTCGACGCGACCACCGGTGTCGACGAGCTTCTGTCGACCGGTGTAGAACGGGTGACACTGGTTGCACAGCTCGATGTGCAGTTCCGACTTGGTCGATCGGGTCTGGAACGTGTTGCCGCATGAGCAGTGCACGGTCGCGACCACGTACTGGGGATGGATCCCTTCCTTCACGATGCCTCCTTCACACTGATGGTGGACTCCGAGAGCGCTGCCGAGGATGCCTGGGCTGCGCTAGATGCCAGGGCTACGCGCGATCTCGGCGAGAAACTCCGCATTCGAGCGCGTCGAGCGGATCTTGTCGATCAAGAGCTCGAGACCCGCAGCCGGTGTGCCCTCCTGGCTGATCGCACCGAGGACTCGGCGCAGCTTCCAGACCTGCGCCAACTCGTCGCGAGTGAAGAGGAGCTCCTCGTGTCGCGTCGACGAGGCGTTCACGTCGATCGCTGGGAACAAGCGGCGCTCCGCGAGGCGCCGGTCCAGGCGCAGCTCCATGTTGCCGGTTCCCTTGAACTCCTCGAAGATGACCTCGTCCATCTTCGAGCCGGTCTCCACGAGCGCGGTCGCCAGGATCGTGAGCGAGCCGCCTTCTTCGACGTTACGGGCGGCACCAAAGAACTTCTTCGGAGGATAGAGCGCACCCGAGTCGACGCCACCGGACATGATGCGCCCGCTCGCGGGCTGGGCGAGGTTGTAGGCACGAGCGAGACGCGTGATGCCATCGAGGATGATCACGACATCGTGCCCGAGTTCAACGAGCCGCTTCGCTCGCTCGATCACGAGTTCGGCGACCTGGGTGTGCTCCTCCGCGGGCCGGTCGAAGGTAGACGCGATCACCTCTCCCTTGACCGAGCGTCGGATGTCGGTCACTTCCTCCGGTCGCTCGTCCACGAGCAACACGAAGAGGACGACCTCAGGGTTGTTGCGCTCGATCGCGTGCGCGATCTGCTTCATCACGGTCGTCTTCCCGGCCTTCGGCGGCGAGACGATGAGTCCGCGCTGACCCTTGCCGATCGGCGCAACGAGATCCATGATGCGTGTGGTGAGCTCGAGCGGATCCTCGGCGTTCTCGAGCACCAGCCGCTCGTCCGGGAAGAGCGGCGTGAGATCCTCGAAGCGAGGGCGACGGCGAGCATCCTCGACCGTCATGTCGAAGACGCGCTCGACGCGCACGAGCGCCGGGAACTTCTCGTTCTGGGAGCTCGCCCGCGCCTGACCGACGATCTGGTCGCCCTTGCGCAGCCCGAACTTGCGAACGAGCGAGGCCGGGACGTAGGTGTCCCGCGATGACGTCAGACGGCCATTCGCTCGCAAGAAGCCATAACCCTCGTCGCGAAGATCGAGCACACCGACGGCCTCGATGAGCTCTTGGACCTGCGGTCCTTCCGCCTCGGCCGGCCGGTCACCGCGATCCTTGTTGCGCCGACGACGCGAGCGACGACTACTGCCCTCGTCGCCACGACGAGCAACCTCACCGCGCACCTGCTCCGATGCTTCAGGAGCCCCGTCGCTCTCTGCGTGTGCCTCCGTCCGCGCTGCGGCCGGACTGGCCTCGCCGCGTCCTGGCGAGCCATCGCTCCGTTGCACACTCGCATCCACGGCGATCGGAGGCAGCAGCCGCGCGAGGTCGACCGCAAGGCGATCGGCCTCCGCGAGGGTCGGCTCTCGGGTCCCCTCGGTCGCGCTCTCGGCTTGGGGCCGACGCTCGCGTCGCCGAGTCGACGACTGACCCCGCTCTCGCGGTCCGCTCCCGACGACGCTCAGCGCGTCACGAGCCTGGGCATCGTCCGCGGGCAGCGGCGGAAGCACCGCGGCGGCTGCGTCCTCGTTCGCGAAGAGGCTGCGATCCCCCTCGTCGCTCGCGGATCGGCGTGCCATCGACGACGCCTCGATCGCCTGGATGATCTCCGCTTTGCGCGATCGGGACGAAACCTTGACACCGAGCTCACGCGCGATCGCCAGCAGCGACTCTCGATCGCGGCGTGCCAGATCACCGAGCACGTCGGTGGAACTCACCATGGGGTAGATCCCTTCTTGGTCAGGAGGAACAGGCGCAGCACTGGCGCGGTCACGCCAGTCCAGCAGCTCGAGCAATCGCGTCAAGACCTGCAGACGACGGCACGGGTCCCTCCACAGTGCGCAGCGCGGTGTCCGGGTCCTTCAAGCCATGCCCTGTCAGGATGCACACTACCGTGTCTGACCGCGCTAGGTCCAGTCGGAGGAGGCCAGCAACCGAAGCCGCTGAGGCGGGCTCGCAGAACACCGACTCCTCTCTTGCGAGCAGTATATAGGCCTCGAGAATGGCGTCGTCCGAGACCGCGAGCACCGTCCCACCCGAGTCCGACGTGGCGTTCAGGGCACCTTGCCACGAAGCCGGACGCCCGATCCGGATCGCGCTCGCGATCGTCTCGGGATGCTCGACGACCTCTCCGCGCACGATCGGAGCAGCGCCCTCGGCCTGGACCCCCACCATCCTGGGCAGACGCGTCGTCGCACCCGCGGCATGCGCTTCGCGGTAGCCACGCCACGACGCCGTGATGTTGCCGGCGTTGCCAACGGGCATCACCTGGACCGTCGGTGCATCCCCGAGCTGGTCGACGATCTCGAACGCAACCGTCTTTTGACCCTCGAGTCGATCCGGGTTCACGGAGTTGACGAGCGCGACCCCATCGGCCTCGGCCAGCTGCCGCACGGCCACCAGGGCATCGTCGAACGACCCCTCGATCGCGACGACGCGCGCACCATAGAGCAACGCCTGTGCCAGCTTGCCCCGTGCGATGCCTGCCGACGGCACGACGACCACGCTCGCCAGGCCCGCCGCTCGCGCATACGCCGCAGCTGCGGCCGAGGTATTGCCCGTGGACGCGCAGATGACCGCCCTCGCTCCGCGAGCCTTCGCGTTGGTCACCGCGAGCGCCATCCCGCGATCCTTGAACGAACCGGTCGGATTCAAGCCCTCGAGCTTCAAGAACACGCGTGCGCCGACCCGCTCGGACAGATGCGGTGCGTAGCGCAACAGCGTCCCCCCTTCGCCGAGCGAGACCAGCTCAGCCCCGTCCTCGATCGGCAACGCGCTCCGATACGCCTCGAGGATGCCTGGCCACCGCAGCCGTCTCACAACGCCATCGTCGTGTGCCATCGCTCGCTTCCTCACAGCACCCGGTATCGTTGCCGACGTCCGACCACGTCGCCGAGCGTCACCAACTGGCGATCGATCGCCTCCATCTGCTCCAGCGTCGCCTCGTGCGTCACGAGCATGAGGTGGGCGTGGCCCTCCCCGGCTCCGAGCTGCTCCACCTGCGCGATCGACACCCCTTCCTCGCCAAACACCTCAGCCACCCGCGCAAGGACGCCAGCAGCGTCGCGCACGAGCAGCGAGATCGCGAATCTGCCGGTGATCGACCCAGCCGACAGCATTGTCGGCTCCTCTCGAGCCGGTGCCGTACTGCGGCGCCCCGCCCGGCGGTTCTGCGCAGCCTCGAGGATGTCCGCGAGCACGGCGGCCGCAGTCGGCAGCCCACCCGCTCCCGGGCCGATGAAGACCAGCTCACCGACCGCCTGACCTTCGACGAAGATGGCGTTGGCGGCGTCTCGAACGCCCGCAAGGGGATGCTCCCTCGGCACGAGCGCAGGAAAGACCTCGACGCTCAGCGCCTCGCCATCGGCCTCGTCGAGTCGCCGCGCCGTGGCGAGGAGCTTGATCTCAGACCCGCTCGCGTGCGCGAAGCGTACGTCGGCGGCGGTGACGCCGACGATGCCCTCGGTCCGCACGTGATCCGCGCGCACGCTGCGCTCGAACGCGAGGGATGCGAGAATGGCGGCCTTCGCGGCGGCGTCGCGACCGTCGAGATCTCGACTCGGGTCGGCCTCGGCATAGCCGAGTCGCTCCGCCTCGGCCACCGCCTCCGCGAGTTCTGCGCCCGTCTCGCTCATGCGCGTGAGCACGAAGTTGGAGGTCCCGTTGACGATGCCTTGCAAGGACCAGAGACGCTCCCCGAACAGCGACGTGCGCAGGACTCGGATCAGTGGCACCCCACCTGCGACGGCGGCCTCGAACAGCAGATCGACACCGCTCGCCTCGGCGAGTCGCTCGAGCCTCCCGAGGTGGTCGGCGAGAACGTCCTTGTTCGCCGTCACCACCGCCTTACCCGCCAGCAACGCGCGCTCCAGCGCCAACAGCGCCACCTTCGGCTGGCCCATCAGCTCGACGACGATGTCGACGCTCGGATCGGTGATGGCAGCATCGAGGTCATCGGTGACGAGTCCCATGGGCACCCAGGCGTCACGTGGTCGCTGGATGTCACGCACGACGATGGAGGTGAGCTCGATCGGTTCACCGAGGCGCCGCTCGAGCAGCGCAGCGTCGCGATCGAGCAACCGGACGAGGCTCGAGCCAACGACGCCACACCCGAGCAGCGCGACTCTCACGAGCCCACCTCCAGACGGAACAGATCATCGAGCTGCTCGCGACGGACGATCTCGCGGGCGACGCCGTCACGAACCATGACCACGCTCGGACGCGGCAACCGGTTGTAGTTCGACCCCATCGAGTAGCCGTACGCCCCCGTGACCGGAGTCACGATGAGCTCGCCAGCAGCGAGGTCTTCCGGCAACAGGGCGTTGGCCACCAGCACGTCTCCGGACTCACAGTGCTTACCGACCACGCGCATCGCCGTCGTGTGCGGCGCCTCGAGTCGGCCGGCGGCGACGGCCTCGTAGCCAGACCCGTAGAGCACCGGTCGAGGGTTGTCCGACATGCCCCCGTCGACGGCCACGTAGGTCCTCACCCCCGGGATCCGCTTGACCACGCCGACACGGTACAGCGTGATCGCGGCGGGAGCCACCAGCGCGCGGCCCGGCTCGACGAAGGTGCGCTCCGGATCCATGCCGGCCAGCGTTGTCGCCTCGGCGATGGAGCGCCCCCACTCCTCGAGCGTCGGTGCCCGTTCGTCACGGACGTAGGGCACGCCAATGCCGCCACCGAGGCTGACCTCGTCGACCCCCCAGGCTTCGCGCACCGCCCCCATACGCCCGGCGAGCTCGCCGAAGGGATCGAGGTCGAAGATCTGTGACCCGATATGGGCGTGGATCCCCACGACCGTGAGGCCGTGCGCACGCGCCCACGTGAGTGCTCGCTCCGCAGAGCCATCGTCGAGCTGAAGCCCGAACTTGGAGTCGACCTGCCCCGTGCGGACGAAGGCGTGGGTGTGGGCCTCGATCCCCGGCACGACGCGGAGCCAGAGTCGCCGACGGCCGAGACCAAGACGCGCGATGCGCTCGAGCTCCTCGTGGGCGTCGACAACGATTCTGCCGACCCCAACCTCGTCGGCGAGCAGGAGCTCATCGACGCCCTTGTTATTGCCATGGAGTACGATACGCTCCGCAGGCACGCCGCCTCGACGAGCCGCCTCGAGCTCCCCGGCCGAGGCAGCGTCCCACCAGAGCCCGGTGTCGGCGACGATGCGGGCCATCGCCACCGCAGAGAACGCCTTCGACGCATAGGTCACCTGCAGCGCACCCAGCCCCGACCGCAGCTCGTCGATGCGTGCTCGTACCTCGTCCTCGTCGTAGACGAACAGCGGCGTGCCGAAGCGATCGGCCAGCTCGTGCACGCTGATGCCCTGGATCGTCAGCTCGCCGCTCGCGCCGATGCCCGCCCCACGAGGCCACAGGCGCACTGGGAGCGCACCGAGGCGCTCACCCACGCCTACATCTCCTCGACCGCGCGGACCCCGATCAAGGCGAGCGTCCGCGCCAGCACCTGACCGGTGAGGTCCGCAAGTGCAAACCTGGCCCCGCGTACCAGTGGGTCGGGCTCGACCAGGATCGGGCAGTCGTGGTAGAAGCCGTGGAACGCCGAGGCCGCCTCCAGCAGCCAGGCGACGACGCGATGCGGCGCACGTTCGACGATCGCGGTCTCGAGCACACGGTTGAGGCGCAAGAGCACACGAGCCAGCTCGAGCTCGCGAGGGTGGCCGAGGGCAGTGAGCGATGCGGCGGGGTCGAGAGCGAGACCCATGGCTGCCGCCTGTCGACGGAGCGCCGCGACCCTCGCATGGGCGTACTGGATGTAGTACACCGGGTTCTCGCTCGACTCGGCCCGAGCCTTGACGAGATCGACCTGCGAGGCACGGTCGATCGACGACGACAGCGCGAGCAAGCGGGTCGCATCCGCCCCGAGTTCCTTCACGAGCCATGAGAGCGCGATCGCCGTTCCCGCACGCTTCGAGAACTTCACGGCAGCACCGTTGTCGAGGAGCGACACCATCTGCCCGAGCCGAATCTCGAGACGCCGGTCGTCGATCCCGAGGGCGCGCATCGCTGCATGCAGGCTCGCCACCTGCCCGTGGTGGTCGGCGCCGAACACATCGATCGCGAGGTCGAATCCCCGCACGACCAGTTTGTCGTAGTGGTAGGCGATGTCGCCCGCGAGGTAGGTGTAGTCACCGTTCGCCTTGCGCAGCACGCGATCACGCGTATCGCCGAAGCGTTCGGCCGCAAACCAGAGTGCACCGTCGGCCTCGTAGGTCGCGTCGAGAGCACTCAGGCGTGCGACGACCTCCTCGACGAGTCCGCCACCTTCGATCGCTGCCTGGGAGTACCACGAATCGAAGTGGATGTTGAGCTCTTCGAGGGTGGCTCGGATCATGGCGAGGATCTCGGGCACAGCCCAGCTGCCCGCCGCGACCACGTCGTCGGGGCCGTCGTAGCGGCCCGAGAGCTCGTGGACGTAGTCGCCGCGGTAGCCCTCTTCGGGGATGGGCTCCCCTCGGCGTGCCGCGAGGATCGAGGCACCGAGCGAGCGGATCTGGCCGCCAGTGTCGTTCACGTAGTACTCACGCGAAACCTCGAACCCTCCGTGGGCCAACAAGCGTGCAAGGGCGTCGCCGTAGATGCTGAGCCAACCGTTGCCGATGTGGAGAGGACCGGTCGGATTCGCCGAGACGAACTCGACGAGCGCCCGTGCACCGTGACCGACGTCGACAGCGAGCGCGGCCGCAAGATCGGCCGCCATCGCCTGCACGTCGCCGAGCAGGGCCGCTGGGCTGAGATGGATGTTCACGAAACCAGGGCCAGCGACCTCGAGACGCTCGACACGGCCAGCGACACGCGGTTCGAGACGCGCAACGAGTGCCTCGGCGAGCACACGAGGTGCGACCCCGACCGTGCGCGCCAGCTCGAGCGCGATAGGCGTCGCCAAGTCGCCGTGCGCGCGCTCGCGCGGCTCGACGAGTGGGCCGACCTCGACCGCATCAGCGATGCCGCGAGCGCGAAGCTCCTCGTGCACCGCCGTCACCAGAACCTCGTGGAGCCAACCCGCGGTGGTCACCTACGTCCTTTACGCTGCCAGGGGCGCTTGCCCGGGGATACTGCCGAGCCAGCCTACCGGCCCGCGGCATCGGAACCACGAGGTCGCCCGACGAGTACACTCGAAGCGTCGCAGCGTGTGGCCCCCGTAGCTCAGGGGATAGAGCACCGGCCTCCGGAGCCGGGTGCGCAGGTTCGAATCCTGCCGGGGGCACCAGAGCGTCGCGCGTCGACGAGCCTGGTGCCTGAGCCTGGCGACTTGAGCACCCGTCGACGACGCGTGGTTCCGACGAGGGCACGTCCCAGTGGGCTCGCATCCGGTGGGCTCGGTCCCCGATCGAGCGAGGCCGGTACTCCGTTGCTACCGAGCCAGCTTCGCGAGGATCGCCTCACGTGCGGCCTCGCGATCGTCCAACCGGTAGACCGTCTGGCCCACCCGGAAGGTCTGCTCGTGGCCGCGCCCCACGATGAGCACGACGTCGGACTCCTCGGCGATCTCGATCGCGTGGCCGATCGCTCCACGCCGATCGAGTTCCACGATGATCTGCTTGTGGTCCACGTCGAGCGTGCCTGCGAGCAGCTGCGCCACGATCTCACCTGGGTCTTCGTCGCCAGGATTGTCGGCCGTCAAGATGGCGACGTCGGCGGTCGCTGCGGCCCGTCCCAGCTCGGGACGCTTCAGGCGGTCACGTCGGCCCCGAGCCCCCGCAACCAGAATCACTCGTCCCTTCGGGGAGAGCGCTCGTGCGGTCGCAATGAGCGCTCGCAGCGAATCCGGCGTGTGCGCGTAGTCGACCACGACCGTGAACGGTTGTCCCGCGTCGATCCGCTGGAAGCGCCCCGCGACCTGATGACACTCGGCCAGCCCCCGCTCGATCGTGTCGCCCTCGATCCCGAGCGCTTCTGCGACCGCCACCGCCGCTGCCGCGTTGTAGGCGTTGTGAATGCCGTAGATGGGCACACGCAGACGCCAGCGACGCCGGCCGCCGACGACCACGGTGAAGATCGTCCCGTACTCGTCGTAGCGCACGTCCTCGACGCGATAGTCCGAAAACGGGGCTGGCCCGTAGGTCACCGCAGGGATGCGAACCTGGGTCGCGAGCCGCACGCCCCACTCGGTGTCGGTGCCGATCACCGCCTGCTTGGTTCGCTCGGGTAGGAAGAGCTGGGCCTTGGCCGCGTAGTACTGCTCGATGGTGCCGTGATAGTCAAGGTGCTCGGGCGAGAGGTTGGTGAAGACCCCGATTCGAAAGCTCGTGCCGTCGATACGGTGCTGGTCGATTCCGTGCGACGACACCTCCATCACGACGGAGTCGACTCCGTCGTCGACCATCTGCCGGAGCAAGCGATGCAGCTCGGGCGCCTCGGGCGTGGTGAACATCGACGGACGGTTGGAGTCCCCGAAGCGCGCCTCGATGGTGCCGATGAGTCCAGTTCGGCGGCCGGCAAGGCTCAAGATGGAGTCGATGAAGTACGAGGTCGTCGTCTTGCCATTGGTGCCGGTGATGCCGACGAGATCGAGCCGCTCCGATGGACGGCCGAAGAACCCCGCGACGAGCCCGCCGATCGCGTGCCGCACCGACGGAACCACGAGTTGCGGGATGTCGAGTGCCACCTCGTGCTGCACGAGCAGCGCGACGGCGCCACGCGCGATCGCATCGCTGACGAAGTCATGACCATCGAAACGCGATCCCCGCGTCGCACAGAACATCGCTCCAGGCGAGACCGACCGTGAATCCAGCGTGATGTCGGCGATCGCCACCGAGGGGTCGCCCACCAGACGAGCGCTTGGCACGAGTCCATGCAGATCACGCAGCGTCAGCACAACGGCCCTTGCCTCTTCCTCTCTGGGTTCTTCAGCTAGGCTAGCGCTCCCCATGGAGCGATCAACGGCCCCCTCTCCCACCTCGCACCCAGCGATCACCGTGAGCGTCGTCATCGCCGCCTACAACGCCGCGGCCACGATCACCGACGCGCTCGAGAGCGTGCACCGCCAGCAGTATCCCCCGATCGAGATCATCGTCGTCGACGATGGCTCGACCGACGACACCATCGCGGTCGTCGAGCGCAGCGGCCTTACGAGCGCCATCATCCGTCAAGCCAATCAAGGCCCGTCGCGTGCTCGCAACGCCGGGGTCCGCGCAGCCCACGGAGACTGGATCGCGTTCCTCGACGCCGACGACGTGTGGCATCCAGCCAAGCTCGCCGAGCAGGTCGCGGTCGTCGAGCGCCACGGCGACGCAGCGATCGTCGCCACCGATTGGGCGCGGGCCCTCGACCAGCTCGGGGTGCCTGCCGCGAGCCACCTGGAGTGGTTCGGCTACCGCGACCTCGTCGTCTTGAATCGCTTTCAGACCTCCACCGTCCTCATGCGACGCGCTGTGCTCGATGCGATCGGAGGATTCGACGCCTCGCTCGACGGCGTCGAAGATTGGGACTGCTGGTTACGCGGTGCACTCCACGGCCCGGTGGCACTCCTTCACGCCCCGCTCGTCCTCTACCGCGACAGTCCGGGTGGCGTCTCGAAGGATCTCCGACGCCTGCGCGCAGGAGCGATCGCCGTCATGGAGCGCGAGCGCCAGCGCGGGGTGCTCCATCCCGACGACGCACAGGACCTTCTCGCATGGCACCTCGAACGGCTCTTCGTCGCCGAGGTCCTGGTTCGCGATTGGCCCGGTGCGCTCGACGCGCTGAAGGACGTCCTGCTCGCTCCGCCCCACGCTCACCTTCGCGCTGCGAGGGGCCTCCTCGGACCGTTCCTCCTCGAACGACTCAACCGGCGGCGCGGTCGCGCCGCGGCGTGATGACGTGGTGCCACAACCAGAGTCCGAGCGCCACCACCACGATCGCCGCCAGCACAGCCGTACTGGTCAGGCTTGCCGAGGTGAGGACCGAGCTGTAGTTCCTTCCAGCCACGTAACCGAGACCCGTGTAGAGCGCTGCCCACCCGACGCCACCTACCACGTTGGCCGGCAGAAAGCGACGACGATAGGGCATCTCGGCCATGCCCGCGATGCCCGGCACCAGCACACGAAGGACGGTCGTGAAGCGACCGACGACGACGCCGAGTGCTCCCCTGCGTTGGACGAATCCAACCGCTCGGTCACGTTGTCGCTTCGAGAGCAGGCGCTCCGGGACCTTGGCAAGGAGCGGCTCGCCGAAACGGCGCCCCACCCAGAACCCGACCGAGTCACCGACGATGGCCCCCAGCGCAGCCAGTGATCCTGACTCCCACACCGGGAACCGGTGCTCCGCAGCGAGCACCCCGCCGAGCACCACCGACGTCTCGCCAGGGAAGATGAACCCGAGAAAGATCGACGACTCGAGAGCTGGAAAGCCAAAGACCAGGACCAAGACCAGCCATGTCGGAACCGACAGCAAAAGCCGAATGAATACCGCCACGCCACGCGCTCCCCGAGTAGGCTAGATCGGGAGACTAAGGAGTCCGATGGTACTCGCAGACGTGCTCGGTCCGTTCGACCTGATCGTCGTGTTGATCGTAGCGCTCCTCATCTTCGGCGGTTCGAAGCTCCCGAAGGTCGCACGCTCACTCGGAACAGCGACCCAAGAGTTCAAGCGCGGCGCCCAGGAAGGTCCGAAGCGCACGACGTCGGAGCCCCCTTCGCCAGAGAGTCCCTCCAGCGACGACGCAAGCTCCTAGCGCGGCACGCCCCACCGCGCTGTCGCACCACCATCGGTGATGCGTAATCGCCTGTGACAGGTGTGGGTGATGCGAATCGGTGCTGCGTGACGTCACCTCGCACCCGTGAGCGCGAAGGCTCGTCGGCACCAAGACGAGGAACCAAAGACCGGCTCAGTGCCACCTGCCCCGGGGACGGCTGCGACGCTCGGCCCGACTATCGGTACGACCGTGCGAGCGCTCACGCACGAGTCTCTTCATCGCGCGCTCCGGGCATCGCGGCTCCCGCGCGAAGCTCCCGTCGACACGATTCACTCCGGCACCACATGCTGGCGGCGCTGCGCGTACGCACGGACGGAGAGCGTCCGGCCCGAGCACCCAGCTCACCCTGGTTCGATGGCTCGTGCGGACGCACAGGCATCTGCTCGCTCGCCCAGGAGTGTCCACACGGCCGAGAGACTCTCTAGGGTGGCGTTCTAGGAGGTGGCGATGCGAGCAGCGTTCTACCGTCGCTTTGGGTCACTCGACGACCTCGAGGTCGGTGAGCTCGACGAACCCAAGCTCGGGCCCGACTGGGTCCGCGTTCGCGTTGAGGCCGCGGCCGTCAATCCCGTCGATTGGAAGATTCTCCTCGGTCGCCTAGCCCCGATGATCTATGCCACGTTTCCAGTCGTACCCGGTTGGGATGTCGCGGGCACGGTCGAGGAGGTCGGACCTGCCGTCACGCGCTTTGCACCCGGCGACCCGGTCTTCGGCTATGCCCGCCTCGACTTCGTGCACGTCGGCACGTTCGCCGAGATCACCTGCGTCCCCGAGCGAGTCCTAGCACGCCGCGACGGCATCGACGCGGCCACCGCAGCCGCGATCCCCCTGGCCGGCCTCACGGCCTACCAGGCCCTGACCGAACGACTCACAGTCGCAGCAGGCGAACGTCTCCTGGTGGCAGCCGGAGCCGGAGGCGTGGGAAGCTTCGCAATCCAGATCGCGCGGATCCTCGGTGCTGACGTCCTCGCGACGGGGTCGGCCGCGAGCGCCACGGCGATCAGCGACCTCGGTGCCGAGCCGATCGATCGCACCGTCGCGCTCGCGGAGGCTCTCGGTGGGCGGCGGATCGACAAGGCACTCGATCTCGTCGGTGCAGACTGGTCCCGCGAGGCGCTTGCGATCCTCGCCGATCCTTCGCGTCTCGCCTCGGTCGCCGACCCGAGCGTGCGGGCCCTGGGAGGGCACTACGTCTTCGTTCGACCAGACCCCGACGGCCTCGACACGCTCGCCGGATGGGTTCGAGAGGGACGTCTCACTGTTCCGATCGCCGAACGATTCGAGCTCCGCGACGTGCGCCAGGCCTTCGAGCTCTCCATGGGGGGCCACACCCGAGGCAAGATCGTGATCGACGTCGACGCATGACCGTCCTGCTCGACCCGTCCGACGTGACCGCTCGGCTGACGCCTGCCATTGCCATCGAAGGGGTGCGCGACGCGCTCCGGGCCGCAGCTCGGGGCGAACTTGCCGCCCCTGCGCGCACAGTCGTTGGCGTGGGAGACGGCGCACTCGTCTTCACGATCGGAGCAGCGCCGTACGGCTATGGCTTTCGGGTCTACGATCGGTTCGGCTCGACCTCGGTCGACGACCAGCTCGTCGCGCTCTGGTCGCGAGACGGCCGACTCACGGCGGTTGCCCACGGGCCCGAGCTCGGCCGCCGGCGCACCGGAGCGATCGGCGCGATCGCCATCGACGCGTTGCGTCCACCGGGCCCGCTCACCGTCGGCATCGTGGGTGCGGGACAGCAAGCGTGGCACCAGATCTGGGCCCTTCGCGCGTTGCGCCAGATCCACGAAGTGCGTATCTTTCGCCGCAACGCGGCCGCGCGAGCCGAATGGCTCGAGCGCTTCCGCCGCCTCGTCGACCACGTCGCCGAAGCCGAGACAGCAGAAGACGCGGCGGTCGAGGTCGACGTGGTGATCTTGGCGACTCCCTCGACCCAGCCAGTGGTGGATCCGAGCGCGGTGCCCAAGGACGCCCTCGTCAGCTCCCTGGGGCCCAAGGACATCGGAGCCTCGGAGCTGCCCGCGCTCCTCGTCGATCGTGCACGCATGATCGTCACGGACGCACCAGCCCAACTCGGCCCATCCTCGGTTGCGACCGATCGCGCGCTCACGCCACTCTGGTCGCTCATCGAGGATCCTCCGCGCAGGCGCGAAGGATCCGTCTTCCTTTCGGCGGGGCTCGGAGGGACCGAGGTCGCCGTCCTCGCGCGCGCTCTCGACGCTCGCGCCGGCTGACTTTTCGGCCACCCAACCCGCCCACGGCGCACCTCCGTGCGACCGGGAGGGAGGGAGCGACGACAGAACAACGACCCTTGGCGCGCCGCCCCACTCCGGCCATTACGGGCTCGGTACCTTCTCGCGACCTCAGCGCGACCGCGCCGAGCCAACCGCACCCGGAGCCCTACCATGCCCTCGATCGATGGTCGGCCACCTCCCGCGACCCTGCTCCGAGACGAGGGAGCGGCGGGGCTCGTGTGCCCCGCCGCTCCAAGCCACACTGCCCGCCGCGCTACTCGCGCGTACGGGCCATCCCGGCGTTCTCCGGCTCCGACCAGGAGGCGCGCTTCGACTCTTGGGTCGCCCCGTACGCTGCACCGAGCACGAAGCCGATCCCGATCATCACCAACCAGACTCCGTACACGAAGCCCAGCGCGACCAACCAGACGCCAGCGCCCAGTACGAACGGGAAGATCGTGTGCTCGGGGAACTGTCCGATCACGCCGGAGATGTCAGCTGGCTCCACGACGGACACGTCCTCGGGGCGCGGCTTCATCCGCCTGGACCACCAGCCGATGTAGAGACCTGGCAACAGCCCAAGTCCGGCCGAGGCCAGCAGCAGCACGGAACCGGTCGACTCGTGGCTCCAGAAGAAGTACACGAGCAAGATGACGACGAAGAACGAACCTACCCCGAGGTAGACCCGCGACTCATTCCGCACTCTCGTCACCTCCCGTCACGACCGGCACTGCATCAGAGTGCTCCGGGTGGTTCATGTCCCACACCGGGCGCGTCGAGCGCACCGGCGGCAGCGAATGGAAGTTGTGCGCTGGCGGCGGCGACGAGGTCGCCCACTCGAGCGTATGACCATCCCACGGGTTGTCACCGGCCGGTACCGGGTGACGCCACGACCAGTAGAGGTTGACGATCAGCATCGCCATGCCGATACCGAGGACGTACGCACCCACCGTCGACACACGGTTCAAGAATGTGAAGTTGGGGGAGTACACGCCCACCCACCGCGGCATCCCGCGAAGGCCAAGCAGGTATTGAGGCATGTAGGTGATCCAGAAGCCGATGAAGCTGATCCAGAAGTGCGCCTTGCCGATCCCCTCGTGCAAGAGCCGCCCGGTGAACTTGGGATACCAGTAGTAGAACCCCGCCAACATCGCGAACACCGTCGTCCCGATGAGCACCTGGTGGAAGTGTGCGACCACGAAGTAGGTGTCGTGCGTGTAGAAGTCGATCGGAGGCGACGCCAACATGACGCCGGTGATGCCCCCCATGACGAACGCCGCGATGAATCCCACCGCAAAGAGCATCGAGGTGTTGAACTTCACCTGCCCACCCCACATCGTCGCGATCCACGTGAAGACCTTGATGCCGGTGGGGACCGCGATCAGCAGCGAGAGTGCCGAGAAGAACGGCAACAGGACCGTGCCCGTGGTGAACATGTGGTGAGCCCACACCCCGGTCGACAGACCCGCGATCGCAAGGGTAGCGAAGACCATCCCCTTGTAGCCGAAGATCGGCTTGCGCGAGAACACCGGGACCACCTCTGAGATCATGCCGAAGAACGGCAGGGCGAGGATGTAGACCTCGGGGTGCCCGAAGAACCAGAACAGGTTCTGCCACATGACGGGCACACCACCGCCGGACACGGTGAAGAAGTGCGCCCCGAAGTGTCGATCCGCGTACAGCATCACGAGCGCCGCCGTCAAGACAGGGAAGGCGATCAGGATCAGGATCCCCGTGATGAGCATCGACCAGACAAAGAGCGGCATGCGAAACATGGTCATGCCAGGCGCACGCAGATAGAAGATGGTGGTCACCAGGTTCACCGCGCTGAAGATGCCCGAGAAGCCCACCATCGCAACGGATGCGATCCACAGGTCAGCCCCGGGTCCCGGCGAGTAGGTCGCCGTCGACAGTGGGGTGTAGCCGGTCCAACCAAAGGCGGCCGCACCACTCGCCGTCAAGAACCCGAACAGCATGGTGGTGCCCCCGAACAGGTAGAACCAGTACGAGAGGCTGTTCAACCGCGGGAAGGCCATGTCCGGAGCGCCGATCATGATCGGCACCAGGTAGTTGGCGAACCCAGCGAACGCGATCGGGCCCGCAAACAGATAGAGCATGATCGACCCATGGATGGTGACCAGAGCGTTGTACGTCTGGAGCGACACGACATGGCCGTTCGGGTTGAACAGCTGCGTGCGCATGAGTTCAGCCATCAATCCCGCGATGAAGAAGAACACCAGCGCGGTGTACATGTAGTTCTTGCCGATCACCTTGTGATCGACGGAGGTGACCCACCGGTAGAACCCCCCCGGCTCCCGATGTTCCCCCTGCTCCACCGGCTGCTCTGCTCCGAGGAGCAGCTCCGGCTCGTGCAGCGTCGTCATGCGCTGGCCCTCCCTTGCTGCTGATGAATCCAGGTCATGAACTGGCTCGCGGACACGACCTTCACGTAGAAGAGCATGTCAGCGTGGTACAAGCCGCACAGGTGCGAGCAACGGCCCACGAAACTCGCATCGTGCTGCGGGGTGAAATCGAAGTAGTTGACGACACCAGGGAGCGCGTACCGCGAGAAGTCGAAGTTCGGAAGGTCGAACCCGTGCACGACGTCGTTCGACACCAGCCGGAACGTCGACGTCTCGCCGACGGGCAGCACCAACGTCGGGTATCCCGTCGGCCCCTGGGTGATCTCGGTGACGTGGTAGCTCGGATAGACGAACTTCCAGCCCCACTGGAACGCCGTCACATCGACGCGCAGCGCCGGTTTCTTCGCGACAGCATCGACCTTGTTCTCCACTCGAACCGTGAAGAAGAACAGCACCGCGACGATCAGGATCGGCACCGCGGTGTAGAAGATCTCGAGCGGCGTGTTGCCGTGGACCTGCTTCGGAATCGCGTCGCCCCGGCGGCGAAACCGGATGATCGCGTAGATGAGCAAGGCAAACGTGATGCCGCCCACGAAGATCGAAGCGACGAAGAACCCCTGCCAGAGGTGGAACGTCGCGTTCCCTTGAACTGTGTTCCCCGTGTAGGCCCCAAACGTCGGTAGCTTGCAGGCCGCAAGCACCGTCCCAGCAGCAGCCACGACCGCAGGTCCGCGGAGTCGTCGACGCCACCGTCGACGATTGGTGATGCTCCGCCTCGACATCTCAGTCACGTGGAACCTCCAGAATCCCCGGTCGCCCATGACCATTGCCGTTACCGCTGCCCGCCGATTCGGACTCGTCGTCCTCGTGTGCATGTCCGTTCGACTGCGGCTGCGTCGCCGCCATCGCCTGCTCCTCAGGGAGCGTCTCGAACGCTTCTTCATGACCGTTGTGCACCTGGAGCTCGACGAAGGCGAACGCACCATCGTCGGTACGACGGATCTCGACCGGAACCTTCGGCTCACCAATGTGCTCCTTGTGCCCGACCTCGCGCGTCAGCAGGTACGTCGCGGTACCGGCGAGCACCGGCATCGCGATCAAGAGCACGCGCATCGTCCACAGCACCAAGTTGAGCGAGGTATCGAAGAAGTTCGCGAGCACGTCGGTCGCACTGGCGAAGAAGAGCACGATGTAGAACATCAGCACGCCCACACCGATGGAGGTCCGCACCGGGTGCTCACGCGGACGATCGCAGATGTTGTGCTCCTCGTTGTCTCGCGTGAACCGACGCTCAATGGCCGGCCAGGCGTACAAGAGCCCAAAGGTGATGCCAGGCAAGAGCACCGCCGGGAAGAACACGTTCGGGATCATGTGTCCGCCATAGGTTGGGCCGAAGACCACCTCCCAGCTCGGCATCAGCCGCAGCGCGCCGTCCAACCAGCCCATGTACCAGTCTGGCTGCACCGCATAGCTCACCTTGTAGGGGATGTAAGGGCCATACAGCCAGATCGGGTTGATCTGCACCAGACCACCGAGCGCCGCGAGCACCGCCGCCGTGATGAAGAAGAAACCACCGGCCTGCAGTGCGTACGCTGGCCAGAACGCGATGCCGACCACGTTGCGATTGGTTCGGCCCCGCCCTGGGTACTGCGTGTGCTTCTGGTGCCACATGATCGCAAGGTGCGCTCCGATCAAGCCCGCGATCGCAGCCGGAAGGATCAGCACGTGGATGATGAAGAAGCGCGGGATGATCGCGGTTCCCGGATAGTTCCCACCGAAGACGAAGAAGGCGAGATAGCTCCCGACCACCGGGATCGAGAGCAGGATCGAGAACGCGATGCGGATGCCCGTGCCGGAGATCAGGTCATCGGGCAGCGAGTAGCCGATGAACCCGTTGATGATCGACAGCACGAGCAGGGTCAATCCGATGGTCCAGTTGATCTCGCGTGGCTTGCGGTAGGCCCCGGTGAAGAAGATGCGCAACAGGTGCACGACGATGGCCGCGATGAAGACATCAGCCGCCCAGTGGTGGATCTGGCGCATGACGAGGCCCGCGCGGACGTTGAACGAGATGTTCAGCGTCGACGCGTAGGCCTCTGACATCCGCTGGCCGCGCAGCGGAGCGTACGAGCCGTGGTAGATCACCTGCTGGGTGGACGGGACGTAGAACAGGGTGAGGAACACGCCCGTGAAGATCAGGACTACGAACGAGTAGAGGGCGATCTCCCCCAGCATGAACGACCAGTGATCCGGAAAGATCTTGTTCAGCGAGTTGCGGACGAACCGTGCCGAGCCAAAGCGGTCGTCGATCTCGTCCGCCGCTTGCAGCGCTCGTTCCTCCAACGTACTCATGCGCCACGCTCCCAGAACCCAGGACCGACGGGCTCGTCGAACCCGGCCTGCGCCCGAAGGACACCCTCGCTGTCGATGTAGAGCGGCAGCTGTGGGAGGGGTCGCGGCGCGGGCCCGAAGACGTTGGTAGCCCCGGTCAAGACGTCGAACAAGCTCTGGTGGCACGGACAGAGGAGCTGCTGGGTGAGTTCCTGGTAGAGACCCACCGGGCACCCTGCGTGCGTGCACACCTTCGAGAACGCGAGATACCCCTGTGGCCCCCACGTCTCACGGCCCGGCCGCGTGACGAGGTCGGTTGTCGCTGGACGAACCAGCACAACCTGATCGATCGCGTTCATCGGGGAGTTCTCCCAACCCTCGGGGAACACCGTCAGCATCCCGCCGACCTCGAGGTCGTTCACCGTGACGACACGACCACTGGCCGTCACAAGCCGTGAACCTGCCTTCCAGTCGGTGAGGAACAGGGACTTCCCGGGGACGGGGCCGAGAGAGCGAAGGAACGGGAAGAGGTTGATCAACCCGAAGGCTCCAACCGACGCACCGAGCAGCCTCAACAAGAACGAGCGTCGCTGCACCTGGTTGAGTCCTCGGCTCAGCGATGCATGCATCGCCTCGCGCTCGACGTCGTCCGAGCGAAGCTCGTGACGCTCCTGCACGTAGGGACCCTGGGGCACGAGGTACTTGCCCCACGCGACGATACCAACGCCGATGCCACCGAGCGCCACGAACAGCAACGCGCCTTCGACCTGTGGCTGTCCACCGAGCCAGTAGGTCACGCCCAAGCCGATAGTGGCGAGCACCGACAAGCTGAACGAGATGGCGATCAGCCGCTCGACGAACGGCCGACGCTCTGGCGTCTCCTCTGTCGAGGAGGTTGGACCAGTCCTCGAGACGGTCATCGAGGAGCCCTCCCGCCGATCCAATAGCCAGCGACCATCAACCCTCCCAAACCGAACACGATCGCAACGAGTCCCTCCGTGACCGGCCCGACATGACCAAGACCCGCGCCGCCGCGATCATTCGGCGCGTGGAGGTACTCGACGTAGCGAACCACGTCGGCGACCTCCTGGTTCGACAGCGTGCCGGGGCCGAACCGTGGCATGTTGCCAGGGCCGGTTCGAATCGCCTCGGCAACTTGCGTCGGGGTGGCCGGATAGAGCGACGGGGCGAACACGTTGTTCGCGAGGGCATCGCCCACACCCGTGATCGTGTGACAGGCGGCACAATCCTCCGAGAAGAGGAACTCACCTCGGGATATGTTGGCCGCCTTCAGATTGACGCTCGGAATGCCAGGACCCCCCGGCGCCAACGACACGATGTACGAGGCGATCGCCTCGGCCTGCTGGTTGGTGAGGCGGGGCGGCTTCTCGATCGCCTGCGTCGTCGGATCGGCGAGCGGCATGCGGCCGGTCGTGATCCAGAAGTCCACCGTGGCGGCTCCGAGGCCCTGCAAGTTCGGCGCACGCGTCGACCCTTGCGCGTCCACACCGTGGCACGTCTCACAGTCCTCAGCGAAGAGCGCTTGCCCCTCGGGAATCAGACGCTTCGGAGGGTTCACGTACACGATCGGTGAACCACCCGACGAGCCGCCGGAGTTCGGTGCCTGCGCCAGTGCCGTCGACGGGGCCGCCACCATGGCCACGGCAGCGAGCGTGCCAAGGCCGGCGACACCAGCGATCGCCGACAGCACGCGCGGTCGTCGCAGCGAACCCTTGCTCAACCAACCCACCGAGTTCACTCCCTTCCTCGGACGCACCTAGTGCACCAGGAACAGGCACGCAAAGAGCGCGACCCACACCACATCGACGAAGTGCCAGTAGTACGACAGCGCCTGGAACCCAGGGAGATGTCGACGTCCCCCCTTGACGCCTCGCAGGCGCAGCAGCAAGAACAACATGGCGACGAGGCCCACGATCACGTGCAGTCCGTGGATCCCCGACATCACGTAGAACAGCGACCCGTAGGCATTGGTCTGCGGACCGAAGGTCAAGGTGGCCCACTCCACCGCCTGGTTCGCGATGAAGGACCCACCCATGACGAAGGTGAGCGCCACCCACCACATCGCCGCACGGGGCCGATCGTGCTCCGCCTCGAACAAGGCCTTCTGCATGGTGACGCTCGACAGCAGCAAGATCGTGGTGAAGATCGCCGACTGCACCGTGTCGAGGTGCGTGCCCGCGGGTGGCCACGGCGAGCCGACGTGTGCTCGGATCGTGAAGTAGGCGGCGAAGAGGCCACTGAAGAACATCAGCTCGGATCCGAGCCACACCATCGTGCCCACACCGAGCAACGACGGTTTCGAGAACCTGATCGGCTCCCGCCGTGGCGCGCCAGCTAGCGTCGCCTCGACCATGAACGCACCCTCCAGCCCACTCAAGCCTCACCCATCTGCGAGTGCCTCGTGGAGCCAGGAGGGAGCCGACGCTGCTGCACACAGCACGACGTGCTGCGTCGCTCGCGTCAACGCGACGTAGATCGACCGCTCTCCCGTCGGTCCCTTCGCAAGGGCCGCCGCATCGAGCACGACTACCGCGTCGAACTCCATCCCCCGAATCCCAGGCACATCCGTCACTCTGATCGTATCGAGGTCGCCGAGTCGAGACAAAATCGAGCCGATACCCCCCACTGTGTTCTCGGCGACGGAGGGGTCGAGGACGAGTGCGACGGAGTGCACCTCGTTCGCGAGCGTCCGCACGCGAGCGAGCGCGAACTCGACCACGTTCTCGCCAAGATCGTCGATCAGCTCCACGGCCCCAGGGGTCCGACGGAGCACGACCTCGGCACCTTGGTCATCGCCGAGGATGCGCTCACGGAGGCGAGCGACCGCTCGTCCGATACGCGCAGGCGAGCGATAGTTCACGCGCAGCTGCTCGATCGACACATCCTTCAGGCGCAGCTGCTCGATGACGGCGCTCCACGGCTGGACCCCCCACGGGGCCAGCGACTGCGCCCGGTCTCCGACGAGTGTGATCGATGAGCCCGACAGCCGCCGGCGTATGGCTCGAGCGGCCATCGGGCTCACATCTTGGGCCTCGTCGACCACGACGTGTCCGAAGACCCGCCCCTCGTGGGTGCCGAGCAGGCTGTCGAGCTCGTCGAGCAGCGGCACGTCCTCGACCTCCCACACGTGCCGAGAGGGATCCTCCCCCGGCTCGAGCGCAAGGAGAGCAGCCTCGTCGGCACTCAAGACGCCACGCGTGGCCGATGCCAGCAGAGCTGGACGCGCGCGCATGTCATAGAGCACCTCCTCGGCGCTCAGACGGGGCCACAGCCGTGCCATCACCCGCTGGAAGGCCTCGAGATGGCGGATCTCCTGGCGCACTTCGCGCACGATGTCCTCGTCCGAGTCATCCGGGAAGCGGGGAGGCCAATCTGCCCCAGGACCGAACAGCGCCACGACTCGGTCGTCACCACCCCACGCCTCCCTGATCAGCGGCCCGCCTTGGAGGACCGCGTGTGCGAGCGCGTCGAGGAGCGCATCTTCGACCGAGCGACGCCGCTGGTTGTGGCCCCCGCGCACGGATCGAGTCGCAGCGATCGCGCGACGTGAGAGCTCGGGCGTCACGGTCAGCACACGAGATCCGAACGGGATCTCGATACGATGGCGGAGCGGACGCTCACGATCGCGAACCGCCCTGGCCAGAACCTTCACCATGCGCGGGCTTCCTCGCAGTGCGCGCGATTCGGGCGTCGAGTCCGTATCGCCAACAAGCGTCCCCGGTCGCAGTGATGCCAATGACCGCAGCTCGACCCCACTCTCGCCGAGCGAAGGCAAGACGTCGCGCACGTAGAGCACGAACCCAGGGGTCGGTCCGACCACGAGCAGCCCCTGGTGTTCGAGCCGCCACCGATAGGTGTAGAGCAGGTACGCCGCTCGATGCAGCGCGACGGCGGTCTTGCCGGTGCCTGGCGAGCCTTCCACCAAGAGCGCGTGGCCAAGAGGTCGTCGAATGAGTTCGTCCTGGTCGGCTTGGATCGTAGCGACGATGTCGACCATCTGAGCTCCGCGCGGTCGCTCGAGCGCTGCGTAGAGCGCGGTCGGTCCGGCAGTCACATCCTCGCTGCCACGCCCCGACAACACCTCGAGCTCGAGCCGACGCAGCTCGCCGTGTTCCACCGCGAGGTGCCACCGACGCTCCACGCCCATCGGCACCTGTGCCGTCGCTCGGTAGAACGGTTCGGCGACCGGAGCGCGCCAGTCGACGACGAGTGGATCGCCGTGCTCGTCCGACAGGGAGACCCGTCCAATGTGGAACCGCTCCTCGTCGTCGCGGTCGAGTCGTCCGAAGACCAAGGCGTGGTCACCAAGTTCGAGGGCCTCGAGTCGACGCAGCGCATTCTCCACGAAGACGTCTCGCTCGAGCCGAGCCTGGTGCGTACCACCACGCTCCTGGGCGAGCGCCTCTTCGAGCGAGCGCTCGACCCCTCCCCGAACCGCGCCAAGCCGCCGATAGGCCAGCTCGACGAAGCGCCGCTCCTCTTCGAACGCCTCGTCGACCACGCGGCCCCACCCTCCTAGACTCGGGAGCACTTCAGTCTATGGCCTCACCCGTGCACTCACCTGAGCCAGCGCTCCTCGCGGCGCTTGCCCGTCGGCCCGGTCACCACGTTCCCGTTTGGTTCATGCGCCAGGCTGGTCGCTCCCTCCCCGAGTACCGCGCAGTGCGCGGCGTGGAGTCCATCCTCACGGTCCTCGAGGATCCCGAACTGGCCGCGACGATCACCCTGCAGCCCGTCGAGCGCTACCACGTCGATGCGGCCATTCTGTACAGCGACATCATGGCACCGCTCGCCGCAGCAGGGGTCGGGGTGGACATCGTGCCGGGCCTAGGTCCGACGTTCGACCCGCCGATCCGTGCACGCAGCGACCTTGCACGTCTCGACCGGTTCCACCCCGAAGCGCTCGAGGCCATGGCGTCAACGGTCCGGCTCGTCACCGCCGCCTCCCCCGTGCCGCTGATCGGGTTCGCCGGCGGACCCTTCACCGTGGCGAGCTACCTCATCGAAGGTCGCCCCTCGCGTGACTACAGCGCCACAAAGCGGCTGATGCTCGCCGATGCCGGCCTGTTCGCCGCCCTCCTCGAGCGCCTGACCGACATCGCTGCGGCCAGTATCGCCGTCCAAGTCGAGGCGGGCGCAAGTGCGGTCCAGATCTTCGACTCCTGGGCCGGAGCCCTGTCCGGACCAGCCTTTCGGGACCACGTCGCCCGCCACCTCCGGCGCCTCGCAGCCGTCATCGGCGAGCTCGGCGTTCCGTCCATCTACTTCTCGGTCGGCACGGCGCACCTCGAGGCCGACATCTGCGAACTCGGCTTCGACGCCGTCGGGATCGACTGGCGCGTTGACCTCGAAGGGTTCGCGACTCGCCACGGGAGCCGGCTCGCACTCCAGGGGAACCTCGACCCCGCATATGTCTTGGCCCCCGTCGATGTCGTCCTCGCCGAGGCACGAGCGGTCCTCACCGCCTCGGCTCCCGCGCCTGGCTATGTCTTCAATCTCGGCCATGGCGTCCTGCCCGAATCCGATCCCGACGTTCTCGCCCGCGTCGTCGACCTCGTGCACGACGAGGGCACCCGGCTGCGGACGAACGCGCTGGAGGCGACTTCGTGAACGTCATCGTCGTCGGGGGAGGCATCAGCGGACTTGCGGCTGCATGGGAGGCGGCGCGCCACGGTGCATCCGTCATGCTCCTCGAGTCCTCCGACCGGCTCGGGGGCAAGCTCCTGACCTCACACGTCGGCGGCTCGCTCGTCGAACTCGGCCCTGATTCGCTCCTCACTCGCACACCGAGTGCCCTCGAACTCGTCGACTCGCTCGGACTCGACCTCGTGGCTCCCACAGCCAGCCGAGCTCTGCTCTGGTCGCGAGGTGCGCGCCGCCCCATCCCTCCAGGCCTCGTGCTCGGCGCACCACCGAACCTCGAACGTGCGCTCAGCTCGGATCTCGTCGGTCCCATCACTCGCCTTCGCGCCGCGTGGGGTGTGATCGCGCGATCCCGGCGTGGCCACGAGACCGACGACCTCGGTCGACTCGCAGCGTGGCGTTGGGGGCGAACCTGGAGCGAACGACACATCGAGCCACTCGTCGGGGGAATCAACGCCAACACCATCGTGGGCCTGAGCGCCCGGGTGAGCGCACCCAGCATCCTCTCGATGCCGCCCAGCGGCCCACCAGCACCAGCCCCCTCCCGACCGACGCGCCCTGCGTTCGTCGCCCCTTCTGGAGGCCTCTCCACCCTCGTGGACGCCGTAGCGCAGGTCCTCGTGGACCTCGGCGTCGATGTGCGCTCCTCCACCTCGGTCACCGAACTCGCTCCGGCCCCTCACGGCACCGCCGTCACCACCTCCGACGGCAGCTCGTTCAGCGCTGATGCCGTCGTCCTCGCTGTACCGGCCTTCCGTGCGGCCGAGATCCTTGCGGCCTCAGCGCCCGAAGCCAGCCTCCTGCTTCGCGGGATTCGCTACGCATCCGTCAGCGTCCTGGCCCTCTCGATCGCGCCGACGCTCGCGCCGTCGCTCAAGGGCGTCGCGGGGGTGCTCGTCGACCGACGCGAGGGTCTCATGACCACCGCCGTCTCGCTGGCGTCCGAGAAGTGGCCGCACTGGGCAGGGGACGACGCGTTGCTCCGCGTGTCGGCGGGCAACCTCCACGACGTGCGCCCGCTCGATCGGGACGACGATCGCCTGCGCGACGATCTCGTCGCCGAGGCCGAGGGCATCCTCGAGGCGACCCTCGAGATCCGCGATGCCCGACTCGCGAGATGGACGAACGCCTTCCCTCACTTCGCGCCGTGGCATCTCGATCTCGTGGAGCGAATCGATCGCGAACTGCGCGACGCACTGGGCTCGACCGTGGCGCTCGCCGGCGCGTGGCGTCGCGGGAGCGGCATCCCGACGTGCATCGCGAGCGGACGCGACGCTGCTCGAGCGACGATCAGCCGAGACAACTGACCGCGCCGTCAGGCCTCCGACCGCTCGGCCACCCCGGCCGCATCAAAGGTCGCCATCTCCGCGAGGATGCGCGCCGCGGACCGCACCAGCGGGATCGCCAGCGCCGCACCCGAGCCCTCACCGAGACGCAAATCCAGATCGAGCAGGGGACGCAGACCGAGATGCTCGAGTGCCGCCGTTGCGCCGGGTTCGACCGATCGATGCCCGGCGATCACAAAGTCAGCCGCCACGGGATCAATCCCTGCCGCGACCAGCGTGCCAGCGAGCGAGATCACCCCATCGACCACCACCGGGATCCGCACATCCATCGCGCCGAGCACTACGCCAGCGATGACTGCGATCTCGCCACCGCCGAGCTCCGCCAAGACGCTCATGGGATCCGTGGGCGGGCCGGATCGTGCGAGGGACCGCTCGATGACCTCGATCTTGCGAGCCAGTTGCGCATCGTCGATGCCGGTTCCACGACCCGTGACCGCAGCGGGTGGCCTGCCCGTCAGCGCCGCGATCACCGCAGCGCTCGGCGTCGTGTTGCCGATGCCCATGTCGCCGGTGGCAACCAGGTCGATGCCGTAGGCGTGCAGGCTCGACACCAGCGCGCGGCCAGCCTCGACCAGTGCGCGAGCGTCATCGAGATCGAGTGCGGCTTCTTGGGCGATGTTGCCCGTCACGCGCCGTCGTGCGACGTCGAGGAGAGCTGGGTGGCGCTCCAGCTCCGTCGCAACACCAGCATCCACCACCACCACCGACGCGCCGACCTCGCGCGCCAGCACGCTGATGGCAGCGCCTCCAGCGAGGAAGTTCGCGACCATCTGCGCCGTGACGTCCCTCGGCCAGGGGGTCACGCCCTCGTCGACGACGCCATGATCGCACGCCGCGACGACGATAGCAGGACGGCGCGGCACCGGCGGGGGGTCGACCCCAGCGATGCCGGCAAGCTGGGCGCCGAGGTCTTCGAGCACGCCGAGTGAGCCTGCCGGCTTGGTCAGACGAAGGTGATGCGCCCTCGCCGCAGCCTCAGCGCGTTCGTCGCGCCCCTTGGCTGCGGATCGCGTGGCGTCCACCCCACGATCGGTCGGCGCGCGCATCAAGCGACAGGGTCCGGGACCCGGGGAGTCCCAAACATGAACCGGCTGAAGATCACGTACTTGCCGACCCACACGACGCCGAAGGCGACGAGTGATGCGAGGTTGATGAGCACGGCATCGGTCAGGTGACCAACGTGGGCCGCCGAGGCGCGAGCCTGCGTCCACGCGACGGTCTCGATCGAAACCCACAGCCCGATGAAGGCCAGTGCCCAGAACGGGATGACCTCCTTCAGGAGGTGTGAGCGTCCCGACTTGCCCCAAGCCCAGCGACGGTTGAGGTAGTACGAAGGGATGGCCGCAACGGCCGTCGCGACCACGTTGGAGGTCACGGCGGAAAACACGCGCATCACACCAAAGAGCAAGAACAGGATCGCCTGAGTAATCAGCACGGAAATGACCGAGGTCACGGCGTACTTGACCGACGCCGGACCAAACCGAGCGGTGATCGCGTCATTGAGGTGGAGTACGAGGGAGCGCACGCGGCTAGCCTACCATCGAGTAGCCCGTCGTCGGCGACGCGTGATCGTACATCGATCGCATCGAAGGGATCGTTCATGAGCGAGGCTTTGGAAGCGGTCCTTGACCTGCTCGATCTCGAGCCGATCGAGGTCAATATCTTTCGTGGACAGAGCCCGAAGGAGGACCGACAGCGCGTCTTCGGCGGTCAGGTTGCTGCACAGGCACTCGTCGCGGCTGGTCGCACAGTCGAGCGTGATCGAAGGGTCCATTCCCTCCACGCCTATTTCATTCGGCCCGGAGATCCGAACACACCGATCCTCTACGAGGTCGAGCGCATTCGCGATGGTGGGAGCTTCTCGACACGCCGAGCCATCGCCATCCAGCACGGTCGTGCCATCTTCGCCCTTTCCGCGTCGTTCCAGGTCCCCGAAGAGGGCCTCGAGCACCAGCTCTCGATGCCAGAGGTACCTGATCCCAGCGCCGTCGGGACGCTGGAGCAGCAGCTCGAGCCGTGGTCCTCGCAGGTACGGGAATGGCTCGACCGGCCGCGGCCCTTCGACATTCGCTTCGTCACGTTGCCGCCACTCGCCCGAGCCGAGGGGTCCCGCGAGCCAGTCCAACGGATCTGGCTCCGTGCCGACGGGAACGTCCCCGACGACCCCTTGCTGCACGCGTGCCTGTTCGCCTACGCCTCCGACATGACGCTGCTCGATACCGCCCTCATCCCGCACGGGTTGACCTGGTTCGACGGCACCATCTTCGGTGCCTCGCTCGACCACGCGATGTGGTTTCATCGCGAGGGCCGCGCCGACCAGTGGTTCCTCTACGACACCGTGAGCCCTACCTCCCAGCAGGGCCGAGGATTGGCCGAAGGCGCCATGTACGACCAAGCCGGCCGGCGGCTCCTTACCGTCATACAAGAGGGGCTGATCCGTCGGGTGCGCTGAAGCGGTCTGCCGCGCGCACCCGACGCCGATGTCAGCGCTGCTCGACCGGAACGTAGTCGCGCTTCGGAGCGCCGATGTAGCGCTGGCGAGGGCGCACGATCTTGGCGTCTTGATCGAGCAGTTCGTTCCAGTGTGCAAGCCACCCCGACATACGAGGGATCGCAAACAGCACCGGGAACATCTCCACGGGGAAACCCATGGCTTGGTAGATCAGGCCCGAGTAGAAGTCCACGTTCGGATAGAGCTTGCGCGAGATGAAGTACTCATCGGAGAGCGCGACCTCCTCGAGCTTCAGGGCGATATCGAGGAGTGGGTTCTTCCCCGTGACCTCGAACACGTCGTAGGCGACTTCCTTGATGATGCGCGCGCGAGGATCGTAATTCTTGTACACCCGATGCCCGAAGCCCTGGAGGATGCCATGGCCACGCTTGATGGATTCGACGAACGCGGGCACATTGTCGATCGAGCCGATCTCCGTCAGCATGCGTACGACGGCCTCGTTGGCGCCGCCATGCCGCGGACCATAGAGCGCCGCGCAGGCCGCTGCCGCGGATGAGTAGGGGTCAGAGTGCGCTGAGCCCGTGACGCGCATCGCCGTGGTCGAGCAGTTCTGCTCGTGGTCGGCGTGGAGGATGAACAGCACGTCGATCGCTCGAATGAGACGCGGATCTGCCTCGTAGCGAGGCTCGGCGATCTTCCACATCATCGACAGGAAGTTCGCCGGGAACGACAGCGAGTTGTCCGGATAGACGAACGGCATCCCTTGCGAGAATCGATAGGCAGCCGCAGCGAGGGTTGGCATCTTGGCGATCAGACGAATGATCTGTCGATGTCTGGCATCGGGATCGAAGATGTCCTTGGCGTCCAGGTAGAACGTCGAGAGCGCGGCGACCGCCGAGACCAAGATGCCCATGGGGTGGGCGTCGTAGTGGAATCCCTCGAGGAAGCGCTTGCGAACGTTCTCGTGGATGAAGGTGTGGTGCGTGATCTCGTCGACCCACGTCTCGAGCTCGCTCGCGGTCGGCAATTCGCCGTGGAGCAGCAGGTACGCCACCTCCAGATAGGTCGAGCGTTCGGCGAGCTGCTCGATCGGATAGCCCCGATAGCGCAGAATCCCCGCCTCGCCATCGAGGTACGTGATCGCGCTCTCGGCCATCGCGGTCGATACCAGTGCGGGATCGAGGAACCAGATGCCCGGCAGCGCCTTGCTCCAATCGGCCGCCGAAACCGTACCGTCCACGATGGGGATCTCGACGGACACGCCGGTGCGGTTGTCCGTGATGGTGATCGACTCAGGCATTGCGACCCACCTTCCTACTCAGTCGAAACTGAAGGGTCGGACGCCACCGATTCGGTGACACTCCGACCCCCCAACCGATAACGGTACACAGCGGTGTCGCGCTCCACAAACCCGACCGACCGATAGAGCGCATGCGCAGCCACCCGCGTGGGCCGCGACGTCAGGTCCACGGTGGTCGCCCCGGCCTCCTCGGCCAGTGCGAGCGCTCTGGTCACGAGCGCGCGTCCTACCCCGTGGCCACGTCCTCGCTCGTCGACCACGACGTCCTCGATGATCGCCCGCAGTCCGGTCGGGATCGGTACCAGCACGAGCGTGGTCATACCGACGACGTCCTCGCCAGCCCACGCAAGGAGGAGACGCGTCGCCTCTGAGGACACGACCCGTTCGAGATCGGCCTCGGTCAACGGTGCAGCCGTGGTCGACAGCTGTCGAACGAGGTGGTTGACCACGGCGAGCATGCCGGGCTCGACGGTGGTGGCCTCGCGAACCACGACGGCCGATGGCGACGCGATCATCGCCGCCAGCCTAGGAGCGCCGACGCGATCCCTCGAACCGCGAGGATGAGGACGACTAGCATGGGAGTCAATGGTGGAGTTCGCCTGGCACCGCCGCGTTCGTCAGCGCCGCAGGCCAGCGGCGCTCATCTTGGCGTTGTCCGGTTGGACCGACGCTGGCGAAGCTGCGTCCACCGCAGCGTCCACACTCGAACGACTCGCGGGGCTCGTCCCCTACGCTCACGTCGACCCCGACGAGCTCTACGACTTCACTGCGGTGCGTCCGCTCGTCGAGATCGACGAGCGTGGGGTGCACGGCATCCAATGGGGGACCCTCGTCCTCCGGGGCCCGGCTCGCCAACGCGGTCCCGCGATCTTCTCCCTGGCCGGACCGGAGCCGCAACTGCGATGGAAGGCGCTCGCCAGCCAGATTGCCGAGGTTGCACAAGGACTCGCGATCCAGCACGTGGTCACGCTTGGAGCGTTGCTCGCGGGCACTCCACACACGCGCCCAGTTGCGCTCGTGGGATTCTCGACTCGTCCGGAACTTGCACGCAAGCTCGATCTGCTGCCCTCGCACTACGAAGGTCCGACCGGATTCTTGAGTGTTGCCCAGGGCGTGCTGCAAAGTTCGGGGGTCGACGTGACCTCGATCTGGGCGGAAGTCCCTCACTACCTGGCACAGTTTCCGGCCTATCCGGCGGCCCTCGCGCTGGCGCAAGCCACCACCACCGCGCTCGACCTGGATCTCGATCCCACGCCGGAGCTCGACCTCCTCATCGCGCGGACGGCGGCCGAAATCGACCAGTACGTCAGCGACGATCCAGAACTCGTCTCCTACGTCGGATCGCTTGAGCACTCCTACGAGATCGATCAACGAACGCGCCGATCGGCCGAGCGGATCTCCTGGGAGGCACAACAGTACCTCCGTCGTTTCAACGCGGAGTGACGCCGTCGACGCGTCCGGGCCGAGGCGGATCGAAGTAGGCGGCCCACGCGCGGGTCAGCGGTTCGTCTCGATGAAAGGCGCGCTCGAGCCACGGGAGCCGCATCAGCGCAGCCACGTTCTCGGGGAGCTCCTCACGTTCGAACCACCGCACCGCACGCACCTCGAGCGGATGCGCCCGAAGCGTCCCGCCGACCGGACGACACAAGAAGATGGTCGAATACATCGCGACCCTGGTGAAGCCACGCCGCAGGCCGTCGATCTGACCGAGGATCGCCTCGGGCACGACCTCGATGCCGGTCTCCTCGAAGACCTCCTTCACGACGACTTCGGCCGCGGAGTAGCCGACGTCGGCCCAACCCGTCGGATAGAGCCACACACCCGAGTCGGCTCGCTGGATGAGCAGCATGCGGTTCGAGTCGTCGACGACGACCGCCCCGACCGCACACTTGGGCGTGACGTAGCCGGCGACACCCTCGGCGACTCCCCTGATGAGCGCACCGACGGTCTCGTCCTCGGGCTCCCCGATAGGGGCTTCCGCGTTGCGGAGTCTCACCACGACTCGCAAGATCTCCTCGTAGCGCTCGCGCTCGTACCCAGAACTCGTGAACGCGAGTCCCGTCCGCGCAATGCTCTCGATCTCGAGGAGCGCCACCTCGAGATCGCGTCGCTCAAGCTCCATGAGGGCACCCCTCTGTCCGCGCACGGTCACTCGTCACATCCCATGCTACGCTCGAGCCGTGGCCGCGCAGGTGACCTGCAAGCACTACCTCGTCAAAACGCTCCCGAGCGGAGACCGCCTCGAGCGATGCCGAGTCGACGCCGCGCGCACACTGCCCTTCGACTGCCCTGACGGCTGCCTCTTCTACGAGCCGCGTGCTCGTATCTCGCGGCTCGGGTGGGTCGATCCGCGAAGCGGAGACTAGAGCCACCCGCTCGATCACCGACGATCTCCATCACCGACGATCCGGCAGCTCGACCGCGGCTGCGTTCGCCGTGCCCCGGGCACCGCGCAGGACGAACCGGCAGCCCCACGCGCCAGCCGCGAGGTCGCTCAGCTCAGACGTGCGTCCTTCGACACGACACCCAGCGACTCGGCCTTCGCTCGACCCCACTGCACCTGAATCGCGGCGAGGTCTGGCGAAATGTCGACCGCGCTGCGCGGCAGGAGGCCGCGGCGCTCGAGTCGCTCGACGTTCGGTCGCTCGACGTGGGCTCGCACCGACTCGAGCACGAGACGACGCACCAAGCCGATGGGCGGCTCGGCCTGCTCCTCGACGGGTGCGCCGAGCAGGGCGGTCAGCTCGTTCGCCACGTGCTCCTCGAGTGCATCCAGCCACGTCAACTCACACTCGCCCTCACGCGCGAGCTCGTTGCCGAGGCGCACCATGAAGGCCGGGAGTGCGTCGAGCAACGCCTCGAGATAGGCAGCGCTCGCGCGAGCAAACGGAAGAGCATCAGCCTTGTGGTCCATCGCGATCAGCTCTCGACCACGTCGCCGACCAGCTCGACGTCGACACCGACACCGCGGAGCCACTCGATCGCCTGCTCCAAATTGTCGGGGTTCCCTTCGAGCTCACAGACGATCCAGCCACTGTCGTCTTCCACGTTCGCCCGTCGAATGTTCGCGATGACACCGTGATCCCTCGCCAACGTGGCGATCACGGGTTCGTTGATCAGCTCGCCCTCGTACCAGAGCTTCGCCTTGAACCGAGCCATCCCGCCTCCTCCGAACCTACCGGACCCACCGAGTGCTGACGCCCACGAAGGTCGGCGAGATCGAGCGTAGTGTACGTGAAGCCAAGGCGCGAGCCGAGCTCGGTGAGCTCCTCGGCGTGCGCCAACACCGCCGCTGCGAGCGCTCGTGGCACCTGGATCCGCGCCGTATCGCCATGGTGGCGCACACGTACATCGACGATACCGAGGCGGTGCAACGCGGCTTCGAAACGCTCCACCTGGCTCAGACGACGAGGCGTCACCGGCGTCCCTGTCGGGATGCGCGACGCGAGGCAGGCGGCAGCCGGCTTGTCCGCGAGCCAGTCGACACCGAGCTCCCTCGCAAGGCTACGAATGGATGCCTTGTTGACGCCGAGCTCCAAGAACGGCGCGCGCACCCCAGCCTCCTCGGCAGCGAGCATGCCTGGGCGCCAGTCGCCGAGATCGTCCACGTGCGCACCCGTCACCATGACGGCACGGCGCTCCTCGGCTACCGGCCCAGCCGCTCGGAACAGGTGGGTCTTACAGACGTAGCACCGCATCCGGTCGTTGCGAACGTAGGCGGGGTCCTCGCCCTCGTGTGTCGCGACCTCGACATGACAGATGCCGTTCTCCAAGACCAGCCGGGCGATGGCGTCGCGCTCGTCGGCGGCGAGCGAGGCCGACCGGCCGGTGACGGCAACGGCTTGATCGCCAATCGCGCGGGTGCCGGCCACCGCGAGCACTCCGGAGTCCACGCCTCCCGAGAGCAGAACCACGACCCGTTCCTGCCGCTCGAACCACGCCGTCAGCGCGCGCAGCTCAGTAGAGGTTCGCACCCCGACGAGCCTAGGCCGCGGACACCTAGGAGCCCTCTGAACAAGCCCCTCCCTGGTGGTGGCTGAGCACGCCCACCCAGCCCGGGAACGAGCCCAGCTGACCCGTTCCCATCTCGCTCCTCACCCTCTCCTCCTCGCCCCTCCTGTGGGGCGAGGAGGAGAGGACCCGAGCGCCTCTCAGGTGGCAAGCACCCAGCCACCACCCACCCGGGTGAGCCCCAGGCGAAGGAGCACCTTCAGGTTCCAGGTGGCACAGAGCAGCTCGAAGTGGAGTCGGTTGCGCACGAGCCCCAGGTAGCGCAGCCTCGCGCCGGAGAGCTTGCGTTTGAGCTGTGCGTGGATCCGCTCGACGTTCGGTCGGGTGCGCTGATAGTCGAGACGAACGGCAGGGTCCCCAAAGTGCGCCCGCTGGCTGATTGCGTGCCAGGTGGCAGGGGTGAAGGTGAGGACCCGTCCTCGCTTCGAGCGCGTGCAGCGATCCCGGAGCGGACAGCCGGTGCAGTGCTTGACAAAGGAAGCACGACCCTTGGCGGAGATGGGTACTCGGTGTCCTTGGGGACAGCTGACCCATCCCTCCTCGACGACGAAGTCATCGATGGTAAAGCCACCAGGGACCGCCATGGCAAGGGGCCGAGGCTTGATCACCTCGTCGTGGCCACGAGCGGCGAGCTCGTTGGAGACCTCGCTCGTGGCATAGGCGCTGTCGCCATAGACCGTGCGCGGGCCGTCCTCGTCACGAAGGAGCTCGCTCGCCACTGCTGCGTCCGGCACGGTGCCCTTCGTGATGGTCGCAGCGGTGACGATGCCACTGTCTGGCTCGACGGCCACGTGGCCCTTGTAGCCATCGATGGCACGGGCACGTGACTTGTGGACGTGGCGAGCGTCAGGGTCCACGGTGGAGATGACCCTGTCTGTGGCTACCCGCCTCGCGATGCGCCAGCGACCTTCCTTGGCATCGACACACTCCACGTCTTGGCCCGCCACGAGCCCAAGGAGACCAAGGGCTTCGGTCTGTGGCTCGGTGAGGGATGCGAGCTTCTCTGCATGGGCGAGGTGGGCAGTGGCATCGGCGACGAGGGCACTCACCGTGCGCACCACTGCCTCTTCGTCCCGATAGTCGATGGCAGGCTTTGCGCGGGTGTAGTCGATCGCTGGTGACAGAGGAATTTCGCGTAGTTCGGGGATCAGCCTGCGTACCCGGTTGATCTGGGCGACAAGTTGGGTCATGGTGTCTTGGGTGGCAACCGCATCGGCGAGCACGGTGGAGTCGACGACGCGCTTCGTCTTGCCCTTGAGCACCCCCGTGGCACCGATCACCTCGGCCACGAGCTCGCCGATGAGTCTTGGGGTCTCGGAGGTGGCGATGCGCCTGCGCCAGTAGGTGAGCACCGTGGGGTGAAAGCCTGGGTCCTCGAGATCAAGACCAAGGGCGTACTTCCAGCGGAGGTTGTAGCGGACCTGCTCTGTCGCCTCGGTGTCCGAGAGCCCCTCGAGCACCTGGAGCACCATGACCGCGAGCACCCTCGAGGCGGGGATGGAGGGTCTGCCGGTCGTGGAGGGGTAGAGATGGCGGAAGCGCTCGTCGGGGAAGAGCTCTCTGCGGTGCTCGGCGAGGAAGGCGTAGATGGACCCTGGCTCGATGAGCGAGGAGCAGAAGGCCTCCGTCGCGGTGAGGTGTGCCTGGTCTGATTCGGTGCCCAGCATGCAAAAAGTCTAGCTGAGCTGGGCAAATGGCGCTTGACAGGCGGAGGGAAGCGCTTCCCGTAGCCGCCCTACGTGGAGGAGTTGTTCAGGGGACTCCTAGGGCCGAGCGAGGACCTCCGCTGGATCGGCGAGAAACCCGACGTAGAAGCGACCAAACTCGCCGTAGTAGGCCGACGCCTCGTCGTAGCGCAATGTGTAGACGACGTCCTTGATGTCGTCCGGTCGTTTCGCGAACAACGTCACACCCCACTCCCAGTCGGTGAGTCCGGTGGCACCCGTCACCAGTTGGATGACTCGTCCCGAGAACTTGCGCCCCGACGCCCCGTGTCCATACATGAGCCGCTCGCGCTCTGCATACGGCAGCGCGTACCAATTGAAGGCGTCGCCCCGACGCTTCGCCATGGGGTAGAAGCACCAGTTCGGAAAGCCCTCTGGCGGCAACACCGGGTAGAGGCGCGGACGCTTGCGGTCCTCCGGCAAGTGCTGTGAGTACTCGGAGACCTCCGTGATGGAGACGAAGGAATCGACGAGCGTGAGCCCCGCTCGCGACAGGCCGGCCTGCAGGTCACGCAAGACCGCAAAGTCCTGGTGGAGGGCCATGACGGCGACCTGCGCATGGTGACCGAGCAGACTGGCCGTCATCACCTGTGCCCCCGCAGTCTCGCACTGCTTGAGTTCGCGCAGTGCCTCCTCGGCGGCGTAACCGGGACCTGGATTGGCGAACAGATGCAGCACGCCGAGGCCGGTTCGCACCTGCGAGCCGCCGACCTCGTCCGAACCCATCACCTCAGTGCTGTCACTCATGATTGGTCTCCATCATGCTCACTCGTGAGCGCGCGATGGCGCATCGCAGCCTCGCGTCGATCAGCGATCGTGCCAGCGCCGAGGGCGCTCCCTGCCGGTAGCGGGACCGTCATGGGTTGCGACTCCTGGAGCCGATGCGCCCGAGCCACAGCGTCGTGGTACGCCTCGATCTGCGCACGCATGGACGGGTCTGCGTAGACCGTTCCATCGATGAGCAACCCCTGACGGCGCTCCATGATCGCGAGGATGTCGTCACCGGTGATCGTCTTCTGAGTCTCGAGAGCATGAGCGACGGCGAGGATGTCGTAGCGGTGCTCCTCGACGATCTGGGCCACGCGCTCGTAGAGGGCCTCGAGTCGCCGCTCGACACGATCGCCGATGCCCCCTTTGCGAGGGTCGTCCGCAGGCCCGACTCTCCGGCGCTGCGGCCCGTAGCCGCCGATGCCGAGGTCGCGAACCGCATCCAGCTGGAGAATGGTGTCGCCCATACCCCACGACGTGTCCATCAGGGCCGCGAGCCTCGAGGCGCTGAAGAGATCGCCCGAGACGCCCGAGGTGTTGTCGCCGCCGAAGAAGGCGCGCTCGCCAGCGAGCGATGCCAGACCCACCATGATGTCCGCTTCGAACTCAGAGCGCCACCGGGTGAATCGCTCCTCCTTGGGCAAGTAGGACACGAGTCCGAGGAAGTTCGAACCCTTCTCGATGGTGGCGATGTCGATCACCGAATTACGCCGCACGACAACCGCCGTTACCGCATGGCACGCCTCGTGGACGGCGACGGCGTGCCGCTCGCGCTCGACGTACTCGACGTCTTCGGGCAGACCGAAGGTCTTGATCTGCTTCGCACGGATCATGTCCGGCCACTCGATGACCTCGCGGCCCTCTCGGATCGCGATAATCAGCGCCTCGTTCACCATGTCCTTGATGGCGGCTCCCGACAAGTACGGAGTCATGGTGGCGAGCCGGTCGATGTCCTCGTCCGAGAGAGCGTGGTGGACCTTGGCCAAGTAGCCCTGGAACGTCCTGATGCGACCCTCCTTGGACGGATAGCCCACCTTGTAGATGCGGTCGATCCGACCGGGGCGGAGCAGCGCCTCGTCGAGCACGTCTGGAAGGTTGGTTGCGAGGATGGTGAGAATCCGGTACTTCGGCGGTTCCTTTGGCTTGAGCCCGAGCGCGCGCCGAACGACCCTGTTCCAGAACCCACGTGGCTTCTGCAAGCCCGACAGCTCCGTCAGAAGGGCTTGGAGCGTCCCGTCCATGCCGCCAAACCCCGGCACTACGTAGCGCCAGACCGATCGGCCTTGCGCGCGAGGCTCCGGCGCACTCGCACGAGCACGACGAAGTTCCTCCTCGAAGAGCACCTGCTGGGTCGCCGGATCGAAGTAGGTGCCACCATGGCACGTGGGCGCATCACCGAGGATCGGCGAACCCGCGAAGCGGAATCTGCCATCGGCACCAGCGATGGCGCCTCGCGAACCAAGCGAGTCCGCCTCGTCGAAGAAGGCGACGACCCCGCCATAGCGCACCGCGAGCTTGCGCAGACGACGGAAGATCGACTTGACCTTCAAAATACCGACCCCGATGAACATGTTCGCGAAGGCACCGGGCTCGACGAAGACGAACGGCACTTGGGTCTCGCCGGCGACCGCCTCGGCGATCAGGGTCTTGCCGGTGCCAGGCGGGCCCCACAGCAAGATACCGGTCGGGACGTAGCCACCCTTCTCCTCGATGCGCTCGGGATCGGTCAGGAAGATCAGGTTCTCCTTGATCCGGTCGAGTACCGCGTCTTGGCCCCAGACGTCGCTAAAGCGCGTCTTGACGTCGCCAGGGAAGTAGACCTCGTAGCCGCCCTTGGAGAGATACCAAAAGATCGCGACGAAGGAGCCAACCCCGATGAGCAGATAGACCCCGATCTCGATGATCGTCGGGAGCGAGTTCATCACCATGCCCGGCACGACGAACAGCGCGAACAGGGGCGAGACGTGGTAGTGGGCTGCCAGCACGACCGACACCAGCGCAAGGAGAACGATGATCTTCGCAGCTCGCGCGATGCGATAGCGCGTCCAATCGTCGCGGCCGTGGCCGAGGCGCTGGATCGGTCGGACGACGGCTTCTTCCCACGCCTGGTTCCAGGACGACGAGCGCTCCAACGCCAGCACGTTCACCTGGCGCACCACCTCGAGGACCACGAGTACGGTGAGCCACCAATCGCTCTGAAGGGTGCTCGCAAGCGCGACGCCCACCGGTTCGAGCGGATTCGCGTTCGTCTTTGTCGCCGTCACCCAGGCGATGAGCACCGCGAGGACGACGAGGAACTTCAAGCGGTCCCACAGCGACTGCGGAGGTCGGCAGCCCGGCCGCGCAGCATGCCGCCTGGCCCCGGTGGACTCGGTCATGGTGTTGCCTCCACTCCAAAGGAACGAATGATTGAGTCGATCACACCTGCATTGCGTGCAAAGCACGCGACGTCACATCCCACCCCGAGGACATAGGCCCACGTCGTCGAGGGATTCACCTCGGCGATCTGCTCGAGTTCGATCGGCGAGCTCGTACCGACGCGCTCTTCCACGGTCATCTCAGAACCCCGGAACCCGCCCTTGCGCACGAACGTCTGGTAGGCCTTGACCGAGAAGTGGTCGATCGACGACGACGGATTGAAGGGATCCTGCTGGAGGATCAGCGTGCGCAAGGTCGCCAACGAGAACGAATCCTGCTCGGCGGAGGTCAACGCCTGCGCCTTCACGATTCCGAATGGGAACCCCTCGCTGAAGCCGTTCGAGACCGCAGACAGGCCAGCGACGTGCTTGCCAACGATGATGTTGCCCCAGAGACTCTGCTCGACCTGTCGAAGCGTCGTCGAACTCGCACGAGGATCGGCCGACCGGAAGACCTGCTGGACCGTAAAGCGCTGCCAACCCGAAGGAATCGCGTAGTAGACCGACTCGCCTGCAGCGTCGCCGTGACTGACGTACGAGAGCCCGCTCGCCGAGCAGCTCGCAGCGAGGGCACCCAACGTGATCGTGGCCAGGGTTCTGCGCCCCCATCCTCGCGAACGAGCGAACGACCACACTCCACCACGCCTTCCTGAGCGAATGGATCCCCCCGCTCGGGGACCGAGCCCTCTTCCATGCTACCGCCTTAGCTTGTGGACAACTCAGGCGCACCTTCACGCGAGGTGAGAGCGCAGAAGCCAGCCCAGCTCTGCCACGTCCGAGGTTTCCCGCTCGGCTCCTGCGACCACGCCGGTCTCGAGCAGCACAGGCCCCACAACGCATCAAAGGGGAGCAGGCAAGCCTGCTCCCCTTTGACTGTGCGTCGCCTGCCGCATGCGACCCGGCGACGCCGTCGTCCCTTAGAAGTCCTCCATCCCGGCGCCAGGGTTGACCGCCGGCTTGGGCTCCGGCTTGTCGACCACGACCGCCTCGGTGGTCAGGAAGAGCGCCGCAATGGACGCCGCGTTCTGCAGCGCCGAACGGGTGACCTTCACGGCGTCGATGACACCGGCCGCCACCAGATCCTCGTAGGTCCCGGTCGCAGCGTTCAAGCCCTCGTTGGGGTTGGTGAGTGCCTTGACTCGCTCGACCACGACCCCACCTTCGAGGCCGGCGTTGGTCGCGATCTGCCGCAACGGCTCCTCCACCGCCTTGGCGACGATCCTCGCACCGGTCGCCTCGTCACCCTCGAGCTTCTCTGCCTTGTCGAGCACCGCACGCTGGGCACGCAGCAACGCCACGCCACCGCCGGGCACGACACCCTCTTCGATCGCTGCCTTGGTGGTCGAGACGGCGTCCTCGATGCGGTGCTTCTTCTCCTTGAGCTCCACCTCGGTCGCGGCGCCGACCTTGATGATCGCGACGCCGCCGGACAGCTTGGCAAGACGCTCCTGCAGCTTCTCGCGGTCGTAGTCGGAGTCCGTCGCCTCGATCTCGTTACGGATCTGCTGGATCCGACCCTTGATGTCGGCGTCGCTCCCCGCGCCCTCGATGATCGTCGTCTCGTCCTTCGTGACCTCGACGCGGCGCGCGCGACCCAACAGGTCGAGCGTCGTGTTCTCGAGCTTGAGCCCGACCTCCTCGGAGATGACCTGGCCACCGGTGAGGATCGCGATGTCCTGCAGCATGGCCTTGCGGCGCTCACCAAAGCCAGGAGCCTTGACCGCGACCGACCGGAAGGTGCCTCGGATCTTGTTCACGACCAGCGTCGCGAGCGCCTCGCCCTCGACATCCTCTGCGATGATGAGGAGCGGCTTGCCCGCTTGCATCACCTTCTCGAGCACCGGCAACAGCTCACGCACCGACGAGATCTTCGAGCTGACCAGCAGAATGTACGGGTCGTCGAGGATCGCGGTCATGGCCTCGGTGTCGGTGGCGAAGTACGGCGAGATGTAGCCCTTGTCGAAGCGCATGCCCTCGACAAGGTCGATCTCCATCCCGAAGGTCTGGGACTCCTCCACCGTGATCACGCCGTCCTTGCCGACGCGCTCGATCGCCTCGGAGATCATGGCTCCGACCTCAGGATCGGCAGCGGAGATCGCGGCGACCTGCGCGACCTGCTCGCGCGTCTCGGTCTCCTTCGCGATGGACTTGAGCGCGAGGACTGCGTCGGCAACGGCCTCCTCGATGCCACGCTTGAGTGACATCGGGTTGGCACCTGCCGCAACGTTCTTCAGGCCCTCGCGAACCATCGCCCACGCGAGCACAGTGGCCGTGGTCGTACCGTCACCAGCGACGTCGTCGGTCTTCTTGGCGACCTCCTTCACGAGGTCGGCACCGAGCTTCTCGAACGGCTCCTCGAGCTCGATCTCCTTCGCGATGGAGACGCCGTCATTGGTGATCGTGGGTGCGCCCCACTTCTTGTCGAGGACGACGTTACGGCCCTTCGGTCCAAGGGTCACCCGCACGGCGTCCGCAAGCTTGTTCATGCCCTGCTCGAGCTTGCGCCGAGCATCCTCGTCGAACGCGATGAGCTTGGCCATCGTTGCCTCCCTGGTCTCTCGCGAGCAGCGTTTTCACCACGTCTGTGACGGCTCTCTCGGCCGCCCAGCATGCGTGGTTAGCACTCAGCTATGCCGAGTGCTAATGATAGCACCTCGCCGCTGCTTAGCCGCCGGCGACCGCAGGAACGACCGACACCACATCCCCGTCGCCGACGGTGGTCGCAAGACCATCCAGAAAGCGAATGTCCTCGTCGCGAACGAACACGTTCACGAAGCGCCGCGGCTCACCCTCGGCGTCGAGGATACGCTCGGCAAGCTCGGGGTGCTCACTCGCCACCACAGCGAGCACCTCACCAACCGTCTGCGCCTCGCCGACCGTGAGTTCGCCCGCGCCGCCCGCAAGGCTGCGAAGCTGCGCTGGAATGCGCACCCGTACCGTCACTCCAACCCCCATTTCCCTCTCGCTCCCGACCGCTAGCGCGCCTGGGCTCCGAGTAACGACCAAAACGCATCGATCGATGGACGGATCACGGTGCCGGTATCGACGGTCTGCTCGATGGCTTCGACCGTCTTCAGGCCATTGCCGCTCAGGTACGCGACCACCGTCTCGTCCGGTCGAACGATCCCCTGCGAGGCCAGCTTGGCGAGCGTCGCGACCGTCACTCCACCCGCGGTCTCGACGAAGATGCCCTCCGTGCGCGCCACGAGCGCGATCGCTTCGAGGATCTCGTCGTCAGAGACCGCGCCGATCGCGCCGCCGGTCGCTCGTGCGACATCGACCGCGTAACTGCCGTCAGCCGGGTTGCCGATCGCGAGCGACTTGGCCACCGTCGATGGCCTGACCGGGCGCACCAACGAGCGACCCGCCTCGAACGCCTGCGCAACCGGTGAGCACCCCTGCGCCTGGGCACCGGATACCCGCACGCTCGGCGGCTCTGGCATGAGTCCAGCGAGGGCCAGCTCCTCGAAACCTCGATGGATGCGCGTGAGCTGGCTTCCTGAGGCCACCGGCACGACGACGTGATCGGGGTAGCGCCAACCCAGCTGTTCAACGACCTCGAAACCGAGGGTCTTCGAGCCCTCTGAGTAGAACGGCCGCAGGTTGACGTTGGCAAAGCCCCAATCACCGCGCTCGGAGACGATCTCTGCGCACAGACGATTGACGTCGTCGTAGGTCCCGTCGATCGCGACGATGTTCGCTCCGTACACCGCGGTGGCCAACACCTTGACGCGCTCGAGATTCGCGGGAATGAAGACGTAGGCCTCCATCCCTGCCCGAGCAGCGTGAGCCGCAACCGAGTTGGCGAGGTTGCCGGTGGAGGCACACGATGCGACGCGCATGCCGAACTCACGAGCCTTGGAGAGCGCGACGGCCACCACTCGATCCTTGAAGGATCCGGTGGGATTCACCGTGTCGTTCTTGAGGTAGAGCTCCCCCAGACCGAGCTCCGCGGCCAGCCTCGGGGCGGGCACGAGCGGGGTGAAGCCAGCACCGAGGTCAATACGGGCCTCGTCGCGCTCGATGGGAAGCAGCTCGCCATAGCGCCACAAGGTCGGTGGCCCCGACTGGATCCGCTCGCGCGTGACACGTGCCGCGATCTGCTCGTAGTCGTAGGCGACTTCGAGGGGACCAAAACAGAACTCACACACGTGGGTTGGGCTGATCGGATAGGTCCGCCCACACTCACGGCACACCAGGTTGACAACCGCTGACGACATCGTCCCTCCCGCCGCCATCGCTCGGGCATTGGCACCTGGTTCGACGTATCGAACTGGTTGCCGCGGTATCACAGGGCCCGTCCCTACACCGCTCTCGATGATTCGGCGTCACTCATGCTAGCGACTCGGTCGGCGCTCTGCGCTGCTCGCACGCGTGCCAATGGACGCACACGACCTAGCGTGAGGTCATGGCTCCAGCGCGCCAGTACCTCTTCGTGACGAATCGAGGGCCGTTCGCGATCTCGCCGTCCGGGTCGCTCCACGAGGCGGGCGGTGGCCTCGCTGCCGGCCTGCGAGGACTGCTCGCAACGGGTCAAGCGCGATCCGTCTTCGCCGTCGACGACGGACCAGAACGCGAGCACTGGAGCGCCGTCGGCGACGATCGCCTCATCCCAGCTGCTGTCCCGGAGGAAGTGCACCGTAGCGCCTACGACACCATCGCGAACGAGCTCCTCTGGTACTGCGCTCATCAGCTGTTCGACCTCGCGTTCGAGCCGATCGACGACGCTCACTCGCGAAGGGCGTGGTCGCACTACGAAACGTTCAACGAGCTCATGGCCGAAGCAGCGCACGCCGTTGCCAATGTTGACGACGTCATCGTCGTCAACGACTACCACCTCTATCTCGTGCCTCGGGCGCTCCGAGCACGCGGCTGGCAAGGCACGCTGGTCTTCTTCCTACACATCCCCGTGCCGACCGAGCAGGAGTACGCGGTCCTGCCGGCAGTGGTTCGTCGGGCCCTCCTCGATGGCATCGCCGAAGCTGACCTCATCGCCGTCCACGCACCGACGTGGGCCGAGCGGCTGCGAGCACTCTTCGATGCGAGCGGACTCGTGGCGCCGCCGATCGTGGTCGCCCCCCTCCCCGTCGACGTCGTTGGATTGCTCGAGCGTGCCGCACGTCCCGATGTCGCCGAAGCGGGCGAGCGCCTCGACGCAACCGGCGGCGCACTCCCCACGATCACGCGCGTCGACCGCATCGAGCCGTCGAAGAACCTGCTGCGTGGCGTCGCCGCGATCGACCGGATGCTGGAGCTCCGCCCCGACCTCGCGGGCCGGTTCCGAGCCCTCCACCTCGCCTACCCCTCGCGCGGCAACCTGGACAAGTACCATCGCCTCCGTTCGTCGCTCGTCGACATGATCGACGCCGTCAACGACCGCTGGCGGCGTTCAGGGTGGGTGCCGATCGAGGCGCACCTCAGCGACGACCCGGCACGATCCATCGCTGCCTACCAGCGCTTCAGGGTGCTGCTCGTCAACCCGGTGCGCGACGGACTCAACCTCGTCGCACCCGAAGCGAGTCTGCTCGCCCCCCCAGACGCCCACATCGTGCTCTCGCGTAGCGCGGGTATCGCAGAGCACATCGGAGACCATGTGACGCTCGTCGACCCGTTCGACGTCGACGAGACCGCTCGTGCCCTCATCGATGCGCTCGAGCGGCCCGGTGATCTCGAACCGGTGCGCCGCTGGGTTCACAGCAATTCCTGGGATCGCTGGCTTGCCACGATCACCCCGACCGCCACGGAGACGCGATGACAGGCTGGAGGGACGTCGTCACGGCTCTCGTCAGAGCGCACCGCCCGCTGGTTGCGCTCGACTTCGATGGGACCCTCGCCTCGATCACGGCGGATCCCTCGCGCGCCAGCATCGCTCCGGATCTCCTCGACGATCTGAGCGGGCTCGCGCGCACGCTGCGCATCGCGATCGTGTCCGGAAGACCTCGCTCCTTCCTCACCGATCAGCTTGGCGACCTTGCCGTGCGGATCGAGATCGCCTCCAACTACGGGCGCGACGAGACGGCCACGCCCGCAGATCGCGACCTCCTCGACCGGGTGGCGAGAGGCCTTGCGGACCTCGCGGCCGATGGCGCGCTCATTGAACGCAAGCCGACGTCGGTGGCCCTGCACGTTCGGGAGCATCCCGAACTCGCCGCTCGAGCCGCGGTGACGGTCCAGAGGTTGGCCGCCGCCTACCACCTTGATCTTCAAGAAGCTCGCCAGGCATACGAGCTGCTCTTGCCTTCATCGGCGACGAAGGGCACGGCAGTCTCGTCCCTGATCACCGACGACACCGACTTCGTGCTCTACGCCGGTGACGACGTCGGCGACATCGCCGCCGTCGAAGCCGTGCGCGGTCACGGCGGGCCGTCGTGGTGCCTCGCGATCGACTCTGGTGAGCTCCCTCCTGCGCTCGCGGCGATCAGCGACGAGGTCATCGATCAGCCCGAACTGCACCGCCGTCTCCACTCCCTCCGCGAACTCCTCGCCTCGCGTCACGCCGATCATGACGGTCCTGTCGACGATTTTGCTCAACGAAGTCGCGAGGCCGACCGATAGCCACCGCAGTGATGACCCGAGGAGGGCCATGATGGTCTCGGTTGGCACGGAGGTAGGCGCCGCTCCGTCGCGTCGTGCCGACATCTTGCGCGCAACGTGGGAGCTCCTCGCCACGACCGGAGCCAGCCACCTCACCATCCGCCGCGTCGCCCAGGGAGCGGCCGTCGACCCCGCCCTCATCTACCACTACTTCGGGTCGAAGCGCGGCCTGCTCGGAGCGGCTCGCGACATGCCAGAGGGCCTGAGCGACATCCTCAAGGCCCAGCGAGGGCCACTCGAACGGCTTCGGATCCTGCAAACCCCACCGTGGGCGACGTGGGTCAGCGCCCTCGTCGCCTCGGTCATCGATGATCGAGAGGACGCGCTGCGATCGCTGCACGAACTCATCGCGAGCGTCGACACCAACGGCGCCCTGCCGCGCCTTGCGCTCCTCGGCTTCTTCGCCGATCGCTTCTTGCTGCACGTGTGGTCAGCTGGACCCGATCCGGCCGCGCCGTTCGATCATGAGCTGCTGCGCTAGCGCGCGCGGGTCATCCGCATCCTGAAGGTCGGCCTCGAGCGGCGATGGGACGGTGACGAGACGAGCCCCGGGCCACAGTGCGCTGAGACGTGTCGCACTTCGATCGACGCTGGCGACCCAGCCACCAGCGAGATCCCATGCTGGACCATCGGCCCGTCGCACGACGAAGGGGCCCTCCAGCGCCACGCGCCACATCCAGCTCAGCGCATCGACGGACGCCCGAAAGAGATCAACGGGCACCACGACGACGAGGTCCTGCGGTCGCAGGTCGAGCTCCTCAAGGGCGGCCACGATGGCGCGATGCGGACCGAACCCGGCATCAGCGACAGCCGCGGCTCCTGACACCCCAGGACCGACCTCGACGACGCGGTACGACGCACGTTCGAGTGCGTCGCGCAACCACTCGGCCTGGATCGCCCCTCCCTCGCGGGGGAGACGAGCCTTGTCGGTACCCATACGCCGCGATCGGCCACCCGTGAGCAGGAGCGCGACGCGCAGGCGTCGAGCCGGAGCCGACTCCTCATGCCACCCCACCATCCTGGTAGGCTAGGTCCATGGACGCAGCGACGCCGTTGATCGATCCCTTCGGGCGGGAGATCACCGACCTCCGCGTCTCCATCACCGACCGCTGCAACTTCCGGTGCACCTACTGCATGCCGGAAGAGGGTATGCACTGGCTGGACCGAGGCGAACTCCTGAGTTTCGAGGAGATCACTCGCATCGCGCGCGTCATGGCGACAGCCTTCCGGCTCCAGTCGGTGCGCATCACCGGTGGCGAGCCGACGGTACGAGCGCAGGTACCGTCGCTCATCGAACAGCTCGCGCAGGTTCGTCGCCCCGACGGCACCGGTCTCGAGCTCTCCATGACGACGAACGGCGCGACGTTCGCACTGCTCGCGGACGACCTCGTCTCGGCCGGTCTGGCGCGCGTGAACATCTCGCTCGACACCTTGCGTCCCGAGCGCTTCGCACAGATCACGCGCCGGACCCGCCTCGAACGGGTCATCGAGGGCATCGACGCAGCAATCCGCGTCGGTCTGTCACCGGTGAAGCTCAACACCGTCGTGATGCGCGGCGTCAACGAGGACGAACTCCCTGACCTGGTGCACTTCGCGGTCGATCGTGGCATCGAAGTACGCTTCATCGAGTTCATGCCGCTCGACGGGGACGGGCACTGGTCGCCCCGCGACGTCGTCTCCGAGGCCGAGATGCTGGAGCTGCTCGCCGCGCACTTCTCGTTCCACCCCCTCGCACGGTCATCGGCTCCGGCGACCACCTACGAACTCGATGATGGATCTGGGCGCTTCGGGGTCATCCCGACGGTGACGCACCCGTTCTGCGACGCCTGTGACCGCGTGCGCCTCAGCGCCGACGGCCGCTTGCGCACGTGTCTGTTCGCGCTGGACGAGCACGACCTGCGCCCGCTACTGCGCGGTGGCGCAGGCGACGATGCGCTCGCCGAGCGCATCGTCGCCATCGTCGGCACGAAGTGGGCAGGCCATCAGATCGGTACCGTCAGGTTCCGCCGGCCATCGAAGTCGATGAGCCAAATCGGCGGTTGAATCGGATCGCTCCGTGGCGAATATGCCACCCGGCGAGTCATTCCTGGCCTAGAGTGTGGCCATGGCCGACGGCAAGCTGACCCACTTGGACCCGCTGGGGCGGGCCCGCATGGTCGATGTGACTCCGAAGGAGCCCACGCACCGGAGAGCGCTCGCTCGCTGCAAGGTCTTCATGAAGCCCGAGACCACGGCGCTCGTCGCCAACAACGCCGTGACCAAGGGTGACGTGCTCGGCGCCGCGCGGATCGCTGGCATCCAAGCAGCGAAGCGCACCCCGGACCTCATCCCGCTGTGCCATCCACTCCTCGTCGGCTCCGTGTACATCAACTTCACGCTCGGCGACACCTACGTCGAGGTCGAAGCCCAGGTCGAGACCGTCGACCGCACCGGGGTCGAGATGGAGGCACTCACGGCGGCGTCCGTCGCAGCGCTGACCATTTACGACATGTGCAAGTCGTACGACCGCACCATGGTGGTCGGTGACCTCGCGCTCTGGGAGAAGGTCGGCGGTCGCTCAGGCCACTGGCGTCGGGAGGAGGCCGTCGAGCTGTGACCATGCGGGTGCTCGAGGGAATCTTGGCCATCGGCTGGATCGCCATCCTCAGCGCACCGATCGTCGCTCGGCGCAACGACCCTGACGGATTTGTCTCGCTGCGACGGTACCGCAAGGCTCGGGTGGCACTCGCGCGTCGCTTCGATGGTACGGTGGCGGTTGAACTCCCGATTCCTTCCTCTCCACGGGGCTCGTCCCAACAGCTGGTCAGACGTCGTCGGGTCTATCTGCTGCTGGGAGCCGCCCTCCTCGCTGGGCTCATCGCACTGCCCGTCGATCCGCTCGGAGGGTTTCTCACGAGCCTCGTCGCCGCGACCATGTTCGTTGGCTACGTACGGTTGATCCGCCGGCAGCGGACACCGAGTAGTTCGATTCGCCAGATGGTGATTCAGCCCGAACCGAGCCGCTAGCATGCTCGTTCATCGGCGACCACGCCGATGAACCCTCGGGGGTGTAGCTCAGCTGGTAGAGCGCTACGTTCGCAACGTAGAAGTCGGCGGTTCGAGTCCGCTCACCTCCACCGACGGTCAGCCTCACCTGCTGGATCTGGTGGGTCCGATCACGGTTTGCATGACAGCACGCGATGGGTTCACCAGCGCGCGGGCACGTGCTCAACAGACCCGACCGCGCCGAGCTGTTGGCACACATCGACGGGCGCAGCGGCCGTTCGACGGCATCGTCTCTTCGCGCTCGGCTGGTGCGTGTGCCCACCTCCGCGAGCGGCGTCTCGCAACGATCGGTTGAACCGAGTGTGCAGCGAGCCGGCCCGCTTCGAGCCCCTGGGAGTCCTCGGGATCGGGAGTGCCGGGCATACCCGCAGTTCGGCACGGGCTCGCCGTGGCGTGGTCCTCAAGGAGGTAGCGATCTCCTTCGTCGGCCGCCCCCTCGAGACATCGATGGGGGCAGGGGGAGCAGTCTCACCCAACATTGACATGGAGGGGAACTCCGAGCACAGCGGGTTGCGCCGCTCGAGGCTGCCTGGCGCAACAATCCGGAGCGCTTCGTACGCAAGCCGCCGGAGCCGCCTGCCCTACCGAGGCACGTCTTGATCAATCCGCCAGAGGAAGTGGCAGCGCCGACACAGTGAAGTGCCGACCAGGGGTGTCCGTCAAGGCTTTGACAGGTTCCGGAGGGCGTACGATGCACGAGCCCACACGATCCCCGTGATGCCGATCCCCCGTCTGCGAGGAATCAACGCATCGTGCGCCGATAGGTAGGCCACCTCGGTGGAGATTCCCCGTCAGCGAGAACACAACGCTGCCACCGCATTCAGGTGAGCGCTACCGGTATGGCTCAGTGCTCCGATGTGCTCGGGAGCCTTGACAGAACATCGTCGTCGGATCGACCAAGGAGCTGTGCCAGCGCTCCGAGCCGCTCGGGGACCAGGCGGTAGTACACCCACATCCCGCGCCGCTGGCGGCTGACGATCCCGGCATCGAGCAGAACCTTCAGATGGTGGCTCACGGTTGGCTGCGCCAGGCCAAGAGGAGCCACCAGGTCACACACGCAGGCTTCACCCAGAGGCGCACCCTGGAGTAGGCTGATCAATTGGAGCCGAGCAGGATCAGCCACAGCCCTGAGCAGGGTGGCGAGTCTCTGGGCCGCTGCCCGATCAAGCGTCGGGCGCGTCAGGGTTGGAGTGCAGACATCGGCCGCCGTCGACTGACCGGCATCAGGACGGACCAGCGGCCGTACGGCGTTCCTCACAGCCCTCATCCTACAACCGCCCTCTCGGCACCGAAGGGATCCGTCGACCGTGGCCTGGATATATTGATGACCATCAATACATTACGGTGCAACCACGCAGGTCGAAGACCGACCGCCCCGTTGGGCGGCGTCACCAACGTGCAGCAGCACTGGACGTCACCGACGAGCAGCAGCCATCGGCACGCGCATCGACCTCGAACCGTGCCAGCGACGAGGACCCTCGGACCCAGGCACGCTCCTCTGATAACCCCTCGGTGTCCCTTCCCTCCACGGCGGTTGGACTCTCAGGGAGTCACGAACTCCCGAAGGCCGCGCCGTAGTGCCACTGCGCGGAACACCCGAGCGCGCCGACAGTCCCCATCGCGGAGCGCTTCCCAGTCGTGCAGCCGAAGGCGTATGGAGCTCGCGTGCTGAGCCTCCACGGACCCGCCCTCATCGTCACGGCCATCGCGATCTTCGTCGCGACCCTGGCCCTCGTGATCACGCAACCCAAGGGACTGTCGATCGGCTGGTCAGCGACCGGAGGCGCGCTGCTCGCTCTCGCGCTCGGCGTCGTCCACCTCACCAACGTCGTCACGGTTTGGGGAATCGTCTGGAACGCCACCGCGACCTTCGTCGCGTTGATCGTGATTTCTATGGTGCTCGACAGAGTGGGGTTCTTTCGGTGGGCCGCACTCCACGTCCTGCGCGCAGCCCACGGCAGTGCCGTCCGTGCCTTCTTCTACGTGCTCATCCTTGGCGCGGTGGTCGCAGCCCTCTTTGCGAACGACGGCGCAGCGTTGATCTTGACTCCGATCGTGTACGAGCAAGTGCGTGCACTCGGGTTCGGGCCTCGTCAGGCGCTCCCGTTCGTGATGGCGGCAGGCTTCATCGCCGACACAACGAGCCTCCCGCTCATCGTGTCGAACTTGGTCAACATCGTGAGTGCCAACTACTTCCACATCGGCTTTGCTACCTACGCCAAGACGATGGCCCCAGTCGACCTCGTGGCCTTCGTCGCGAGCACCGCGGTCCTCTACCTCTTCTATCGGCGGATGCTGCCTGGTCGTTACGATCCGAACGCGCTTGCCGCTCCCCACAGCGCCATCGCGGACCACGGCCTGTTTCGGGCCAGCTGGGTGGTGCTCGGGGTCCTGCTCGGCGGCTACTTCCTCTCGGAGCCGCTCCACTTCGTGGTGTCGATCCCCGCCGGTCTTGCGGCGATCTTCCTCCTGCTCCTCGCCTCCCGCTCTGCCGCACTCTCCTCGGCCGCCGTGCTCCGCGAAGCCCCGTGGAGGATCGTGGTGTTCTCGATCGGCATGTACCTGGTCGTCTTCGGGCTGCGCAACGCTGGTCTGACCACTTTCCTCTCCGACGCCCTCAGCGCAACCGCTCGCGCCGGACTCGTGCCAGCGGCCCTTGCGAGTGGCTTCGGTGCTGCCGCGTTGTCTGCGGTGATGAACAACTTGCCGACCGTCCTCATCGGTGCGCTGTCGATCAACGGAGCACATCTCGCAGGACTCGCTCGGACGGCGTCGGTGTTCGGCAACGTGGTCGGATCAGACCTCGGCCCGAAGTTCACCCCGATCGGCTCCCTCGCGACGTTGCTCTGGCTCCACGTCCTCGAGACCAAGGGCATCAAGATCAGCTGGGGCCGCTACTTCCGCCAAGGCATCGTGCTCACCGTTCCGGTCCTTGCCATCACGCTGGCGGCCCTGGCAGGGTGGGTCGCCATTGCGCACTGAAACAGCGTCAGCCCGCGATCGATCAAGGAGCCTTCGAGAGCAAGGAGCAACCATGGACCCACGACGTCGTCTCGACCAGCCGCAGCCGACGAGTGACCCCCGACCGATCCGGTGCCGATACCCGGCCGCCTTTCACGGAGGAGACCTCGGGCCAGCCGAGAGGCGCATCGGTCATCTCGGACCCGGTGCCGCTCGATGGGCGCAGAGGTCAGCATGATGCGCCTTCTGTGCATCGGAGGGAGCGACGGCGGGATCTCTGCCGCGTTGCGCGCTCGAGAGCTCGACGCCTCGGCCGAGATCACCGTCGTGCTCGCAGACGACTACCCGAACTTCAGCATCTGTGGCATCCCGTACCACGTCTCGGGCGACGTCGCCGACTGGCACGACCTGGCCCACCGGACGCGCTCAGACCTCGAAGCGCTCGGTATCACCCTGCTCACGGGACACACCGCCCGCCGCATCGACGTCGCTGGGCACACGGTCGTCGCAACCGATGCCGACGGACGCGAGATCAGCCTCGGCTACGACCGCCTCGTCCTCGCCACTGGCGCGACGCCCCTCCGCCCACCGATCGGCGGACTCGACCAGCTCGGCCACGGGGACGGTGTCCACGCCGTCCACGCCATGGAAGACCTTCACGCGGTCATGGCGAGTCTCGCCACCCGCGCACCGTCGCGAGCGGTCATCGTGGGGGCCGGCTACATCGGCCTCGAGATGGCCGAGGCGCTCACAACCCGCGGCATCGCCGTGAGCGTGCTCGAAGCGCTCCCCCACGTCCTACCGACGCTCGACGGACCCCTGGGCGACGTCGTCGCCGAGGAACTCGCTACCCACGGCGTGGCGGTCTACACCTCCACAACGGCGAAGGCCATCACGACGGAAGGCCGTCGGCTCCGCGTCCACGCCACGTGGGCACCCGAGGCTGAGCCCAGAGCGCTCGAACTCGACGCCGAACTGGTCCTCGTCGTCACCGGGGTCGCCCCCGACACCGCACTCGCTCGCGCGGCCGGCCTCGAGCTCACCCCGAGGGGCGCGATCCGAGTCGACCGAACCATGCGAACCAACGCCCCAGACGTCCTTGCGGCCGGGGACTGTGTCGTCACGTACCATGCCCTCCTCGGCGAGACGTATCTCCCGCTCGGCACAACAGCCCACAAGCAGGGGCGTATCGCGGGCGAGAACGCCCTTGGCGGCGATCGCCACTTCGCCGGCAGTCTCGGCACCCAGGTCGTGAAGGTCTTCGACCTCGTCGCAGCTCGTACGGGCATCCGCGACGGCGAGGCCGAGCGCGCCGGTTTTCGACCGCGCACCGTCGCGTCCTCTGCCGACGATCACAAGGCCTACTATCCGGGCGCCACCTCCGTCCGGGTTCGCATGACAGGCGATCTCCTGAGCGGGCGCCTCCTCGGTGTCCAGATGGTCGGGGCACTGACCAGCGCTGTCCACAAGCGGATCGACACCGCAGCAGCCGCGCTCTTCGCCGGCCTCAGCGTCGATGAACTCGGCGACCTCGACCTCTCCTACACCCCGCCGCTCGGCAGTCCGTGGGACGTCCTCCAGGTAGCCAGCCAGCGCTGGATCAGTGAAGCACGGCCCGTCGACGACGCACACTGAGGCGTGGACGGCGCGACTCACACAACGAGCAGGGGCCGTCGCGGCGAACTCGCGACGGCCAGGCTAAGGGGTCTGGCGAGCGCGAGACTGCCCCATGTCGGGTGAGCTCGGGGCTGATTCCGCCGACCGCGCACCTACCAGTTCACGACCCGACATGAAGCGCGACACTTCGACTCGTGCGCTAGCGCACCCCATCCCGTCATCGCACCCCGCCGCGGGCACTCTGGTCCCCACCAGGGGCCACCGAAGCACACGAGCCCTCCCCGGGACCACCCCGAGCCCCATGGGATCGGCGCGCAGACTCCTGGCTCCCGACTGCGCTCGTGAGCGTGCGGCTGCGACCTGCACGTCGAGCGGCGCTGTGGTAGCCTGATGCTTGCCACGGGAGCCCAGTCGGGCTGAGAGGGCGGAAGAGCCGCCGACCGTTGGAACCTGATCCGGCTCGTACCGGCGGAGGGAGGCAGTATGAACACCATTCCTGTCGCGTCATTGCGGCGCCGTCACGTCGACGAAGCGCCAACCGATCACGTCGTACAAGCTGCACACCCGCAGCAGCGCCGCGTGGTTCGTGAGGCTCCGCCACTGCCCCATGACCTCTCTGGCGACGACGATACCGTCCTCGTCCCCTTCTTGGAGGTGGCGACCGCCGAGGGTCCCGTCATCCTGCCGACGAGCCTGCCCGGTGCCCCACTCGGATCAGACGGCCTACCACAGGTCCGGGCACAGGTCCTCCGCCATCGCTATGGCGCCACCGTGACCCGTACGCTGCCTGGGGGGCCGCTGCCCAACGGTGCTCCCGCCCGTCCCACGTACGCCGCCAACCAGATCCTGACGCAGCGGACCCTCGCGCGCCGCGGATTTGGCTCGTGGGAGCTGCGCTTCGTGGCAGCCCGAGAGCAGGTCACGCTCGAGCGCGTGCTCGACGACGTCGCGAGCGGGCGGGCGGTCGTGCCGGCAAATCCCAACCATCCGGAACTCGAACCGACGATCATCGGCCGGAACTACCGGACCAAGGTGAACGTCAACCTCGGGGCGTCGAGCGTACGCGCCGACATCGACGAAGAACTCGCCAAGGTCGCGGTGGCGCTCCAGGGTGGCGCCGACACCATCATGGACCTCTCCACCGGGACCAAGCTCGCCTGGGTGCGCGAGTGGATCCTGCGCAACAGCTCGGTTCCGGTGGGCACCGTGCCGATCTACGAAGCGCTCGATCGCGTCGGTGGTCGGCCCGAGCGGCTGAGCTGGTCGCTGTTCGCCGAGGTGCTCGAGGAGCAGGCGCTCCAGGGGGTCGACTACGTCACGGTGCACGCCGGCCTGCTCCGCGACTACGTGCCGCTCGCGGCACGCCGGACCACCGGTATCGTCTCGCGCGGCGGCTCCCTCATGGCCGCATGGAGTCAGCATCACCAACGCGAGAACTTCTTGTTCGAGCACTTCGATGAGCTGCTTGCTATCGCCGGTCGCTACGACCTCACGCTCTCGCTCGGCGACGGCCTGCGGCCCGGCTCCACCGCAGATGCCAACGACGAAGCTCAGCTGGCCGAGCTCCGCACGCTCGGCGACCTCGCACGACGAGCTGGAGAGGTCGGCGTCCAGGCCATGATCGAAGGGCCAGGCCACGTCCCACTCCACAAGATCGCGGAGAACGCACTGCTCGAGCAAGAACTCTGCGACGATGCGCCGTTCTACACCCTCGGACCCCTCGCGATCGATGTTGCGGCGGGGTGGGATCACGTCTCATCGGCGATCGGAGCTGCCGTGATCGGAGCGCACGGGGCAGCCATGCTGTGCTACGTCACGCCCAAGGAGCACCTCGGCCTCCCGAACCCGGAGGACGTGCGTGCGGGGCTCATCGCCTATCGCATCGCCGCGCACGCAGCCGATCTCGCCAAGGGGATCAACGGCGCACAGGCGTGGGACGATGCCATGAGCCGAGCCCGCTACGAGTTTCGCTGGAACGACCAGTTTGCCCTCGCCATCGATCCCGCAGGAGCGCAGGCACACCACGACGAAAGCCTGCCAGCGCGCGCAGCCAAGGATGCCGAGTTCTGCTCCATGTGTGGGCCGAACTTCTGCGCGATGGCACACTCGCATCGCGCGCTTCACGACGCCTGACGGCAACCGAGACAGCGCTGCCGATCGACACTCGTTCGCGTCGCGATCCGATCGGCGCACCGCACAGCACACTCGGCGACAGTCGGCCATGCGTCGCTGTGGTCGATCTCAGCCGAGAGCACTCGCATCTCGAGCCGGACCTGGGTCGACGATGGCGTCGGAACGACCGACAATGCCTCGGCGACCCGGTAGGGGCATCGACCGAGCTGGGCACCGGAACCTCGGACCAGCACGCCACCGAGACGACCAGACGCTCGGTAGCCCGGCTCGGGCGCGCCTGTGCTGGTGCGTGAGCGGGCCCGCTCGCGACGTCATCGTCGGGTGCGCACCAGCATGCCTGAAGTCTGCTTCTCCCATCTTGCTACGGTGGAGCCGTGCCAAGGCCACAGAGGACGTCGAGCTCCCGGTCGTCGGAGGGGCTCACCACGAATCCAGAAGTGACGTGTCGCCCATCTCGCAGCTGGTCGCGGGGGCACCACCCCTACGCTGGTCTCACAGCCGTACTGGCCACCAAGCACGACAAGCTCCCGCTCATCGCTCCTCCACTGGAAGCAGCGATCGGTTTGCAAGTCGAAGCCGTCCCCGTCGACACCGACGTCCTCGGCACGTTCACTGGCGATATCCCTCGCCCTGGACCTGCGCTCGACACCGCCATCGCCAAGGCGCGCCTTGGGATGAGAGCAGCTGGCCGTTCCCTCGGCCTTGCGTCTGAGGGCAGCATCGGCCCCGACCCAGCCCTCCCGTTCGTCCATGCCGATCGAGAGATCGTCGTCCTCGTGGACGACGAGCACGGGATCGTCGTGTGGGAGAGCCATGCGAGCTGGGATATCGTCGCCGCCTCGACGACCGTCCGCCCCGACGATGACCTCGAACCGTTTCTGCGCGAGGCGCACTTCCCGGAGCACCAGGTCATCGTCCGTCCGAACCACGGAGTGCTGCATCCGATCTACAAGGGCATTGCCTCCCTCGACCACCTGACTTCGGCCATTGCAGAGTGTGCTCGTGCTGCGACAGACGGTTTGGCCCGCGTCGAGACTGACCTGCGGGCCAACGCGTGTCCCTCGCGTCGGAGCGCGATCGCAGCTGCTGCTCAACGCCTTGCCGATCGGATCGCTGCTCGCTGTCCGGGCTGCGGCGCACCTGGGTGGGGGCGTGTCGACGTACTCGTCGGCATCCCGTGCGCGTGGTGTGGCACCGAGGTCCCCACACCACGCGCCGAGATCGACGGCTGCGTGGCCTGCGATTGCCGCCAGATGCGTCCTCTCGTCGCAGCCGAGCATCGAGCCGACCCGAGCGAATGTCCTGTGTGCAATCCGTAGTGAAGAACGAGAGACGGTAGCGGTCGTCACACAGCGAGCACGGCGGAGCGCGTGAACGTTGGCCACCTCGCGCACCGACGCCTGTCCCCTTGAGGACAGGATCCCAGCGTCCTCGAGACGTTCGACAATGCTGATCAACGAGGCCCATGGCTGCTTCGTTCTCCCTCACCAGAGGGAACACCGCTCGCCGCGCGCGTGCTCGTAGATCGCGCTTCGCCTCCGGTCGGTCACCACCAGTCAGCGAGCTCGGTACGACATACCGCAGACAATTGTCGACGCCGTTCGAGAACTGAACGATGTCACCGGTGAACAGTGAACAGCCGACCATGGAGGGTGATCGCTGTGGAAGACTGGGCACTCGTCAGGCGGCTGGTAGCTGAGGGCGTCCCCAAGGCTCGCATCGCCGAGCGACTGGAGTTCTCGCGCACGACGGTCGTAAGGCTGGCCGCCCGGAGCGAGCCGCCGAGCTATCGGCGAGCCCCGACCGACAGATCCCTTACGAGCGTCGAGGCCCGGGCGACGGCCCCGCTCTTCGCAGACGAGCGTGACCTCAGCCAGTTCCGAACGGATGCAGCCTCACTGGTCCTCGACCAGCGCCGCGCCATCGCTGACTGAGGTGCCCCAGAAGTTATAGACACCCAGGTTACTTCATGCGAGCCCCCTCCGCGACGAGGTGCTCGAAGACGACTGGGGCAAGGTAGCCGATCTTCGAGCAGCTGCGCTGGTGGTTGTAGAACTGGATGTAGCTCTGTATGCCGCGGCGCAGCTCGGCGAGGTCGCCAAAGGCGTGGCGGTAGAAGAACTCGTGTTTGAAGATCGACCAGAAGGACTCCGCGCTCGCGTGGTCGTAGCAGGTGCCGGTTCGCCCCATGGAGCGCGTGATGCCGTGTCGGGCACAGAAGGCCACAACTCGATGGTCGCTGAACTGACTCCCTCGGTCGGTGTGCCAGATGACCCCCTGCGCGTTGGACCCACGCACCGCGACGGCCTGGCCGAGGGCCTCGAGCACGAGCGTGGTCTCCATGCGCTCCGCGACGCTCCATCCGAGCACCCGCCGCGAGTGCTCGTCGCGCACCACACACAGGTATGCCATCGCGCCGGCGAGAGCGAGGTAGGTGATGTCCGAGGTCCAGAGGGCGTGCAGGCGCCCCGGGTCGAACTTCCTGGCAACGAGGTCTGGTGGGTAGATCGCCTTCGGATCGGCGTGGGTGGTCGCTGGGCGGAACCTCCTGGGGCTGATACCGCCGATGCCGCCCCTGGCCATCGCTGCCGCCACCGTGTTGTGGCTCGTCACCACGCCAGCGGCTCAGAGTGCCGCCGTGATCCGTCGTGCGCCGTAGGTGCCAGAGGATGCCTGGTGGACCGCGACCACTCGGTCCTCGAGGTCGCGTCTCGCACATGCCCGACGCGACGGTGCTACCTGGGTGCGTCGCCATCGGTCGTAGCCAGCCCGGGAGACCTCGAGGAAGCGTGCCATCCGCTTGATCTTGAAGCGAGCGTACTCCGCCTCCATCAGCGCGAATCTCTCTTGCGTGGTGGCTTCGCGGCGAAGTACGCGGCTGCTTTTCCCAGGAACTCGTTGTCCTTGCGCAGCTCCTCGAGCTCCCTGCGCAACCTGATGAGCTCCGTGCGCTCCTGCGCCGTGAGGGGCGGGCTGCCAGTGGCGTTTGCTGCTTCGATCCGCCTGCGCTCCTCCCGCACCCATCGATAGAGGTTGTGCTCCCCGATCGCGAGCTCACGGGCCACCTCTGGGACGCTCCGGCCGCTGTCGATGACCCGGTGGGCCGCCTCGGTCCGGTACTCCAGGGTGAACTTCCTTCTCGACGTCCCCATCGACCTCCCCTTCCCTCTGCCATGGTACGTGTGACTTACGACGTGTCAACGGAATCTGGTGTAGGCAGCGGCCTTCTTTTGACCCGGGATCAGCGGTGCGAACTGACCCACCCGTGGCACAACTATAGGTGGTAGTGGTGAGGATCGTGGTGCTCGGCGTCACCTCCCTTCGCCATGGCCTCGGCCGCCTGGGGCAACAGTCCACCGGGGAGCCGCTGCTTGGTCCGGTCCTTCAGGCGGTAGCTCTCGCCTCGGATGTTCAGGACCGTGGCGTGGTGCAGCAAGCGGTCCAATATGGCCGTCGCGAGCACCTGGTCCCCCACCAGGGTGCCCCACTCGCCAAAGCCCTTGTTCGAGGTGCAGATGATGCTCCCGGTCTCGTAGCGAGCTGAGATCACCTCGAAGAAGATTCCCCCGGCCTCCGTCGAAAGCGCCCGGTAACCGATCTCGTCGATGACGAGCACTTTGGGGGCGAGGTACTTGCGCAGACGCCTCGGGCTGCCCATGCCCTCGAGGTCGGCCACCATGCGGGCCATGGTGGTGAAGTAGACGGAGTGCCCGGCCTCGAGAGCCGACAGGGCGAGCCCCACCGCGAGGTGGGTCTTGCCCACCCCAGGAGGTCCAAGGAACACCACGTTGGTGGCGTTCGCCACGAAGGCGCACGAGGCGAGCTCGTTGACGAGGGCGCGATCCACCCCGGCGGCAAAGTCGAAGTCGAAGTCGCCAAGGCCCTTGCGATGGGGCAGGCCCGAGAGCTTGAGCCTCGTCTCGTAGCTGCGGTGGCGACGCTCGTCGCGTTCGGCACCGAGGAGGGAGATGAGGAAGTCCACATAGGAGGCCTCGCGTTGGGTGGCGGCCTCGATGGCGGCCCCGACGAGCTCGGCGCTGCGGGGAAGGCCGAGCTCGCCAAGGAGTGCTTCGGCGACCTCAAGCATGGCTCAGCGCCTCGTAGGCATCCAGCGAGCGCACCTCGACCGTGGTGTCGACGAGCTGGCGGGCTCGGGGGCCACGGAGTGCGCCAGCGAGCTCGGCGCGTGGGATGCCCTGGTACTGCTGGGGCAGGTAGACCACCGTGCGGGTCTTGAACCCAAGCGAGTGGGTGGCGATCACCCTTCCTGTCTCGTCGGTGATCTCGAGGGTGCGCCCTCTGGGCAGCACCCACACCGTGCGCGTGACGTAGGCGATTGGTACTCCGTAGCTGACGCCGCCGAAGGAGACGAAGCCATCGAGGCTCACCCGACGAGGGCGGCGCACGAAGGCATCGAGCTCGGCGCGTGGCGGCAGGGGACGTAGGGCCTCGCGCTCGGCACGGTCGAAGACCTCCATGGGCGTAGCACCGAGGCTCGGATGCAGCCTGTGGTCGCGCTCGAGGCTCCAGCGATGGGCCTGCTCGTTGAGGTCGGCGAGGTCACGGAAGCGGCGGGCTGGCCAGAAGTGCTCCTTCGCGTAGCGGATGGAGCGCTCCACCTTGCCCTTGGTCTCGGGCCGTCGGACCCGACACAGCGAGATCGAGATCCCGAGGTAGCGGGCGAGATCGAGCAGCTGGGGGTGGTACTCGTAGCCGCTTGCGGCGTCCCCGCCGAGCACGACGGTCTTCATGTGGTCGGTGAGCACCACGTTCGTGAGTCCCCCGAAGTGGCAGAAGGCCTCGAGCAGCGCACCGATGAAGCCGTAGCTGTCGGCGCTCGGGGCGAAGGTGACGAAGGTGCGCCGCGAGTAGCCAAGCGTCGCCACGAGCCCCGGGATGCGTCGCTCCTCGCCCCTGGCGTCCACGTAGGAGAAGATGCCCCAGTCCACCTGGAGCTGGTGGCCAGGCGGGGTCTCGTAGCGGCGGATGGGGACGGGTTTCGGAGGTGCGGTGTGGCGGATGGTGCGCACGTAGTCGCGCACGATGGTGACCTTGCCGGTGTAGCCGAGCTCGGCGATCCGTTCCACGATGGCCGGGGCCGAGGTGAGCCCGTCTGCCACCAGCCGGTCGATCTCGGCCTTGTAGGGGTCCAGCTTGGAACCCCGTCGGGGGCGGGTGGCCTTCCCCGAGGTGCCGGCGCCGTCGCGCAGGTAGCGCCGGACCGTGTTCCGGGAGTGGCCCGTGCGCCGCGCGATCTCGCGGTAGCCGTAGCCCTCAGCCTGCAGTTCGAATAGCCTCATCAAAGACCTGCCCTTCAGCATCGGGTTGCCCCCTTCTTCTGGACCCTTGAGGGCAACCTACCCTGGAGGGTGGGTCATTTTTGTTCCGCTGCTCGTGGGTCAGTTCTAGCCCGCTGCCTACATCTGGGGCGGCTCAGATGGGAACGTGACCTTCGTGGGTTTGCTATTCGTGGCAAGCGTCAGACAGCCAGCGCTGTACTTGCGTTCAAGCACCAACCGGTCACATAGCACCTCATATCGCTTGGCATACGACGCACCCGCGAAGATCGGATCAACTGGAAAGTACGGTTCCACGTTGCGAACGGGCGCATGGACTTTCGCACAGTCCTCCAGCAGAAAGAAGTACCCGAGGAAAGGCGCGGGATGCTTACCGAATCGACCTTCCCGGTATGCCGTCCAAATGTCCTCGGCGTTGCCGATGGCTTCTTCCGTTCGGTTGTTGAAGTTGTTACCGAAGCTCGGACCGACCTGTGACTTGAATTCCACAGCCACAAGGAGCTGGCCGTCAACGACCACCAGCAAGTCCCACTTCCTTTCCGGTCGGTAATAGCCGGGCAGCTCGAGCGCCGTGCGGACCCTGACATGGTCAGGCTCGAGCCCAGCATCGACGAGTACGTCCGTGAGCAGCACTTCGAGCGCACCCATCTGCGCTCCTCCCGTGACCGCACCCCGGGTGCCTGCGCTTCCCCCCATTTGCTTGACAGTCTGAATGTAGGCCACGGCCACCTCTTCGCGGGCCCAGATGAGCTCGTACTCGACGGGCGGTAGGTACCCGAGGCTCGAGTGCAGGCGGACGGTGTTGTAGCGCTGAATCCAGCTAGCGATGGCAGAGCGGGCCTCGTCGAGGTTCGCGAAGCGGTAGCGAGCCACCAGCTCGCGCTCGCAAGCTCCCGCAGAAGGCCTCGGCCACGGCGTTGTCGTCGCGAGGTCGCGACCCTGCCCACCGACTGGCGAAGCCCGAGCGTCGCGCAGAGCTGGCGAACCTTCCGGGAGAGGTACTGGTTGGCGCGATCGCTGTGGACGATCGCCCCAGCGAGGCTGCCCCGAGTCCCGAGTGCTCCGCAGATCGCCTCGACCATCAGGTCATCGGGCATGCGACGCTGGAGCGACCAGCCCACGATGCGCCTTGAGCGCGCCCTCCTTGGCCACCGTGCGGATGCGCATGATCACACTGCGATCGACCTGCCACTGGTCCGCGGCCTCGATCACCGTCACCTCCTGGCGCACCAGCTGGAGGAAGATCTCGTACTTCTGCAGAGTGGTCAGGAACCGCTTCGCACGGCGTCCAGCCCGGTCAGTTCCACGGGTCTCCTCGGTCATCGGAACATGGTCTTCCACTCGTCGTGGAGACCCGCGGATGCTGCTTGATTCGTGGGCCGATCCCTATCGCGAAGTCAGGCGCAAACCAAGGCCGTGTGGCTCCGTGTGATCCTGGGAAGCACCGAATCCCACACAACGGAGAGAGGGCGGCAGATACCGTCGTGCCGTCATGACGGCATAGTGGTAACATGAAGCCATGGCAAAGAAAAAGACGACCGTCTACCTCGACTCCGATGTACTCACGGCGACGAAGGCTGCAGCGCTCACCTCCAAGCGGTCGGAGAGCGCGGTCATCGAGGATGCGCTGCGGTCATATCTTCGGAGCGGCCACGGCGATGCGGCACGAGATGAGCTGCGGGAACTCCTGAAGCGTGTGGCCTTGGCAAGCGACCTTGACGAGGATGCAGCGCTCGCGCAGGCAGTAGACGAGGTCCGAGCGGTTCGTCAGGAGCGTCATTCGCGATCGGTGCGTGGTGGGTGAGCTGCGTCGTGTTGTCTTCGACACAAATGTGTTCGTGGCGGCGGTCACCTCACGAGACGGCGTGTGCGCCCGGCTCCTCCTTGCTGCGACAAGTGGGCGGTATCGCCTCATCGTCTCTCCGATGCTGCTCGACGAGCTTTCTGCGGTGCTCGTGCGGCCGAAGTTCCGGCGATACCTGAGCGTCGAGGACGCGCGTCGGTTCGTGGAGGTGATCCGGGAGCTGGCAGACGTCGTGGACGATCCCCCGGAGGAGGATGATCCCATCACCGGTGATCCCGACGACGACTTCCTCGTCCTCCTGGCGGAGGTGGCGGGTGCCGACGTGCTGGTGTCTGGAGACCCGGACCTCACCACGGTGCAGCGTCCGGGACTTGTCGTGAGGACGCCCCGGGCGTTCCTGGAGGACCTGGAGCAGCCGATCTGACGGCGGACATCCCCGGCAGGGCTCAGTGAGCCCCACCGGGAACGAGCCCGGGCGCTATGCCGCCGGGGCTGCTGGAGCGCTCTTCCGGGAGAGCGCTTGGAGTCGGTTGGCGACGATCTCGACAGTGCGTCGAGTGCTGGCGTCGGTGGCGTGCCACTGGCGTGAGTTAAGCCTGCCAGCCACGTACACGAGCCGACCCTTCGTCAGGTATCGGGTCGCAAACTCGGCCGCCTGACCCCAGAGCACGACGTCGAAGAAGCCCGAATGATACCCTGCCTGCACGGCGATCCGTACGGTCGTGACGTGCTTCCCGGAAGGAGTCTCCCGAAGATCAGGGGATGAGATGAGGCGGCCGATGAGGGTCACCTGGTTCACGGACTCTCCCCGGCTCTGGCGGGATGCCGCCATTGCGGCGGTCATCGTGGTGGTTGTGTTACTGCGCATTGCTGCACCTCTTGTTGTGTGGATCGATGCCACGGTGACAAGCGGGCAGACTGCCGAGCGGAATTGGCCATTAAGCCGGTACGGCTTCTCGCTCTTGGGCCTTGCAGCGGACAGGCAGGGGTCTGCTATCGGGGATGCTCGCGTCCCGTATGGCGTTCGTAGACGATCCAGAAGGGTCCAGAAACTCCCTGCCACCGCCTTGACCTGCCAGGATGGAGTCGGCGAGGCTGCTCAGCGTAGTGCCCTCCTGTAGACCTCGGATGGAGGTGGAGGGCACCAGCCCCTGCACGTACGCAGCTGACTCCGTCAGCGGCGAGTTCTCGGAGCGTCAAGGGCAGCGCTCGATCGCTGCCAGGCGCTCTGTTGCCGTTGAGCGCGGCTACGAGCATCCGAGCACTATAGGCACCGCCGAAGCAGGTGACTCGCTGGCACCTTGTCTGCAGGAGGAGCATCCTCCTTGGGCGTGACAACTTCCGCTGGGGCGGTGATGCCGTCCACCCCCAAAGGAGATGCGGAAGAAGCACAAGATGATCGACACGAGATTGATCAGGGCACTGCGTACGCATGCCCTGTGCATGCACACGCAGGGATCCCTACGAGGGCGACATCGGCAAGCCCGCCGCTGCGCAACCGCAGCTCACCGGCGACGTCGCGCTGCGCACACCCTGCATCGGCATGCGTACGTAGCGCTGAGCAGGTCCCGAGAAATCCACCCGAGAAACTCGCCCCTCGGACGAGCGCCGGAATGACAAACCGCTGGCCAGACACCTGCACCCCTGCACGAGGTGCGTGCTTGACCAGCGGTCATAGTGGCGGGGGCAGGATTTGAACCTGCGACCTTCGGGTTATGAGCCCGACGAGCTACCTGGCTGCTCCACCCCGCGGCGTGGAGAACAGTGTAGCGGCGCTCCCTCTACCCCGCCGCCTTGCCGGTCACGCTCGCGGCCTTGAGCTCCGACAGGATCTGACCGATCTGCTCGATGTCGCTCTGGTAGGCCCCGAGGTTGCCGGACTTCAAGGCGGCTTGCGCCTCACTGTAGAGCTGATCGGCCTTGGCGAGCAGCCCGGCGGCTGAACTCGGAACGGTAGCCGTCGTCGACGTGCGCGACGAACCCTGCACGCCCGACGGCACGACGCCGAAGATGTCGCGCAGGACACCCGCGAACGTCGGCTCCATCGCAACCTGCGTCCCGTACACGCCGATCACTTCCTTGATCTCAGGCAGCGGATTCGCCTGGCTCGAGACGTACATCGGGCGAACCCACAGGAGGTTCTGACCGAGCGGTAGCGCCGTGAGGCCCCCGAGCGACACGTTCGAGCCGTGCTGGTCGAGCAGCGTGATCTCCTGAGACACATTGGTCGCAGACACGATGCGCGACGCAACCAATGCGGGGCCGTCGATCTGGCCCGAACTCGGAGTCGTCAACGCCACGAGCTGCGTCGGATCGGACGCCGACGCCTCGCCAAAGAGCAGGCCGGTCAGGTTCTGCTGCCCGCCGCTCTGCGAGAACGGCACGAATGCCTCCATCAGTGCCAGCTGCGGCGAGGAGGTGCCGGGCACCTTTGCCATCTCGTAGATCGGGCTCATCAGGTTTTGGCTCGTGCCGCCGAAGCTGAACGAGCTTCCCGACGAGATCGAGCCGTTCTGCGGCTGTGCCGACAGCGACCACGCGTTGCCACCCGAGTAGAACGTCGACGGATTCGTCACGTGGTAGATGCCGTACATCGCCGACTGCACGGCGAGGAGATCACTCGGGTAGCGGAGGTGACTCGCGATCGCGGCTGGCATCGCCGAGACCGGCTGGAAGACATGGGGAAACGCCGCCTCGTAGGCCTGGATGATCGGATCCGAGGGGTCGGTGACATAGAAGTGCATGGCACCGGTGTAGGCGTTCACGACCACCTTCACCGAGTTGCGAACGTAGTTGAACGACGTGTTGGCAAGCGGTGCGCTCGACGACAGCGCCTGCGTGTTGGCCTGCTCCGAATAGGGGAAGTTCGCTGTGGTGGTGTAGCCGTTGATGACCCAGTCGATGTGGCCGTCGACGATCACCGGATAGGGATTCGACCCGTAGTGCAACACCGGCATGGCCATCTCGACGCGCTGGAGGAGATCGCGCTCGAACATGATGCGCGAGTGGGTGGTCAGCAGGCTCGACACCAGGATGTTGATGTCGCCGAAGCGCATCGCAAATGCCGCACGCACGAGCAGCGACGAGAGTCGGACACCGCCCGAGCCGGCGTAGTGGGTCTCCGACGACGCCCCATCGGGGAGCTGGTAGTCGATCTCCGCTTGGCGGCTGTCAGCGATCACGTAGCCCGAGAGACCTTGGCCGTAGTAGACCTGCGGCTGCGTGAGCGTCGGAGCACCGCCCGACGAGGTCGGCGGAAGATCACGGATCAAGAAGATGGGGTTGCCCGCGGCCGAGATCTCGTTCGCCGGTGCCAGCGCGACACCGTAACCATGCGTGAACTGCAGATGCTGGTTGACCCAGGACTGGGCTGGAAGGTTCGCTGCGTTCAGCTCTCGAACGCCGATGATGACCGGTGTGGGCTTGCCGTTGATCGTGTCGTTCTCGATCGAGAGCGAGGGGAACTGGTAGTACGAGCGAATGGCCTGGAGCTTGCCGAAGGTCTGCTGGGGCGTCGAGGTTCCCCAGAGCCGCGCCGCGCCAAGGGAGTCCAGGTTCGCCTGCTCCACCGACGAACTCGTATTCGCGGTCGCAGAATAGGGCTCTGAGGGAACATCGGCGATGTCGTAGGCGTAGCGCGTCGCAGCGATGTTGCGCGCGATGTAGGGAAGCTCCTTCTGACCCTGGGCGGGATCCACCACGAACTTCTGGATGATGGCCGGATAGATCGCTCCCAGCACGATCGAGATGAACGCCCACAGGCCCAGCCCGATGACCGGCAACACCCAACCCTGACGGAAGATGTTGATGACGAACAGGACGCAGGCCACCGCGGAGATGAAGATCAGCAGATTGATCGCGGGGAGCTGGGCGTGGACGTCGGTGTAGCTCGCTCCCTCGACGAAGCCCCTGGTCGAGAAGTCCAACTGGTAACGCTGGAAGTAGTAACCAATGGCCTTGATGAGGGCCATCACTGCGAGCAGGACCGACAGGTGGGCCTTCATCGAGGGTGCGACCCGCTGCTCTCGGCGCTGGGGCTGGATCGATCCGGTCAGGTACCCGACGACCGCGGTGAGCACGAACGTGAAGGCCGCAGCAAGGAAGAACCACGAGATCAGGAACTCGATGAACGGGAGTCGAAAGACGTAGAACCCAACGTTGACGTGAAATTCGGGGTCTCGCATCGGGAAGGACTCGCTGTGGCCGAAGAGCAGCCAGTTCTTCCATTCGGCAGGTGCTTGGGAGGCGACGATGAGCGTCGTCACCACGGCGAGCACGACGGGCAGCACCCACCGACGACGGTTGGCGAAGGCGCGATAGCGCTGCACCAGTTCGTCGTCGTGGTCGGCCGGTTGGCGCAGGCCCTGGCGTTGCGCGACGACCATGCTGGTGAGCGCCCCTGCGAGGTAGATCGCCGCGAACACGACCCACAGCTCGACCTTGGCGAGCAGGACCCCGCTCCACACCTCGCCGAGGTGATAGTTCGAGAACCAGAGGTAATCCGTGAAGAAGACGGCGAGACCCTTGAGCGACAGCAGCAACACGATCGCGATGACGACCACGCCGACGAGGATGAGCTGCGCCCGTGATGGTCCGCGACGCTCCCGGGTCATGTCCTGGGGGACGCGCATACCATCACGAGCCTAGGCGAAGACCGGCACAACGAGGCACCGGCACCCGGGATGCGCTGGCGGTCTCTCATGACCTGTTGGGAAAGCCTCGTCAGCAGCGACGACCTCGGCGAGTGCGTTGTCCTCGCAGTCGGGGCAGGCACGACGCGTCGGGTCGAGGAGCCAGCGGTACCCTCGCGGCGCACCGACGCTCCGCACGCCCGCGAAGAAGGCATCGGTGGCGGCGTCGTGCGCAACCTCATCGAGTCGACCGGCTCGAAGCTCGCGGTGGATTGCACCGACCCGCTGCGCGAGCTCCTCCGGCTCGCCACCATCCTCCATCGTGCGCACGAGCATCGCGAGCACTTCGTCGTCGAGACGAGCGACGAGCCGTGCAAGTGCGTCAGCGACGACGCCATCTGTGCCCTGGTGGTGCGGCGCGACGATGCCGCCGAGACCCTCGGCGAACTCGACCCCAGCCGCCACGTTCCGTTGGATATGGAGTTCGCAGCTCGCGCGCAACACGGACGGGTCGGCCCGCAGCTCGACGAGACGAGCGGTGACCTCCTCGGGATCGCGCTGGCGCAAGTCGGCAAGCACCTCGTTGATGAGGTCCCCCACGACGCGCTTGACCCGGCGCGCAAGATCGACCCCGCGCGGCTCTGCGAGCTCGAGATAGCGCCGGTACAACGATGGTGGACACGTATTGGCATCGTCACGATCGGGCTCGACGTCGCCAACTCGCCCCGCATCGCCATCGTCGGCCTCAGCGCCGAGGACCGCGGACTCGCCACGGTCGTGGTTCGTGTCGCCACCACGCTCGTCGACCTCGTCAAGTTCGAGCGTGTCGTCACCGTCATCGCGCACGGCCAAGGGCTCGCGCTGGGCCCGATCAGGGGACACGACCTCGCCGGCGCCAGCCACCGCCTCGCTGGGAGTGACGACATCTGCAGTGATGGCGACCGCACCACCAGCGTCCGCGAGGCTCGAGAACAAGTGCTCGAGGCGCTCGAGACGCTCTCGTGCAACCGCCGACCGATGGCTGGGGGAGTCGTCGACCGGCTTACGTGCACCCTCGCCGAGAGCCTCGCTCGAGGGCTCCGAGTCCGGTGACGTTGCGTCCGATGGCGTCGCACCTGGGAGATCCGTGTCCAGAAGTGCCTCGTCGTGCGGTGCACCGTCAGCCAGTGCGGTGTCCCGGAGCTCCGTGTCCGCTGACACCGAGACGGCCGGCTCCTCGTCTCGCGACGCCTCGACGCTCTCGGGCCCCTCGTGCTCGTCGGCTCGAGCCGCACGTGGCCCCCCCTCGTCCCGTGAGGCGGTCGCCACCGCATCGACCTCACCGGTCGTCGCAACGCGAGGAGCGAGCACGTCCGAGGCGAGTGAGCCGGATGGCCCCTCGACGACCCGGACCCCACTCGCCGGCGCACCCTCCCCAGCGAGCGCCGCCGAAGGAGCCGGGGCACCAACAGGGTCGGCATCGGAGGCGGTGCTCGTCGCGTCGTGGGCCTCGTCGGCGATCATCCGAATGAGCGACGTCACCTCGGCAAGATCGAGGTCCGGTCGCGCGAGACGCTCGGCGACCTCGCTCAGGTCGGAGGACGAACGCTCGCGCGTGTCTGCGACGTCCGTCGACGGATCGATCGGCGTGGTGGTCTCGGCCCCGTCGCTCGGAGGACTCGGAGGCTCCGCGACTGCGCTACTCGGTCCGGCGATCTCACGCCGTTCGACGACCGACGGCTCTGCATCAACCCCATGACGCCGCGTTCGCCGCTCCACCGCGTCGACCTGGACCAGCGCCTCTGTCGCAACCGTTCGCACCTGCTCGAGCAGCTGGCGCAGCGAAAGGCGAGTGAGGTCGAGATTCGCAAGTTCTTCGCGCCGCTCGGCCACCTTGGCCTCGGCGTCGGCGAGGAGCTTACGGGCGTGCTCGTTGGCGCGCAGCACCAGCGATCGCCCCTCTTGCTTCGCGCTCTCCACGGTGGTCTGGGCAGTCCGATCCGCCATTCGCGTGAGCTCACTCGCCTGAGCGCGAACCTGCTCGAGGTAGGCCTCCGCAGCCTGCCGCGCCTCGCCGAGGGCGGCCTCGGCCGCATGACGTGCCTCGTCTTCGATGCGCTGCGCCTCGCGTCGTGCACGCTCGAGGAGGTCGGCAGCCTGGGCTTCTGCCCGACGACGCAGTGCTGCGGCGGCCTCGGTCGCGCTCCGCAAGACGTCGGCAGCTTCGCGACCGACGAGCTGGGCAGCGCGGTCGGGGTCTTGGAGCGCGCCGTCGAGCTCGTTCTTGACCTTGAGTGCCTCGGCTCGCGCCTCGTCGCGCTCGAGTTCGCGCTTGGCTCCCTCGCGACGAGACTCCTCCAGCGCATCGCGCAGGCGGGCGACCTCGTCGCGAAGTTCTGAGAGCGTCGACCGAACGCGGTCACGGTCGAAACCGCGCCGCACGACCGGGAACTCTTCGTCTGGCTCATCTCCCGAGCGCCACATCGCTCCTCCTACCGAGCGCTGTGCGCCGCCGCCTCCGGCCGGAGCCGGTCGAGGAGCTGGAGGGCTCCACGCAAGGTGGCAGCTGCAAGCACGCGCATTCTCCCCGCCGCGTCGGCCCTCGCCTGCACGATTTGCGATGTTGCGACGATGACCGTCTGGATGCCGGCAACTCTAGCCGCGAGGAGACGCTGGCGAAGTCCGGACACGGCCACGAGTGCCCCGCTCGGATCGATCCCGGCGAGCGCGGCGATCGGCTGGCGCGGGGCGCGGGCGAGCAGCGCAGGACGAAGTTCGTCGGCGATCGCCAGGCCCACCGCCAGCCCTGACGACGCCGTGTCGGCGTCGGGCAGGCGCAGCTCGAGATGCACCGGCGTGATGGCGGCGGTCGCAGGTGAGGTCACGAGTCCGAGTTCCCCGGCGACCGAGGGCACCGTCACCGACGAGACGAACCGCGAGAGTCCTGAGGCCGTCGAACGCACCAACGACAAGGTCACACGCGTGTGGGTGACGGCCGCGGCGACGGCGCTGGCGAACGCTGCTGGCGTCGGCACGGGAACGCCGTCGACCCCGACCACGAGATCGCCAGCGTGCACGACACCCCGGAGCGGAGACGTCGGGAGCACACCACGCACCACCTGGCCCTCCATCGACTCGACCCGAACGCCGACTGCTCGACAGGCCGCGACCAGCGCAGCGATCTCCGACTGCTGCGATGCGCTGAGCACGGCTGGATCGCCAGAACGTGCCCCCACGATCTCGGGGACCACCGATTCGGCGGGGTCGAAGCTTGCGATCAGCCAACCAAGTGGCGAGAGCGGTCGCGCGGTCGTGGTCGCGCTCGCGATGTCCAGCGTGGCGGGCGGCCGCCCCGCCACGCGCACGAGCGGCGCGATCGCCACGGTCGCACCCGGCGCAAGGGCCACCTCACCGATGCGTCCGAACACCCCCCACCCGAGCAGGAGGAGCAGCCATCCGACGACCCACAGCTTCGCCCCGGCAACGACGGCGTCGCTCATCCTCCTCTGACGCACGAGGGGAGCCTACGAGTTCCGAGGCCGAACCAATCTGTAATGATGATTACACTCATGAGCAGACCGAAGGAGGCTCTCATGACAACATGGCTTTCTCGCGCCGAAGCCGCGTCAGAACTCGTGGCGGCGAGCGCACTGCTGTTCGAGGCGGAGGTGATGTCGCGCTCCGGTCACGGCAATCTCTCCTGCCGCATCGGCGACGACACGATCCTCATGACCTCGTCGGGATCGATCCGCAACCTCGATCCTTCGACGCTGGCCGTCGTCGGACTCGACGGCACCGTTCGCGAAGGGGCGATCGCGCCGGAGAACGCCGAGATCATCGAGATGCACACACAGGTCTACCGGCTTCGCCCCGAGCTCGGTGCGATCATCCACACCCATTCACCGAACCTCACGGCCTTCGCCTATGCCCATGAGCCGCTGCCCATTCGCTCCGAGCCCATGCTTCGGTTCGGCCAGGCGGTCGCGGTTCCCGTAGCGCCCTGGGCGCCTCGCGGATCACACGAGTCGGTGGGCGGGATCGTCGAAGCACTGCGGAACGCCCCAGAGAGTCAGGCGGTGCTCCTCGCCAATCACGGGTTGCTGGCTCTCGGTGCCGCACCAACGGCGGTGGCTCGCCTCATCGTCGCCCTCGAGGAAGCGGCGACGGAGGAGCGCTTCGCGGCAGCCCTCGGTGGCGCCAAGGACTTTCCCGCCGATGCGCTCGCCAAGGTCCAAGCCTCGATGGCGAGGGTACGGTGAGCACGTCCGACCGCTTCTCGTCGATTCGTGACGGGTATCTGCGGTTCTTCGGCTCGGTCCCCGCGTCGTTCGAGGAGCGGGCGCGGGTGGCGCGTCTCGTTGGTCGAGAGGCGACCCTGGAGGCCGCAGAGGCCCTCCGAGCCGCCGCGATCTACGACAATCCGCTCGGGCCGCGCCTGCAGCAGCTCGTCCACTTCGGCCAGCTCCTCGTGCTCGGCGAGGAGGGCCCTGCGGCGCTGCACGCCCGCACCGCGGTTCGCCACGGCGCAACGATGGCCGATCTCGTGGGCGTCGTCGAGACTGCGCTCATCACGGCCGGCGTCCCCGCCTATGCGCTCGGGATGCGCGTGCTCGCAGCACTCGATCATGTCGACGAGTCCGACACACCCTGAACTCGGCGCGGGCTGGCTGCTCGGAGCAGTCCACCGACACATCCGTTCGCGCTGGGCGGAGCGGATTCGTGCCTACGACGTCACGCCACCGCAGGCTGCGGCGCTTCGTGCCCTCGCGAGCGCCCCAGGACTGTCGCTGCGGGAGCTCGCGCGACAGATCGAAGCAGAGCCGATCAACCTGTCGCGCACGCTCGAACCTCTCGAGGAACGTGGCCTCGTGTGTCGCGAGCCGAGACCCAACGATCGGCGCGCTCACGCGCTCGTGCTCACCCCACGAGGCCTGGACCTGGCCGCCTCGCTGACCGCGGCCGCGGCCGAGTTCGAGCACGAGCTGGCCACGCTCCTCGACCCAGGCTTCGACCAGACGGTGGCGTGGCTCCATCGCGCCCTCGCCACCTTGCGCACGTCCGAGCCGTCGCAGCCAGGCTGACCCGCACGGCCTGGCGTACCCGAGGCGCACACGACACGTCTACCATCTCGACGACGGCACCCGACGGGAGGCACCCATGGCACGACTCGAGATCGACGCAGGGTGCGCTCGCTGCGCTCGGGCCGGCACGCACGCCCAACATCTCGCTGGCCCGATGGACGTCGTCGAGCGACCCGGACTCGACGCCGTGCGCTACGTCGACGATGAGGGCCGAGCCTTCGCAGGCTTCGACGCCATCGTCGCCGTGCTCGCCGGTCGCTGGCCACGGTTCGCTCGGGTCGGCACGATCCGCTGGGTGCGGGCCACCGGGACGGTGGCCTACCGAGCGGTGGCGCACGTCCACCGCGTGGGAGATCGACCCGACAGCTCCCAGCACGAGGGCTCCGAGCGCCCGCCGCGAGGCTAGGTCATCCGCGAGAACCGACGGATCGCGATCGGCGCCGCCACGATGACGAACCCCACGGCGACCGCGAGCGATCCGAGGAGCGAGGCGCCGAGGCTCACACCGACCAGGGCGCGGGCTCCCGAGCCGACGATCTCGAGGCGAGCCGCGTCCATGACCAGCGAGACCGGCTGGTAGCGCGCGAACCCCTGGAGCCAACCCGGCAGGGTCTGGATCGGGACGAACGCACTCGAGACGAACGTGAGGGGAAAGAGCACGGGAAAGCTCATGAGCTGGGCCGCCTCCGCACTCGGAGCGTAGAGACCCACGATGGCGAACAACCAGGACAGGGCGTAGCTGAACGCCAACACGACGACCAATCCGACCACGAGGCCGACGAGATGATGCGGACGGAATCCCACGGCAAGTCCGACGACGACGACGATGACGGCGGTCGCGAGGTTGCGTACGAGGTCGGCGGCCGTACGGCCCAGCAGGACCGCAGCACGCGAGATCGGCAGGGCGCGAAAGCGCTCCATGATGCCCGACGCGAGGTCTTCGGCGAGCCCGACGCTGGTGGCCGCTGCGCCGAAGATGATCGTCTGGACCAAGATCCCCGGCATCAAAAAGTCGACGTAGGGGACCCCGAGTCGAGCCGTGATCACCCCGAGCGACCCGCCGAAGACGTAGCGAAACAGCAGGACGAACATGACCGGCTGGATGAACGAGAAGAACAGCGACTGTGGGACGCGCAGGTAGCCACGGAGCACCCGGCCTGCGAGTACCCATGCGTCGGCGATCACGCTCCCGCCACGTTCGTGTGCGATCACGGCGCTGCTCATGCCGCCCCCTCGGTACTCAGCTGCCCGTTGGTGATCGCGAGAAACACGTCGTCGAGCGTTGGTTCGCGTATCACCATGCCCTCGATCGCGACCCCGGCGCCGTCGAGCGCACGCAGCGCGATCATCGCTGCCTGCGCACCGTTCTCGACGCCGAGCTCGACCACGCGGCCATCGACGCGCGGATCGGGAAACCCGGCCGCCCGCAGCGCCTCGACGACCATGGGCGGCGGCTCCGCGGCGAGCCGCACCTCGACCACCGTCGCCCCGAGGCGAGCCTTCAGGGAGGCTGGCGTTCCCTCGGCCACGATGCGGCCGTGGTCGACGATGACGAGTCGCTCCGCCAGTCGATCGGCCTCCTCCAGGTACTGCGTGGTGAGCAGCACGGTGGTCCCGCTCGCTGCGAGATCCGCCACGATCGCCCAGAGCGCGAGGCGACTCTCCGGGTCGAGGCCGGTCGTGGGCTCGTCGAGGAACAGCACCGGCGGCTCAGCGACCAGTGCTGCGGCAAGGTCGAGCCGACGGCGCATGCCGCCCGAGTAGGTCCGCAGGGGGCGGTCTGCGGCCCCTGCGAGACCGAAGGCCTCGAGCAGCGACCCCGCACGCTCCCTGGCTCGACGCCGACCGAGGTGGCAGAGCCGACCGACCATCTCGAGATTCTCACGAGCGCTCAGGCGTGGGTCGACCGCAGCGAACTGGCCAGCAAGCCCGATGCGGCGACGAACGACGTCCGGCTCGCCAATGAGATCGGCGCCCGCGACGATGGCACGTCCGCCGTCGGGGACGAGCACCGTCGTGAGGATGCGTACCAGCGTCGTCTTGCCCGCACCGTTGGGTCCGAGGAGACCGAACACCTCGCCGTGGGCGACGCTCAAGCTGACGCCGGCGAGCGCGACGAGATCGCCGAAGCGCTTCGTGAGGTCGTGCGCCTCGATGGCGAGTGGTTCCATCCCGGTCAACCTACTCGCTGTCGAGATCTGGCGCGTCGCTCAGTGTGACGGCAGCAGATCGCCGATCTCGGCTCGCTCGGCGATCAGCTCGTCGCGCGTCACGGCGATCCGAGCCGCGAGCGGTTCTGGCACATCGAGTCCCTCCACGACGTGTACCCGCTCACCGTCGGAGCGGACCGGGAAACCGAAGAAGAGCCCCTCGGGGATGCCGTACTCACCGGCGGACACCACACCGAGCGCTTCCCAGTCGTCGGCTGCGCTCGGATGGATCACCGAGCGAACCGAGTCGATCACGGCGTTGGCTGCGCTCGCGGCGCTCGAGGCACCACGCGCCTTGATGATGGCCGCCCCCCGCTGCTGGACCGTCGGGATGAAGTGCTCGTCGAACCATGCCGCGTCGTCGATCACTTCGGTGGCCGGCTTGCCCCCGATACGCGCGTGCCAGTAGTCGGGCACCTGGGTTGCGGAGTGGTTGCCCCAGATCGCGACCGTGCGCACCTCGTCGAGCGCAACGCCTGCTCGCTGCGCGAGTTGGGTACGAGCTCGGTTCTGATCGAGCCTCGTCATCGAGAACCACCGCTCCGCGGGGATCTCTCGGGCGTTCTCGCGTGCGATCAGCGCGTTCGTGTTGCACGGGTTGCCCACCACGAGCACCCGGACATCAGAGGCCGCGTGCTCGGCGAGCGCTCGACCCTGAGGACGAAAGATCGCACCGTTGACGCCGAGGAGGTCGCGGCGCTCCATGCCAGCCTTGCGCGGCACCGAGCCGATGAGCAGGGCCCAGTTCACGCCGTCGAAACCACGTGCGAGATCGGTGGTGAGTTCCATCCGACGGAGCAACGGGAACGCACAGTCGTCGAGCTCCATCGCAACGCCCTCGAGAGCTGCCATCGCCGGCTCGATCTCGATGAGCGACAGCTCGATGGGCGTTTCGGGCCCGAAGACGTCGCCCGCAGCCAGCCGGAACAGCAGCGAATAGGCGATCTGACCAGCGGCGCCGGTGACGGCGACACGAACGGGTGTGGTCATGGTGCTCCTTCCATCATCCCCCCGTCTTCTCGTCCCCCCGACGAATGCGCTCCGCGACGGCGTGGCCGAACTCGCTGGTCGAGACCTTGGTCGCGCCATCGCGCAACCGTGCGAAGTCGTAGGTCACGATGCCCTCGGCGATGGTCCGCTCGAGCGCATCGACGATGGCGTCGGCGACGTCATTCCAGCCCAGGTACTCGAACATCAGCACGCCGGACAGGATGACCGAACCCGGATTCACCATGTCCTTGCCGGCATACTTCGGGGCCGTACCATGGGTCGCCTCGAAGATCCCGTGACCGGTGACGTAGTTGATGTTGCCGCCCGGTGCGATGCCGATGCCTCCGACCTGGGCGGCCAGCGCGTCCGAGAGGTAATCGCCGTTCAGGTTCGTCGTCGCGATGACGTCGTAGTCCCGAGGCCGCGTGAGCACCTGCTGGAAGGCGTTGTCGGCGATCGCATCCTTGACGAGCAGCTTGTCGCCGGGATCACCACCACAGTCGTCCCAGCCAACGGCGACGTCCGCGAACTCCTCACGCACGAGCTCGTACCCCCACGCACGGAACGCACCCTCGGTGAACTTCTGGATGTTGCCCTTGTGGACGAGCGTCACCGAGCGGCGGTGGTGATCGAGGGCGTAGCGAATGGCAGCTCGGATGAGCCGCTTGGACCCATGGGCCGACACGGGCTTGATCCCGATCCCTGCATCGGCGCCGAGCTCCCACCCGAAGCGCTCGGCGAGGAACTCGCGCAGCGCACGGGCCTCCTCCGAACCAGCCTGGACCTCGAGGCCAGCGTAGACGTCCTCGGTGTTCTCGCGAAAGATCACCATGTCCACCCACTCCGGATGGCGCACCGGCGACGGCACGCCCTCGAACCAGCGCACGGGCCGCAGGCAGACGTAGAGATCGAGCAGCTGACGCAGGGCGACGTTCAGCGAACGGATGCCGCCACCGACCGGGGTCGTGAGCGGGCCCTTGATCCCGACGAGATACTCACGAAACACCGACAGCGTCTCGTCCGGCAGCCACGACCCGGTCTCGCGGAAGGCCTTCTCGCCAGCGAGCACCTCGCGCCACTCGACGCGACGCCCATGGGCCGCGAGTGCCGCATCGAAGACCGTCCTCGCGGCGGGCCAGATGTCCACCCCGGTTCCATCGCCCTCGATGTAGGGGATGATGACCTCATCGCCGACGATCAGCCGACCGTCGGCTCCCATGCGCACCGGAGTTGCCACGGGCTCATCCTATCCCACCGTCTCAAAGCGCCCCAGTCAGGCCTCCGGATCCTGCCTCGAGCCGCCACGTGCAAGACGATCCGCCCAGCGCTCCACGTCGGCAAGCTCGTCGGCGTTCGGGAAGGCGTCGGGGTCCGCCAGCGCGGCGCCGACGAGCTCGGCTCGATCCTCCCGCACCAACAGCTGGCCGGCGAAGCGCTGACTCGCGGCCTCCACCGCCGCGAGGTCCATGCCGAACAGGTTCGCGAGCGCCAGCGTCGCCGGCTCCTGCTCGCGCCGATCCGCCAGGCTCTCGATCCAGCCCGCACGCCCAAAGAGGCGGGGCCGTAGCTCCTCCAGCGCCGCTCGCGCGACGCCCAGCACGAAGCTGGCGGTCGTCGCGAGTTCGCGAAGGTTGGCTTGGCGTGCCGGGCTCTCCTCGGCCTCGAAGAGGCCCTCGAGCCCGAAGCCTCCGAGCTCACCGAGTCCTGCGATGCCCCCGCGCTCGAGGAGCCTACGACCCATCGCCTCGGCATCAGCACGCAGGTCGAGGAGGAACAACCGCAGCTCGACGTCGAGACGGTCGGCGACGTTCGGCGAGGCGATGAGCGGTCCGCGGACCGCATCCTCGAGCACCACCCAGAGGCCGACCTCCGCGGCGGGTGCCCCGAGTTCGGCGGCGACTCGTCCGATCGCCGCTGGCGCGACCGTCGCGCCAGCGTGGAGGGATCGTGGCAGTACGAGCTCCGTCCCCGACAGCGACGCCATCGCGAAGTGCCCAAGGACCGAGCCGAGCTGTGCATTGACCATCATCGGACCAGCTTGGGCTGCGAGGGTCGCGAACAAGCGCCCCATCTCGGGATCCATCGCGTCGGTGAACTGGGGCTCGGTGACGACCGTGCCACCGAGAGCACGCTCGAACAACACGAGGTACTCGCGCAGCTCACCGACGAGCTCGGTGTACAGGTCGCGTGGGTGGAGGGTGCGCACGCCGATCTCGACCTCGCCCACGACACGCACCGCGAGCGCCGACTCGGGAAGGTAACGAGACGCGATCGGACCGAGCTCCTCGAACGGCGCGCGTTCCGTGGCGCCGAGCGCGTCGGCTCCGGAGAGCGCGAGCTGGGCAAACTCGTCGCGCACCCGTGACGGATCCGACCCCTGGGCGCTCATGGCACGCGCGAGGTCCCGCAGTAGGAACTCGAACGGGTTCTGGGGCTCCTCATCGCTCGCCATCGCTCCTCCTCGACGTGCCTGCCGCACCCAATGTCGTGGCACCCACGCAGCACCCCACCCTATTCGCCCCGGGAAGCGGACGAGGAGTCCTACGATGGACCAGGTGAGCCACCTCGAGGCTACGGTGCGCGTCGGCCACGACGCCCGGCTGGTCACCTGGTACCGCTGGAGCCCGACGGCGACGTGGGTGGTGATCGTCGAGCCCGGCGCGACCCATGACTACCTCGTCCCGGTGATCGACCAGCTGGGTGCAGCCACCTACGACCCGATCGGCAACGGGCGCTCGCGTCACCTTCCGCCCGATGCGATCGGCCGCATCGGGCGCAACCTCGCCGCGGACGAACTCGCAGCGATCCTCGAGGCGCTCCCGGGCCCCAGGCGACTCGTCAGCCACCACAGTGCGTGCATCGCCGCACTCGACATCCTCGCCCTCGTGCCGGAGCTCCTGAGTGAGATGGTGCTCGTCGCTCCACGTCTCGGGCCTCCGCCCGCACGGCTCGACCCCTTCGCGACGGAGCATGCCTCGTCGCCGTGGCACGACGCGACCCGCGCCTGGATCTCGGCCGACCCGCGACCGCTCGAGCACTGGCGCACCGAGGTGGCACCCTCGGTTCGCGACGCGCTCCGGGTCCCGGCGTCGACGAGCACCGTCGCGGTGCGCGCGCTCGTCGACGCCGACGACACGGAGGCCCGTACCCTCGCCGAGACCCTCGGAGTTCCCACGGAGGTCTTCCCCGGACGCGATCTCGCGCTCGCCGACTCGTCTCGGTTGGTAGCCGCCCTTGCTCGCTGAGTGTTCGCGCAGAATCCGGCGCTGCTCGCAAGCTGTGCAGCCTCGGGCATCTAGCCTGGAAGCACACCTCGGTCGAGTCGTCGCGCGACAACCCGCGAGTCGACGACGAGGTGCGTCATCCACCGGGCAATGGGGCCAGAGGTGCGAGGAGGCATGGTGGTAAGCGGGTCGTGGGAGTCGACGACAGCCACCACGTGGCTTCGCCTTGAGGGCGCTCCCATCGATGAAGCCGCGGTCGCGACGTTCTGCCGGCGGCCCTCCGTGGGCGCGGTGGTCACCTTCGCTGGCACGGTGCGCGATCAGGGCGAGGGCCTCAGCGGTATCATCGCCCTGCACTACGAGGTCGCCCTCGAACTCGCCGCCGCACGCCTCGATGCGATCGCAGCACGTGCCTTCAGCGACGCTCCCGAGCTCCAAGCGCTCGCGGTCCACCATCGTCTCGGACGCGTGCCGCTCGGCGAGCCCGCCGTCGTCGTCGCCGCAGCCGCCGCCCATCGCGACCTCGCCTTCGACGCGGCACGCTTCGTCATCGACGCCGTGAAGGTGGCGGTTCCCCTCGTCAAGCAGGAACTCACCGAGGTCGGCGCACGATGGGCCCCGAGCGCCACGCCCCTCGAAGACTTCCCCACACAGAAGGATGTGACGTCATGATCGAGCTGCTCTACATCGCCATCCCCATCGCGCTCGTGGTCATCGTCGCGGTCGTCTCCAGCATGCGCGAGCACCGTCCCCATGACGTGCGCTCGAGCGTCTCCACGTTCGAGCACGCCCGTCAGGCGCTCGAGCGCCGCACCACCCTCGACGCGAGGGAGCGCCCCCTCCGTGAGCGTGGATCTCGGGGTGCACCCGAGTGAGCCGTATCGCCCTCGATCTCGGTACGGCGACGACGCGCCTCGCGATCGGTGCCGAGCCGCCGCACGCGCTGGAGAGCCTTGCGGCCATCGACGTCGAGCGAGGCGACGTCATCGCCGTTGGCAGCGCAGCACGCGCCGTGGTATTGCGTGAGGGCGGTCGCACGTCGCTGGTGCACGTCGTCGACGCTGGCGTCCCGGTCGGCCCGCAGGTGCTCGCCGGCTTCCTCAAGCGCACGCTACGCGAGGTCGGCCTCCGCTCCCTCGGGCACGGCGAAGTCGTCATGTCGATGAGCGAACTCGCCACGAGCGTCGAGCGCCGCATGGCTGCGCGCCTCATCGACCGCCTCGGTGCGTCCGCCGTGACGCTCGTACCGCCGTCACTGAGCGTACTGCGCGCCGTCGGCGCCGATCCAGAGTTCGGCTCGTTCGCCATGGTGGTCGGGGAAGCCTACACCGAAGCAGGCATCGCGGCGATGGGCAGCCTTTGCGCGAGTGCTGCGAGCAAGGACGGTGTTCGCGATCTGCGAAGGGCCATCAGAGAGTACCTCTGGAGCAATCACGAGCTCGCCATCAGCGACGAGACCGCCTCCGAGGTGCTCACCCAACTGTGCGATGTGTCTCGCCCCACCCAGAGCGCCCGTGCCCGCATCTGGGGACGACGCCGAACCGACGCAGAGAGTACCAACGTCATCGTCGATGCGAGTGCGCTGGTCGCCGCGATGACTCCGACGCTGCGCTCGATCGAACAGCTCGCCAACACCGCGCTCGCGCGGGCGCATGCCCAGCTCGTCGCCGACATCGCCGAACGGGGCCTCGTCCTCGCTGGGGGCGGCAGCTACGTACCGGGCCTCGCCGCACGTCTGGCGAACGCGCTCAAGATCCCCGTGACGGTCGCTGACGAGCCACTGGACGCCGTGCTTCGGGGTCTACGCACCAGCGCGCGACTCCCTCGGCGTCGTTCGCCCGCGCCCTCCTAAGGGGCGCACCTGACGCACGCACCTCGGCACGCTGCCAAGTGCCCTGCTTGCAAGACCCCGTCGCACGGTGCTGACGCCGCTGCACCGCTCTCGCGCCGAGTCCCCGCGGTCCAAGGTCCGGCGCACCGACGAGCCCCGCGTGCTCGCGTCGGTGAGCCCATCTGCGCAATGCTCGGCAGCGACGAGTCGCACGACACGCCGACCCGGTGGATTCGACCCGAAGGGCCGAGCCGCCCAGCGACCCACCGGAGCCGACGGCTCGCCCGGCATGCACCACGTCGCCCTCGCCAGAGGTGACAGGTCGCTCGGTCGGTAAGTCCACGCCGATGGCCCGGCGGATCGATCGTACGTTCTCACTCTCCGTGAAGTTTCTTCTCTCAGTGGTCGATACTCCTCCTGTACGCACCGATGACGGGTCGCACGGGCCCTGGAACCGGCGATCAAGGAGGAGCTATGCGTCGCCACGGATGGGTAGCAACAGTCGTCGCCAGCGCCGCGCTCGCGCTCGGCATCGTGGCCACTCCGGAAGTCGCCTACCGCACGCCAGCTGCACCCCGGCCGCAGACCCGAGCAGCGCTCGCAGCCCCCATCGTCGGGGTGGCCGCCGACCCAAGCGGCCAAGGCTACTGGGAGGTCGGCGCCGACGGCGGCATCTTCAACTTCGGCGGCGCGCCCTTCGATGGCAACACCTACACCTTGGGACTCACGGGTCTCGGTGGGTCACGTCCGCTCGCAGCTCCCATCGTCGGGATGGCCGCAACCCCCGACGGCAAGGGCTATTGGCTGGTGGCGGCCGACGGCGGGGTGTTCAGCTTCGGAGATGCTGGCTTCTACGGCAACACCTACACCTTGGGGCTCACGGGACTCGGTGGGTCTCGTCCGCTCGCTGCTCCCATCGTCGGGATCGTGCCCACCCCCGACGGCAAGGGCTATTGGCTGGTGGCCAAGGACGGGGGCGTCTTCAGCTTCGGAGACGCCGGCTTCTACGGCAACACCTACACCTTGGGGCTCACCGGTCTCGGTGGCTCTCGTCCGCTCGCAGCCCCGGTCGTCGGGATGGCCACAACCCCCGACGGCAAGGGCTATTGGCTGGTGGCGGCCGACGGCGGGGTGTTCAGCTTCGGAGATGCTGGCTTCTACGGCAACACCTACACCTTGGGGCTCACGGGACTCGGTGGGTCTCGTCCGCTCGCAGCTCCCGTCGTCGGGATCGACCCGAGCCCTACCGGTGCCGGCTACACCTTGGTCGCGGCCGACGGCGGGGTGTTCACCTTCGGGGACGCGAGCTTCGACGGCACCACCTACTCGATGGGCTACACGGGACTTGGGGGGTCACACCCGCTCCCTGGCGCCATCGTGGGGGCGGCCGAGGCCCCCGGGGACACCGGGTACTGGATGACCAGCGCGAGCGGCTCCATCTTCGCCTTCGGATCGGCACCGTTCGACGGGGACACCTCGACTATCGGCCTGACACCGACCGTCCAGAACGCCCTCGCCAACCCCAGCACGAACCTGGCCCCAACCTTCGACGCGGCCTGCTTCGAGCAGTTCCTCGCGAGCGGAACGGTTGGGTCGACCGCCTGTGATCAAGACGCCATCGCCGCCATCGATCAAGCCCACAGCGACGAGGGCCTCCCGCCGCTGTCGCTCCCGTCCAACTTCTACGCGCTCACGAACGCCGAGCAGCTCTTCGTGCTCGTGAACGAGGAACGGATCCAGCGAGGCCTCCCGGCGCTCTATGGGCTGGCAGGCACCTTGAACGCCGACGCGACCGCCGGTGCCCAGTCCAACAGCGACCCCGGCTTTGCGTTCACGCAGTCGTGGCCATGGCTTCCGGACGCGGGGAGCAACTGGGCAGGCGACTATGCGCCAGCGGCGAGCATGTTCGATTGGATGTACAACGACGGTTGGGGCGGATCCCAGGCCGCGACCTCGAACATCGACTGCACATCCGCAACGGCACCCGGGTGCTGGGGGCACCGTGCCAACATCTTGATCACCGTTCCCCAAGGCGCCGTCGGCGTGATGGGAGCCGCGAGCATCCCCGAGAGCACACTGGGTGCGAGTGGCTCCCCCTTCGAATCGGACACCATGGTGGTCGGATTCGTCCCAGCAGCGTCCGTCTCGGGCCTAACCTACACCTACACCTGGTCCGAGGCCGTCCAAGCCGGAGCCGATCCGCAGCCGTAGGCCAAGCCCAGCTTTCGAACTCAAAGGCGACGGCGACTCGCTGGCCGCCGTCAATCGCAGGACCTCCAGCAAGTCCGGATTACCAGAGACATGACGAGTATCATTCGGATACCAGGAATGGTACATCACGAACCGAATGGTACATCACGAACCGAAACGAGCTGACCTAGTGCAAACACCGAGCCCGGGCATCGATCCCTTAGGAGCCCTCACGGCATCGATATACGACTCGCCTCGGCTCTACGCCTTCCTCATCGGAAGCGGGGTGTCGACCGGAGCCAGACAGCCAAGCGCGTGGGAAATCCTAGACCAGCTAATAGCGCAGTATGCGTCAGCAACCAGTACCGATGTGCGCGCGCTTGGTCTAACACCAACCGAATGGTGGCAGCGCACTTTCGAATCTGACGCGGAATACAGCTCAGTCCTGGAGCGACTCGAACCCACAAGAGGAGGCCGCCAGCAACGCCTCGAGAAACTCTTCATCTCAAGCTCGCCTTCCGACGCCCACAGGCACTTGGCCAAGCTATGTTCGATTGGACACGTGCAGGTGATCATGACTACCAACTTCGATCGCCTGATCGAGGACGCACTAACTGAGCAGGCCGTCCGATTCCATGTGGTCGATCACAACAATGTCAAGGGAATGCAACCCCTTGTGCGCGGTGCCGTCACAGTAATTAAACTCAATGGCGACTATGCCGATCTTTACATGAAAAATACGAGAATGGCACTGTCTCACTACACGCGACCATTTACGACCCTAATAAAGCGAGTTTTGCAAGAATATGGGCTCGTGGTTGTTGGGTGGTCGGGTCGGTGGGATGAAGGGTTGCGAAAGCTGATTGAGAGCAACAGCGCACGCCTCTACCCTATGTACTGGGTCGCACATCATGGTCAGCTACATGACGAGGCACAGCGGTTGCTTGATCAGCGTGGTGCTTACAGGATTGACTCACACGGAGCTGACGACTTCTTCGGCCGGCTAGCCACAGGACTGGAGCGTCTCAGTCAACTAGCATACACACGTGCCAGGCCTATAAGAGCCTTACGAGGCGGCCGAGTATTCACCATTAGTAGTAATTGGAGTCCAGTTTCATCGCCAAGCACCCAAAGCGGCAAGTTGTGGATTCGCACTGCCGTCACACTCATGCCAGCCTCGCAGCAGGGAGTCGGTTATGTCGATGCCGCCGAAATGTGGGGATACATTGACACTCCAGAAAGAAGAGCGATCCGGACCGAACTTGCCGCCGCGCGGGCCGCGTATGACATTGCCAGTCTTGTTACTGTCGGCCAGCTAAATTCTGGGCTTCCGGTCGACATGCTGAATCAACAAATGGAATGGCACCTTTCGAAGACTGACCAGCTAGATCGAGATTCTGTTTACTTCGAACTTGACGCTCCGAAGAGTGACTACTGTACTTGTTCGGCGCGGTGTCGCGTTTATCTTGGGCCCGGGCGCCCTGAGCAACAGGGCAGCGCAATCATAGACATCGGCATAGGCGATCTCAAGGACCGCTCCAATCGACAGCGAAAGCTTGCTTTAGGAGAGCTCGCGATCATTTGGTTGGACCAGCTCGACGCTGCGATTCGAATTCTAACCGATGCACTTAGCAGTGCTACAGGTGGGATGGCAATGATTGATACAGTGGAATTCCACCTAGAATATCTGGGCAAGCCTGACGAACCGAGTATGGGTCTCGCTCACCACGTCGACTTCTCTCTTCTGGGAGTTGGAGGTCGCGACGCTCGAGCAGTGTCCTCTAAGTTTAGGCCAGCTGAACCCCTAACAGGCGCAGCAAAGCTGGATATCGTCATTGATGCAGTAAGGGATATAGCAATGAACACTGGGTTTCACGACCCAGACATTGGGATTGGCCGCTTAAGGAGCGAACTCGATAGCCTGCCTCGACAAGCTTAATTACCGATCCCAAACAAATCCATAACGGCTCAATGACGGCGCCTTTATATCGCTGCTGACGCATGTGACCGACCCCCGAAGCCGAGTCAAGGAGCCGTAACGTGGCGACTTCGGGCTCACTGGCCTCCCCCCTCCAGGTTGAGACCTGCTATAGGAGGAAGGGATGAGCCAGACACCGAGCCCACCACCGGGCGACGGACCAGCTCGACGACGACGGGGCCGTTACCCGAGCCAGTTCCGTAGGGACGCCGCAGCGTTGGTCCTCGACCAGCACCGAACCATCGCTGAGGTCGCTCGCGAACTCGGCGTGAACGAGCAGACCCCTGGTAACTCACGTGCGCCTAGAACGCATCCACCGAGGTGAGCGAGAGGGCCTAACAAGCGCGGAGCGCGAGGAGTTGACACTGCTGAGTCGGCAGGTCACACAGCTCACCATGGAATGCGAGCCGGCGAAGCGAGCGATGTCTCACTCGGTGAATGAGGGGGACAGTGGGCCGTTACCACTCAGATCTCCCGCTAGGAGACCAATGGCTTCTCCGTGGCGGCGCCAGCACGAGTCATCGGGGTCTCCCCCCTGGTTGAACCGCCCCGGGTTTCGTGCACACTTCGTTACGTGTGAACGGTCTCGGACTCGGCCGCTAGGCGGCCATAGTACTCCTGCTCGACCTCAATGGGTGGACCGCGCCCCAGCCGGTGCATGAGCCTGCGCGTGTTGTACCAGTTCACCGAGGCTCTGGTCTCCTCCTCAAGGTCCGTGAGGCTGGTAAGAGGCCCGCGCGCAAAGGGTGGGCCAGGCCGCACGCACACGGTTGTGGAGAGACCGATCGTGGTCTCGGCGAGCGCAGTGTCGTAGGCGTCCCCGACGGAGCCGATCGAGGCCACCATGCCTGCCAACAGGAGCGATTCACCAACATGCACGGCCGTCGCGGCAGAGCCTGCATCCGAGTGATGGATCGTGCTCCCGGTGAGGGGGTGCCCCTCGCGTGCTTGTCGGCCCTCGGCCATGCGCAGGGCACGCTCGACGAGTCGGGTGTCGTGGCGACAGGAGCAGGCCCACCCCACGATGGTGCCGGCGAAGGCGTCGATCACGAAGGCCGTGGTGGCACGCCGCCCGTGAGCCGGACGTCGGTGAAGTCCGCCACGCACAGCTCGTCGGGTCGCTCCCGTCGGAAGTCCCGGTTGACGAGGTCCGGGGCGATCTCGGCCTTGGGGTCTCGCATGTCGTGCGTTGCCGTGCACCTGTCGCACCCCGCACCAGCCATCAGCGCGCGCGAGCCGTTGCAGCGTGCAGCGGGCAACCGGGATCCCCTGGCGGCGCAGAGAGGCCCACACCTTGGTCGCCCCTAAGAGCGACTCCGGCGGACGGCGACCTTTAGCGTCGGGCTCATAGATGCCGGCAAGGATCTCGCTGATGGCGCTCTCTCAGAGGCAACGGCGCGACGGGGCTCGGCCAAGGTGGGCGTCGTAGGTCCTGGGAGCGATCGCACTGTGCGTGCGCTCTCGAGCGCTCGGACAATCGGAGCGACCCCGTAGGCCCGTCGGTGCTGCGTGATGAAGTCGCAGATCACCGCTGGTGCGGATCCTCGCCCGCGCGAAGAACGTTGTCGCTGCCTTCAAGATCTCGATCCGAGCGCTCGAGTTCAGCGCGTTCGTGCGCTTCGAGCGCTCGGATCTCGGCTGTGGTCGGTGGTGATGCCCGGCCGCTCGCCTGCGTTGACTCGGTACTGGTAGAGCTACGTGCGCAGCGTCTCTGGTGCCATGGGGAGCCGTCCGGACACTGCCTCGATCGCTGCCCATTGACTCGGATACTCGCTGCGGTGCTCGAGCACGAGGCGGATCGCCTGTTCCTTCGTCTGCTGGTCCCATCTGCTGGCCATGATCTATCCTTCCCTTCTCTCCAATGGAAGTGTGCATCAAAGCCGGGGTGATTCAGGTTGTACTACCCCTGGCGACACCGTCGGGACGAGGCGAGGATCCCGAGCACCTGGTGCTCGCGAGCGAGCCCCACGCCATCTGGCACGAGAGCGACGGCACCTACGCCAAGTCCCCGCATCACCCACGAGCTGCGACACGCGGTTACTGCGTCAACCACAAGCGGGTGGAGCGCATGATGCGCGAGCTCGAGATAGCAGCGTGTCTACTCCGCCGCTTCGTGCGTACCACGACGCGGCAAGAGGACGCACCCCTCCCAGACCTCGTCTGTCAGGACTTCGCTCCTGGTGAGCCAGCGCGTCGCTCTGTGAGCGACATCACCTACGTCCGCACCGACGAGGGCTTCTGCTACCTCGCCACGGAGGTGGATCTCGGATCAGGCGGATCGTGGGCTGGTCACTCGAGCGTCGCATGCCCGATGGGCTGGTGATCCAGGCGATCCGCGGAGCCCTCGGGACTCGGGGCAGCCTGAGGTGCCCCAGATTTCGTAGACACCCAGGTTACTTCACGCGAGCCTCCTCCGCGACGAGGTGCTCGAAGACGACTGGGGCAAGGTAGCCGATCTTCGAGCAGCTGCGCTGGTGGTTGTAGAACTGGATGTAGCTCTGTATGCCGCGGCGCAGCTCGGCGAGGTCGCCAAAGGCGTGGCGGTAGAAGAACTCGTGTTTGAAGATCGACCAGAAGGACTCCGCGCTCGCGTGGTCGTAGCAGGTGCCGGTTCGCCCCATGGAGCGCGTGATCCCGTGTCGGGCACAGAAGGCCACAACTCGATGGTCGCTGAACTGACTCCCTCGGTCGGTGTGCCAGATGACCCCCTGCGCGTGGGACCCACGCACCGCGACGGCCTGGCCGAGGGCCTCGAGCACGAGCGTGGTCTCCATGCGCTCCGCGACGCTCCATCCGAGCACCCGCCGCGAGTGCTCGTCGCGCACCACACACAGGTATGCCATCGCGCCGGCGAGAGCGAGGTAGGTGATGTCCGAGGTCCAGAGGGCGTGCAGGCGCCCCGGGTCGAACTTCCTGGCAACGAGGTCTGGTGGGTAGATCGCCTTCGGATCGGCGTGGGTGGTCGCTGGGCGGAACCTCCTGGGGCTGATACCGGCGATGCCGCGCCTGGCCATCGCTGCTGCCACCGTGTTGTGGCTCGTCACCACGCCAGCGGCTCAGAGTGCCGCCGTGATCCGTCGTGCGCCGTAGGTGCCAGAGGATGCCTGGTGGACCGCGACCACTCGGTCCTCGAGGTCGCGTCTCGCACATGCCCGACGCGACGGTGCTACCTGGGTGCGTCGCCATCGGTCGTAGCCAGCCCGGGAGACCTCGAGGAAGCGTGCCATCCGCTTGATCTTGAAGCGAGCGTACTCCGCCTCCATCAGCGCGAATCTCTCTTGCGTGGTGGCTTCGCGGCGAAGTACGCGGCTGCTTTTCCCAGGAACTCGTTGTCCTTGCGCAGCTCCTCGAGCTCCCTGCGCAACCTGATGAGCTCGGTGCGCTCCTGCGCCGTGAGGGGCGGGCTGCCAGTGGCGTTTGCTGCTTCGATCCGCCTGCGCTCCTCCCGCACCCATCGATAGAGGTTGTGCTCCCCGATCGCGAGCTCACGGGCCACCTCTGGGACGCTCCGGCCGCTGTCGATGACCCGGTGGGCCGCCTCGGTCCGGTACTCCAGGGTGAACTTCCTTCTCGACGTCCCCATCGACCTCCCCTTCCCTCTGCCATGGTACGTGTGACTTACGACGTGTCAACGGAATCTGGGGCGGCTCAGCCTGGCTGGGGCGATCTTCCACAGCGATCGCGAGTGGCGTCCCACCAAGTGGTGTAATTTCTGGGCGGCCTGCACTCCAGGAGGGCGGGCCACCGGGCGATCTCTGGCGTGTCAGTCAACAGCTCGCCAGAGGAGGTATCCAGTGGCCCTGACCCGTTCCGACTTTACCCACTTGCTCTGGCGCCATCAGAGCGGGCGGTGACATCGACGTCATCCGGGAGGGGGTGGAGCTCGTGCTCCAGGCCCTCATCGAGCGAGAGGCTGCGGCGGTCATTGGCGCTGGCCGCTACGAACGAGGCGAGGGACGCCAGACGCAAGCGCAACGGCTACCGCGACCGTCTGCTCGTCACCAAGGCCGGCGACGTGGAGCTACACATCCCGAAGCTCCGCCGGGGGAGCTTCTTCCCGAGCATCCTCGAGCGCCGCCGTCTGAGTCGATCGTGCCCTCTACGCGGTCGTCATGGAGGCCTACGTCTGAGGGAGTCAGTACCCGCAAGGTCGACGACCTCGTCACGGCCCTCGGTGGGACGGGGATCTCGAGGAGCGAGGTCTCCCGGATCGTCGCCTCCCTCGACGAGGAGCTGGCAGGGTTCCGTACCCGCAGGCTGGACCATCTCGAGTTCCCCTACCTCTTCGCCGATGCCACCTACGTCAAGGGCCGCCTCGAGCACCAGGTGGTCTCCCGTGCCGTCGTGACCATCACGGGCGTGAATGCCACTGGGGACCGCGAGGTCCTTGGCGTCGCCGTCGGGGATGGGCAGACTGAGAGCTTCTCGCCCGAGTGCGCGAGGGAGCTCAGGGATCGTGGCCTCAGTGGTGTGCGCCTCGTCAGCTCCGATGCCCATCGGGGGCTCACCAACGCCATTGCCAGGTGCTTCATCGGGGCGAGCTGGCAGCGGTGCCGAGTGCAGCGTGCGCGATGTGCTCAGCCGCATTCCGAAGGGGAGCTGAGGAGATGGTCCTGGCCCCAGATCCGCACGATCTTCGCTCAGCCGTCCCCGGGAGCGGTACGTACCCAGTACGACCAGGTCATTGACTCCCTTGCCGCGAAGCTCCCAGCGGTTGCTGCCATGCTCGCCGAGGCCAAGGAGGAGGTCTGCACCTTCACGCACTTCCCGGAGGCCCACTGGCGAAAAATCTGGTCGACGAACCCGCTCGAGCGGGTGAACCATGAGATCAAGCGGCGCACCAACGTCGTCGGGGTCTTCCCGAACGACGCCGCTCTCCTGCGCCTCGTCACCGCGGTCGTGCTCGAGCAGCACGAGGAGTGGGCCGTTGCCGAGCGGCACTACCTGTCACAGGAGTCCATGGCCGAGCTCGGGACTGCCACGAGCGACGACGACACGGCGGGCACCTCCGAGACGCCTCGGCCCCCTGGCGCTCCTCCGGTGCTGCCGTCGCCCGCCGAGGAAGAGCCTGCAGTGGTAGGCTGAGGCCAGCCAGGGAGTGAATTTACACCACTCGGTGGGACGTGATCCGATCGCGCCATCCAGTACCTCTCCCGGAAGGTCCGGAGCCTACTTGCGACCCTCGGCATTCGCCAGTCAGTGGGCAGAGTTGCGACCTGCTACGACAACGCCGTGGCCGAGGCCTGCTTTGGGAGCTTGAAGCGCGAGCTTGTGGCTCGCTACCGCTTCGCGAACCTGGCCGAGGCCCGCTCGGCCATCGCGACCTGGATCCAGCGCTACAACACCGTCCGCTTGCACTCGACGCTTGGGTACCTACCGCCCGTGGAGTACGAGCTCTCCTGGGCCTGCAGGGAGGTGGCCGTGGCCCAAATTCAGCCTGTCAAGCAAATGAGGGGAAGCCCACACAGGTGAAGGCGGACTCGTTTGTTGGGGACTGTCAACATCGAGGAATTCGAGGGTGCCTTGGTCAATTCCAACACCCAGCACATCGCCAGCGCAGCCCCGGCAACGCCCTCAGACCATGCGGCATCATGCACCGTCTCGAGACCAGACCCTCTCGCCGCGACGATCAAGCGCGATCCGAAGCGTCGGGCGACGGGTCGGCACCGGATGGAGTCCCACTCGTGTCCTCGTCATCGACGACGCCGAGCCCACCCCGATCGCGAAGCAGGTCCGCCGCCACCGACCGCACCTGGCGGTCTCGATCGGTGGCGGCAGCGCGGAGCGCGCGGTCGGCACGTGGGTCATCGAAGGCGCACAGCGCAACCACCGCCCGCCGTCGAACCGCCGGCTTGTCGTTGCGAGCTGCGTCGATGACGACGTCGAGACCCTCGGGCGCACCGATGGATCCGAGCGCGGCGATCGCCGCTTCGCGAACCCTGAGGTCCTCGTGGACACGAGCGCTGGTCACGAGCACTGCGACGTCGTCCCGATCGCCGACCTCGCCGAGGATCCAACAGGCCGCCTCGACGACGAGCGGGTCAGGGTCTCCGAGCAGGCCCCGCGCACGCTGATGCCCGATCGCAGAGGGACCCGCCCCCCACAGCGCCCCGACGCGGACGTCGGCGTCGTCGTGAGCGAGCAGCCAGGCGAGATCCTGCTCATCACCGCGGCGTGCCAGCGCGATCGCCGCCGTCCGAGCACTGCGTCCTCCTGCTGCCACCAGGGCGCGCAGCGTCGATACCGGTGCATCGAGGACATCCAATGGGTTCGCGCTACTCACGTATCGACCCTAGCGTCAGCCGCAGGACCGCACGAGCGGATCGGCTATCCCTCGGGCGCTACCTCACCGAGCGCCGTCCCAGATGACGAAAGACCAGCAGGGCCTGCGTCGGATGCCTCGATGGTGTCGAGCCAGGCGTCACTTGCGGCAACTCGTGCGGCCTCGTCGGGGATCGGCACCAACCGCGCGAGCACGAGATAGGCGACGGCCGTCGCAACGAGGCCCACGATCCAAGAAATGTCGACCCCACCGAGTGCGCGCGCGACGGGTCCGGTGTAGCTCACGGGGCCGAGTTGGCCCAGCACCATGAACGGAACCTCCGACGCAAAGCCAATGGCGTACGCGATCAAGCCCCGAGCACTCCAGGCACCGTAGATCCCAGTTGGGGTAAACAGATCACGAATGGCGTAGTGACCACGTCGGACGACGAAGAAGTCGACGAGGTTCGTCGCCGTCCACGGCACGAGCAGGTAGAGCATCAGCGTCAGCGCGGTCGCGACGGTGTTGACGGCGTTCTGGGTGATGAACTCTGCGATCGCGAACCAGACCACCGTGAGCACGACCGTCACGCCAAGGCGCCAACGCCGACTCGGCGTGATGCTCCGCACGCTGTCGATGGCGGTGAGCAGCGTGAGCGAGCCACCGTAGGCGTTCATCCCCATCGTGGCCACGAGTGCCGCCGCGGAGAGGATCGCCGTCACCGATCCGAGTCCCCCGACGACACCGTTGCCGGCGGCACGGAGTGCCGTGAGGCCGTCTTGGGCGTTGAGATGCACGGCCAACCAAGCACCCAGCGCAATGAGCCACACCGCGCTCGCGGAGGCACCGAAGAAGACCGAGGCGATCACCCGACGCGTCGGCGTGGACACCGGGAGATAGCGCGAGTAGTCGGAGACGTAGGGCGCGTAGGTGATGTTGTAGGCCGCGGACGCGGAGAACTCCGCCATGAACCCGACGGTCGTGAAGCCGAGGTGGGAACTCGCCACGTGGCTGCCGTGCACGGAGCCAAGCAGCACCGCGACGGACACGATGGCCATGAAGGGGAACGACGCGATGAGCAGAGCCCGAAAGGCACGGTGGACCCAGTCATGGCCCAAGATGGCGAGGGTGGCGGCGATCAGCGTCGAGCCCACGGCGACGACCTCGGCATTCCAGCCGTACGCGCTCGAGAGTCCATCGGCCAAGAGCACCTGGTCGGTCACGTTGAAGGCAACGTAGGTGAACAGTGCCGCAAACAGCACGACGATCACGCCGCGATAGCCGAACTGTGCTCGCGACTGGATCATCTGCGGCAGACCCAAGCGCGGGCCCTGGGAGCCGTGGAACGCCATGAAGAACGTCCCCACGACGATGCCCAACGTGCCAGCGAGGATCGTCCAACCGACCGACAATCCGAGTCCTGGCCCGATGAAGCCGATCGGGATCGTGAAGTACTGGAAGTTACCGAGGAACCACAGCGGCGCCTGATGCCACAGCTTGCCATGGCGCTCCCGAGTCGGCACCCAGTCGATGGAGCGGGCCTCGATGATGGGCTGCGCTCGCGAGGCGTCGGAATCCATGGATCGATCCTATCAAGGGCAGCATCCACGTGAAGGCAAACCGAGCATCATTCGTTATCTCTCACGCAACGATGGCCCGCGCGTCACGGCGGCGCGGGCCGTCATCGCCCGCCGATACAGCGCAGGCCGACGACGACGCCAGGCAGGCCGTGCATCGAGGGCGTCGGTGAGCGCCTGGTCGACGACGAGGGTGGCGACGCCACCAAGGGGCGCTACCGCCACCGTGCCGAGCCCGTCTCGGCCGCCAGGAGCGACGACGCCGGCGATCGTGGGGCCCGCCCCACCGGGCTCGACAGCAGCCACCGCGACGACGAGATCCGACTCGATCGCCCGTGCGAGCGAGAGTCGAAACGGCGCACGCGGATCGCCGTCGCGAGGCGCGAGTTCGCTCGTGGTGAGCGGGCGAAGCACTGGGGCAAGCTCCGGGTCGACCCGGACGATACTGACGAGGAGGAGCCACGCGCCCGCCTCGGCTGCCCTTCGGGCGATGCGCCAATCGAGGAGACCCTCGGCCCCGGCGACGGCAACCCCACCCGGAAGGACGACGGGAGCATCGTTCGGGGCAGCTCGCAGGTCGCTCGCCGTATCGAGCACTCGTCGCTCACCACCGGGCATGTGCACGAGCGCAACGACACGACAGCCAGCCACGCGCGACCACGGCTCGAGCCACCCAAGCTCGTCGTCGTGCTCGACGGTGAGCGCCGGGAGCACCAGCAGCTCGGCGGCGTTCGGCTGGCCTTCGAGGATCGCACGGAGGTCCTCGACAGCGACGGGGCGCGCAAGACGCATCGCCCCGACACGACGACCGACCGGGATGGCCGACCATCGAGCACCGGCTCGCTCCGCCAGCGCCGCTCGCGACCACTCGCCAGCGCTCGAGAGGAGCTCGCGAGGCACGCCCAGCGACGGTGCGGCACGGGGCCGCCTCGCCTCCACGTCGGCCAGGACCACCCCTGGGCCATCGCGTGAGGCGACGATCGTCCCGTCGGGTGCGATGATGCAGCCACCTCCGCCGAAGCGCACGCCGCGTTCGGTGCCCACACGATTGGCGACGACCATCGTCGCACCGACATCACGAGCGCGCACCCACCACGCCAGCGCGGGCGTGCGCTCCTCGGGCCACGCCGTCGGCACGGCAACCACTGCCGGATCGCGCCCGAGTACCGCGAGTGGCTCGGGAAGATCGAGATCGGCGCAGATGACGAGGCCGACGATGGCGTCACCCACCTCCATGGTGACGCCCGGCTCGTCGCCTGGTACCGCCCACACCGTGTCGTCAACCCACAGATGTGCCTTTCGGTAGGTCGCCTCGAGACCCTGGGCCGAGACGACGACAGCGCTGTTGTACAGGGAGCCATCCGGAGCCTGCTCGACGATCCCCGCGACCACCGTGGTCGCTTCGCCCGCGAGCGCCTCGACGATCGCAGCAACCGTGGGGCCGTCGGCAACCTCTGCGACCGCGCGCGCCTCCTCGCGAGTGAGCAGATAGCCGGTCACGGAGAGTTCCGGCGCCACGACGAGAGATGCGCCACGAGCAACGGCGGCCGCGACGCGCGCTTGGAGTCGCTCCCTTCCGTGCGCTGGGTCGAGCGCTCCTGCAGCCTCGATGATCGCAGCGACACGCACGCGGACCTCACTCAGGCGCGAGTGCGCGCGTCGACGATGGCCGCGAGCGCGATCGACGCCGCGACCGAGGCGTTCAGCGAGGCGACGGTCGCCGCCAACGGGATCGCCGCCGTGACGTCCACCCCGCGGCGGACCAACGGCGCGAGTCCGCGCCCTTCGGCGCCGACGACGAGCGCGAGGCGCTCCGTGGCGAGGGTGAGCGAGAAGACGCTCGTCGCGGCGTCGGCGTCGAGCCCAACGCTCCACACCCCGCGCGCTCGGAGTCGACGAAGCGCGGCCGGGATCGACGACACCAGAGCGAAGCGCAGCCACTCGACCCCACCGGCTGCGACCTTGGTGACGGTCGGTGTGAGCGGAACGCTCCGGTAGCGCGGCAACACCACGCCGTCGGCGCCGAACGCGGCGGCACTGCGGAGCACCGCCCCGAGGTTGTGCGGATCCTCGAGATGATCGACCACGACGAGCAGCGAACCGTCGGCGAGACCGTCGAGGCCCACATCGACCACCGGGTCGCAGTCGGCGAGGACCCCCTGGTGCACCTCGGTGCGCGCGACGCGCTCGAAACGTTCTGGCGGCAGGAGCTCCACGGGGACGCCAGCGCGCGCCGCGGCCTCGATGATCGCCTCCGGCTCACGCCCGGCCTCGACGATCACGCGCCTGACGCGACGGCGCCCAGCCCGGAAGCACTCGAGGACCGCGCGCCTCCCCTCGACTCGTTCACCGCCGAGCCCACGGCCACCACGAGGGTGCACATCAGTCCTCGGCATCGACCACGCCTTCGAGCAGCACGACCGCGAGCGCAGCGACGCCCTCGCCACGACCGAGCGCACCGATGCCTTCCGGATGCTTGGCCTTGACGAGCGCTGGCGCCGCGACGACACCCTCGATCGTGCGGGCCATCCGGGCGAGATACGGCGAGAGCTTCGGTGTCTCGCACACGATGGTCGCGTCGACCTGCACGACCCGAAGACCTCGACCCCGCACGAGCCGAACACAGCCCGCGAGCAGCTCCAAGGAGTCGGCTCCGCGAAAGGCCGGGTCGGTGTCGGCATAGAGGTCGCCGATGCCACCGATCCCAGCGGCGCCGAGCATCGCATCTGCCACCGCGTGACAGAGTGCGTCCCCGTCGGAGTGTGCCCGCAGGCCAGGCCCAGGCACCGTCACCCCGCCGAGCACCAACGGCCGTCCGGGTTCGTCGGAGCGCGGATGCTGGTCGAGCCCCAACCCGACGCGCACACCGATGAGATCTCGCAGGTCGCGTCGCGTCGTGACCTTGCGCGCAGACGGGGACCCGTCGACCACCTCCACGGTCCAGCCCAGCTGCTCGGCGACGACCGCGTCGTCGGTGCCCTCCAGCCCTGAGCCGATCACCCCAGCCAGCACGCCGTAGTGGAAGCCCTGCGGTGTCTGGATCGCGCGGAGGTGGGCTCGCTCGAGCGTGCGGGTCACCCGACCGTCGCGCACCTCCTTGATCGTGTCCGCAACGGGAAGGGCCGGGACGACGACCGCTGCACCGTTCGCAAGACGGGCGATGACCCTCTCGAACAGCGACACCGGTGCCAACGGGCGTGCCGCGTCGTGCACCAGGACGAACTCCGGCGCGCCCTCGAGGGCCGCAAAGGCCCGGCGGACCGACTCAGACCTCGTCCTCCCGCCGACAACCGTCGTCGCCCCTTCGACGACCCGATCGACCTCCGGCGGGAGCGCCACGATCACCTGCGACGACACCGCGCGCGCGGCCTCGACCGCATGCTCGACCAGCGATCGATTGCCGAGCGCCTCGAACTGCTTCGGGCCACCGAAACGACTCCCTTGCCCCGCCGCGACGACGAGGGTGGCGACCGCCACCGCGCCCTACGCGAGGGCCTTGTCGAGTCGAGCCTCCGCTTCCTCGGGCGCGACGTCGAGGGCGAAGGTCAGCTCGGAGACCAACACCTGGCGCGCCTTGGCGAGCATGCGGCGCTCCCCGGCCGAGAGCCCCTTGTCGTGATCGCGCAGCGTCAGGTTGCGCACCACCTCGGCGACCTGGTAGATGTCGCCGGACTTGACCTTCTCGAGGTGGTTCTTGTAGCGCCGCGACCAGTTCGCGGGCATGCGCACGTCCTTCTTCCCCAGAACGGCGAAGACCTCTTCGACCTCTTCGTCGTTGATCACCTCGCGCAGGCCGACCTCGTCGACGGCGTCGACGGGCAAGCGTACGGTGAGATCGCCATAGGCCACCGTGACGACGAAGTACTCCTTGGCCTCACCGAAGGCCTCGACGACCTCCCGTCCGGTGATCACAGCGGCACCATGCTGCGGGTAGACGACCTTGTCACCGACGTCGAATGGCACAGCTTCCTCACTTTCCCGACGCCCTCGTGCGCGTCGGGCTCACTCGTAGCGCTTCCAGTATACCAGGTCGATCAGGGTGAAAGTCCAGGTCACCTGGCTATTCGTAGGACCTGAGGTGAGCCACGACCGCCTTGGCCCAGTCGGGATCCACGCCAGCCACGGTCGCCAGCTCGTCGGGTTCCATGCTCGCCAACGCATGCAGCGAACCGACTCGCTCCTCGATACGCGCGGCGATCGATCGCGGCAGCCGCGGCACGTGGTGCAGCAGCCTGGAGCCCTTCGACGGCAGGTTCACGCCGAGGAGCTCACCGTCGTAGAGATCCTCGTGCGCGAGCGAGACGCAGCGCGCGCGCTCGGCGACGTGACGCGCCAGCTGGACGACGTTCATGAGCTCGTCGAGATCCAGCGACGCCAAGAGCTCCTTGATGTCGCGCACCTCGCCCTCGTCGCACACCCCCAGAAAGTCCCGGAGGACATCGGTGTAGTCGCGGTCGAAGTCGAGGGTGATCTCGGCCGCCTGCAGTGCGACGAGGCGTCCGTCCGCACCGAGTTCGACCAGATAGCCGTCGATCTCCTCCCGAATCCGACGCACCATCTCGGCTCGCTGCAGCACGAAGACCACGTCGCGCAAGCTGACCTGCTCGCGCAACTCGAGCCCGTTCAGTTGCTCGAGCACCTGGTCGAGGCGCCCCCGATAGCGCTCGAGCGTCGAGAGCGCCTGGTTCGCGCGCGAGAGCAGCTGGGGGATGGGCTGCAGCGTGCGCTTCTCGCGGCGTCGATACACGGAGATCACCGACAGCTCCTCCGAGACCGCCACGACCGTAGCGTCCACGCTCTCTGCCACACGCTCGGCGGTACGGTGGCGCGTGCCCGTCTCACTGGTCGGAAGGCGTGGATCGGGCACGAGGTGCACGTTCGCTCGCACGATCTGCGACCCGTGCGAGGACAGGATGATCGCGCCATCCATCTTGGCGAGCTCGAACAGCCGCTGTGGGGTATAGGCGGCCTCGATGAGGAAGCCGCCGGTACAGAGCTCGAGGACCTCGGGCGAATCGCCCAGCACGACGAGCGCTCCCATGCGCGCCAGCAAGATGCGGTCGAGCCCTTGGCGCAGGGGCGTCCCTGGAGCGACGCTCCGCAGTGCCTCCTCGATGCCCGCGCCTTCCACGCTGCTCCCTCCGTCAGACGCAGGAACCGGCACCCCGGTCGCGCTCTCGAAGCCTCGTGGAGCGCGCCGTGCGACAGCGCGCTCCACCGACTACTCCTGTGGGTTCGAGCCGGCCAGCTCCATCGGGGGCGGCTCGAGTCCCTCCATCACCCGGAAGACGATCTCCTCGCCCTCCACATCGACGACCACCATGTCGCCCGCCTTGAACTCTTGGTGCAAGAGGCGCTCGGCGAGGGGATCCTCGACGAGTCGCTGGATGGTACGCCGCAGCGGTCGAGCTCCGAGTTCTCGATCGTAACCACGATCTGCCAGGAAGCCCTTGGCGGCTTCGGTCAGCTCGATGCCGATCCCCTTCGCCTGGAGCTGATCTTGCACCCGGCGGAACAAGAGGCTCACGATCGCCATGACCTCGTCGCGACGAAGCTCGTGGAACACGATCACCTCGTCGATACGGTTCAAGAACTCCGGCTTGAAGTGCGTCTTCAGCGCCTCGTTCAGCCGCATCTTCATCCGCTCGTGGTTGACGTCCTCCGAGGACTTCGCGAAACCGACCTGGGCGCGGTGCAGGTCCTGCGTCCCGAGGTTCGACGTCATGATGAGGATGGTGTTCTTGAAGTCGACCGTGCGACCCTGCGCATCCGTCAGGCGACCGTCCTCGAGAATCTGGAGCAAGGTGTTGAAGATGTCGGGATGCGCCTTCTCGATCTCGTCGAAGAGCACGACGGAGAACGGCCGACGCCGAACCGCCTCGGTCAGCTGACCACCTTCGTCGTAGCCGACGTAGCCCGGCGGCGCACCGACGAGGCGAGCGACCGTGTGCTTCTCCATGTACTCGCTCATATCGAGCTGGATCAGCGCGTCCTGGTCGCCGAAGAGGAACTCGGCCAGCGTCTTGGCGAGCTCCGTCTTGCCCACGCCCGTCGGGCCGAGGAAGATGAACGAGCCCGATGGACGACGGGGGTCCTTCAACCCAGCGCGCGTACGACGGATGGCTCGAGACAAAGCGCTGATGGCTTCTTCCTGCCCCACGATCCGATGGTGCAGCTCGTCCTCCATGCGCAGCAGCTTGGAGGTCTCTTCCTCGGTCAGCTGGTTGACCGGGATGCCCGTCCACATCGCGAGGACCTCGGCGATGACCTCCTCGTCCACGACGCCGAAACGCTCATCGCCCTCGCGCTTCCACGCCGCCTCGAGCTCGGCCTTGCGCGAGACGAGCTCGCTCTCGCGCGCCGCCAGCCGCTTGGCTTCGTCGAAGTTCTGACGGGCGATCGCGCCTTCCTTGTCACGACGCGTGCGGGTGAGGTCGTTCTCGACCTGTCGCAACTCGGGCGGGCTGGTGACGCGCTTGATGCGCAGCCGGCTCCCCGCCTCGTCGATGAGGTCGATGGCCTTGTCGGGCAAGAAGCGATCCGAGATGTAGCGGTCCGCCATGTTGGCGGCGGCCACCAGCGCTTCGTCGGTGATGGTGACGTTGTGGTGGGCCTCGTAGCGCTCACGGAGACCCTTCAAGATCTCGAACGTGTCCTCGATCGAGGGCTCGCCGACCTTGATCGGTTGGAAGCGCCGCTCGAGCGCAGCGTCCTTCTCGAGATGCTTGCGGTACTCGTCGATGGTGGTCGCCCCGATGGTCTGGAGCTCACCGCGGGCGAGCATCGGCTTCAGGATCGACGCGGCGTCGATGGCTCCCTCGGCCGCACCGGCACCGACGAGCGTGTGGATCTCGTCGATGAAGAGGATGATGTTCTCCTTGGTGCGGACCTCCTTGAGGACCTTCTTCAGGCGTTCCTCGAAGTCGCCCCGGTAACGGCTGCCCGCCACCAGCGCACCGAGGTCCAAGGTGTAGATCTGCTTGCCGCGCAAGGTGTCGGGCACCTCGCCAGCGACGATGCGCTGCGCGAGGCCCTCGACGATCGCCGACTTGCCGACCCCAGGCTCCCCGATCAGCACCGGGTTGTTCTTCTGACGACGCGAGAGAACCTGCATCATGCGCTCGATCTCGTTGTCGCGACCGACCACGGGGTCGAGCTTGCGGTCCCTCGCCATCTGCGTCAGGTTCCGACCGAACTGATCAAGAATGGGCGAACCACCGGGTGCGTCTTGCCCCTGGGACGGTCCGGCCCCTTGACCGACCGTGGGGCGACCCTCGGTCGACGACAGGATCTGCATCACCTGCTGGCGCACCCTGGTGAGGTCGACGCCAAGCGCGAGCAGCACCTTGGCCCCGGTCCCCTCACCTTCGCGCACGAGGCCGAGCAGCATGTGCTCGGTGCCGATGTAGTTGTGACCGAGCTGGAGCGCCTCGCGGAGCGAGTACTCGAGGACCTTCTTCGCTCGAACGGTGAATGCGGGGGAGTTCGGCGTCGGCCCTGGCGACGGCTCGGACTGGCGCGTCACCTCCTCGCGCAGCTGGTCGAGTGAGACACCCAGCGATTCGAGCGCCTTGGCTGCGATCCCTTCTCCCTCATGCACGAGACCCAGCAAGATGTGCTCGGTCCCGATGTAGTTGTGGTGGAGGAGCTTGGCCTCCTCCTGCGCGAGCACGAGCACTCGACGTGCCCGATCAGTGAATCGCTCGAACAAGTCTCTCGCCTCCTCGATCGGCACCTCCGGGTTGAGGACCCTTCGACTCCGATCTGGTACCTGGTTCCTTCATTCTACCCGCAACGCTCAACATCGCTCGAACATGCCTTGACGTCGGCATCGGCAGCGCCAGGCTGAACCACCGAGTTGCTCCAGTCTGCCACGGACAGCTGGGCTGTGTCTGTGGGCAGGCTCGACAGTTCGCTCACGGAGTACTCACGAGACCGCCCTCGATGTCGCCGAGCGGCAGCCATCGCCGGGCGCGTGCACGAGGACCAACCAGGTCGCATTGACCGCGAACACGTGCCAGATCGCACCGAGGTGCGCCTCCAACCACCCGACCGCGGCCTGCGGCTGGGCAAGCAGGCTGCGATCGACCACGATGGAGCACACGTCGTGGCGGGCAAGGTACCCCGGCAGCTCGTGGGCCGCCCGCGATGCCAGCGACGCGTCGGGTTGGGTCGGTTGGGCCACGCTCCAGAGATAGCCGAGGACGGCGGAGTCGTTCAACCGAGCGATCGTCTGCGCGGGCAGGCGTGACACATAGCCCTCGGGCGTCGGGGTCCCGATCACGGCGGCCTCGTAGGGATAGAGCGCGATCCCAGCTGCCCAGGCACTCTGGGTCGGGATGACCACCGGCACGTAGAACGTGGTGCCACCGACCGCTGCGATCCCGCGGGGACGAGGGACCAGCGGGAGCGCAGTGTCGGGGAACGGCGTCGGCGCCGAACCGACCCAGAGCGCCACCGCAACGGCCGCGACGAGCCCCGCACGCAACAGCCGGCGGTGGCGACGGCGCCCGAGCGCAACCCAGACCCACTCGAGCACCGCTGCGCCGAGCAGTGCCCCGAACAGCGCCGTGAGCACCGCGAGACGCTCCGGCAGGGTGTCGGACACGAACGGGATCGCATCGAAGGGCAGGTACGGAAGCGGGATCGGCGTCAGCACCCCATCGACGTGGAGGTAAGGGCCCATGGACGCCAGAGCGAAGATCAGCATGGCGAGCCCGAGTGGCAGGATCAACCGCTCGAGCCGAGGCGCGAGCGGACCGTGACGGCGCTGGCGTACGACGATCGCGACGCCACCGACGAGGCCGATCCAGGGACCAGCGCCAGGGAAGCCCGAGCCGTCCGCGAGGTTCGGGGCAAGGTGCCACACGGGGGCGAGGAAGTGGAAGGCGCCCCACGGATCAGGCACAAAGAAGGACAGCGCGTCGACCACCCACGGGGTCGAGAAGGGCGTCTGCGCCCCACCGTGAACCGCGAGCGGACTCAGCAGGAGTGCGTCGAGGAGCGGCGCGACGGCGACGACGGCGACAACACCGAGGACGAGCCAGCCCCGCCACCACGCCACGAGGGTCGCGAGACGCCTCGACGCGAGCTGCGGATGCACGAACCAGAGCACCACGATGGCAGCGATCGCGTAGATGCCGTAGTCGTAGACGCTCCAGACCACGAGCGCCAGGAGCGCGCCGAGCACACCGAAGCGCCAGAGAGCGGGATCGGCACGATCGAAGAGGTCGAAGGCCCAACCCACCACCAACGCGAGCCCTGCCCCGTCGACCAGGTTGAGATGCCCGAGCATCTGGCCCATGAAGAACGGGCTCGCGAGGTAGATCGCACCGGCGACGAGGGCCGCGCCGCGGCCGAGCCCGACGCGACGCGCGCACCACGCCGCAGCACCACCGTCGGCGACGAGGGACCCGAGGAGCGCGAGGTTGTAGGCGAGGACCGGCGTCGCACCGAGGTGCTCGAGCACGCCCGCGACGATGGCGGCAGGCAGCGCGAGGGTGGCCCACGCGAGGTCCGCACCCCTCGGATAGAGCACCTGGTGCGTGAGGAAGAGCCCGTGGGCACCGACCAGCCAGCCCGCGACCCAGTGGATGTACCACAGAAACTGCGGCGAGTCACCACCATCGCCGATCACCCTCGACGTCAGGTGAGCGCCACCGGGCCAGCTGAGCAGGAGCGCCTCGGCACCATAGATCACGACGCACGCCGCAGCGAAGGCGAGCTGTGCCCACGTTGAGCCGCGCTCGCGCGCTTGCCGTGTCCCGATCCGTGCCGCCGTCGACGACGCAGACACGGTGTCGTAGGCTGACATTCGCGAGATACTACCGAACACCACGGCCGCTGGCACGTGGCGCGGGGACCAAGGACCCGGGGCCACACGGACCCGACGGGCTCTAGGGTGGACGAGGTGGAGCATCCGTTGCCGCTCGGTGAGCCGTGGGCGGGTCCGTACCTCCAGGCGGTCGAGGAAGGGCTGCGTCGAGCAGCGACCACGACCGATCCGGACATCACGGCGGCCGCCCTGCACCTCATCATGGCCGGCGGCAAGCGCGTTCGACCGCTGATTGCGCTGGCGACGGCCCTTGCACTCGGCGAGGTCGCACCGTCTCCCGACGACCCTGTCGTCCGCGGCGCCGTCGCGGTCGAGCTCGTGCACCTCGCCTCGCTCTATCACGACGACGTCATGGACGAGGCTTCGGAGCGTCGTGGGGTCTCCAGTGCCAACGCCCGGTTCGGCAACCTCATCGCGGTGGTCACCGGCGACTTCTTGTTGGCCCGCGCGGCGGGCATCGCAGCTCGCCTCGGTGAAGAGGTAGCCGCGGCGCTCGCGGACACGCTGGCCGCCATGTGCGAGGGGCAGATCCTCGAGGTTGCCGACGCGCACCAACTCACGCGCACGACCGAGCGCTACCTCGCGACCATCGCGGGCAAGACCGCGTCGTTGATGGGGACCGCGGCCCGCATCCCGGCCATCGTCCTCGGACGCGACCAAGCGATGCTCGATGCCCTCTCGGCTGCTGGGACCGCGCTCGGCATGCTGTTCCAGCTCCGTGACGACGTGCTGGACCTCGTCGCGACCCGCGAGCAACTCGGCAAGGAGCCGGCACAGGATCTGGTGGAGGGGATCTACACCTTGCCGGTGATCCTGGCGCTCCACGACCCCACCGTGCGCGAGGCCCTGCTGGACGTGCTCCCACGAGCCGCAGACCCCGAACCACGAGCCGTCGCACTCAGCCTGGTCCGTCGCAGCGACGGCATCCCTGGCACGCTCGGCCAGATGCGCAGGATCGAGGCCGATCTCGATGCCGTGCTCGCCGACACGCTCGGCATGTCCGATTCGTGGTTCGGTCGGCTCGCTCGCGCGCTCGTCAGCTCAGCCGAGCACCTCGCAGCCGCGGTACCGGCACCCAGCGCACTCGCCTGAGCACCCCCGGCCCAGTTTCCACCGGTCCCACCAAGAGCATCCGCGCATCAGCTCGCGGCGCCAGAGCTCCGACGTCGCCGAACTCACGGCCGGGCATACCCCCGTCGGAACGCCCCGTCCTCGGGCGCCCAGCTCAGTCGAGCCGACGAGCGAGCGAGCCGACCGACGCCCGGGGTGCGCCGGCGACGAGAGCAGCCCCGTCACGCGGTCCATGCGCCGATTCGCTCCGCGACCAGCGCCGCTCGTCTCCTCACGCCGTCTCGTCGGATGCGCCATCCTCGTCGACATCGCTCTCCGAGGATCCCGCCTCCGGTCGCAGGGTCGGGAAGAGAATGACCTCCTTGATGTGGCGCTGCCCTGTGAGCAGCATGGCGAGCCGATCCACACCGAGGCCGAGACCACCCGTCGGTGGCAGGCCATACTCGAGTGCCCGCACGTAGTCCGCGTCGTAGGCCATCGCCTCGTCGTCACCGGCACGGCGCTGACGAGCCTGCTCCTCGAAGCGAGCACGCTGCTCGTCCGGATCGTTGAGCTCGCTGAAGGCGTTGACGAGCTCGCGGCCCCCGACGACCAGCTCGAAGCGCTCGACTCGCCCCGGTCGCGACCGGTGACGACGAGCGAGCGGCGAGACGGACTCAGGGAAGTCCAGTACGAACGTCGGTTCGATGAGTCGCGGTTCCACGAGCTCCTCGTAGAGCGCGACCAACGCCCGCCCCGCCTCCGGCTCGAGCACGGCAAGATCGAACCGTCGAGCGAGGTCGAGCAGTCGTGCGGGCTCGTCGAGGCTGACCCGCTCGCCGACCGCCTCCGAGACGAGATCCTCCATCGTCGCCGCGCGAAACGGCGGGGTCAGATCGATCACACCGAGCTCGTTCTCGCCGCGGGTCGACCCGAAGACAGCGCGCGCTGCGCTCGCGAGCAGCCCTTCCGTGAGCTCGCGCATCGCGTCGATGTCGCCGTAGGCCTGGTAGGCCTCGAGCATCGTGAACTCGGGGTTGTGGCGAGGCGAGATACCCTCGTTCCGGAAGTCCCGGCCGAGTTCGAACACACGCTCGATCCCGCCGACCACAAGTCGCTTGAGGTAGAGCTCAGGGGCGATCCTGAGGTACAGGTCCATGTCGAGCGCGTTGTGGTGGGTCACGAAGGGTCGAGCGGCCGCGCCCGAGGCAATGGGCTGCAAGATCGGCGTCTCGACCTCGACGAAGCCCCGTGCGTCGAGTTCGTCGCGAAGGGCTCGCACGAGTCGGCTGCGGGCGAGGAAGCGCTCGCGCACCCCGGGGTTGGCCCACAGATCCACGTAGCGCTGGCGGTAACGCACGTCGGGATCGCGCACACCCCGCCACTTGTCGCCGAACGATCGGCGCGCATGCGCAAGAAGCTGGATCCGATCAACGAGGACGGAGCGCTCGCCGGTCCTCGTGGTCGCGATCACACCGTCGACGCCGACCCAGTCGCCGAGCACCAGGGAATCGGCCAGCGTCGAGAACGCCTGGGTGCGATCGGCGCGCAGCCAGAGCTGGATCGCTCCGCTCGCGTCTCGAAGCTCCCCGAACGCCATCCTCCCTTGCCGCCTGAGGCGCAAGATCCGTCCGGCCACCCGGACCTGCTGATCGGTGACGGTGTCGGGCGCGAGACCCTCGCTCCGCCGTCGCACGACATCGACGGGCTCCACCCCGCCAAAGGCGTACGGAGGCACGAAGAGCGCTGCGGTCTCAGCGTCGGGCGCTCGACGTTCATCTGCGCTCATCGTCCGTCCTCTCCACCACGCCCCAGAGACGCAAGGAGTCTAGGCTCGAGCCCGCCGTCCCTGGTTGCGCGCCCAGACGAGCCGCAGCCCGTGGAGCGTCAGCCACGGCTCGATATGCCCGACGACGGGCACCTCGCAGCCGATGACCTCGCACAGCCCGCCCGTCGCGACGACCGGAGCCTCGGCTCCGATCTCGGCACGCATGAGCTCCACGAGGTGGGTGACCTGCCCGACGACACCGTTGATCACCCCGGACTGGATCGACTCCACCGTCGAACGACCGATCGCCGCCTTCGGCCGCCGTAGCTCGACCTTGCGCAGCGCCGCAGCACGCGCCACCAACGCATCGAGCGCGACGACCACCCCCGGCGCGATCGCACCGCCGAGGTAGGCACCGCTCGCATCGATCGCATCGACGGTGGTCGCGGTGCCGAAGTCGACCACCAGCACCGGCGCGCCATAGAGCTCGACCGCGGCCACCGCATCGACCACGCGATCGGGACCGACCTCTCGTGGATCGTCGTAGCGGATCGGGATCCCGACCCGCGTCCCCGGTCCGACCACGAGCGGACGAAGCCCGAGATGCCCCTCGACCATGTCCACGACGCTTCGGGTCACGTTCGCCGCCGAGGATGCAACGATCGCGCCGACGAGCCCACCGACGAGGTGGTGGCGATCGAGAAAGGTCTCGACGAGGATGGCGGTCTCGTCTGCCGTGCGATCGGCGCGCGTCGCCAGCCGAAGGTGCGCGACGAGTCCCTCCTCGGCCGTCGTCGCCGCAGCCTCGGTGTCGTAGACGCCGATCACGGTCTCGGTGTTGCCGACGTCGATCGTGACCACGTGCTCAGCCATCGGCGCCTCCGATCGCACGGTTGTCGATGAGCCGGACACCCTCGACGCGCCAGGCAGCGAGCACGCGAGACGCGGGCGTGAGGGCCCGCGTCGGCTCGAGCAGGGGCGGTTCTGCGACCTCGACGTAGTCGAGATCGACCCCCCCGAGATCGGCGAGCAGGCGAGTCCGGAAGGCGGCGGCGGCGTCTCCCACACGAGCACTCGCGCAGTGACGCGCGAGGATCTGGGCGACACGTCGCGCCTCGCGGAGCCCGACCGGCGAGAGCCGCCGGTTCCGCGACGACAGCGCGAGGCCACCCGGATCGCGAACGGTCTCGACCGCGACGACCTCGACAGGGAGGTGGAGCTCGGCCACCAGCCGGCGGACCACGAGCAGCTGCTGAAAATCCTTCTCGCCGAAGTAGGCACGAGTGGGAGCCGTCACCGTGAACAGCTTCGTCACAACGGTCGCGACACCGTCGAAGTGGCCAGGACGCACGGCACCCTCCAGCCGCTCGGTGACGCCCCCGACGCGCACCGAGACGAGGATCGGACTGGGGTGCAACTCCTCGACGACGGGTGCGAACACCCAGTCCGCACCGGCGTCCACGGCGGCACGCACGTCCGCCTCCAGGGTCCGCGGATAGGCCGCAAGGTCGGTGGGGTCGTCGAACTGCAGCGGATTGACGAAGACGGAGACGACCACGACGTCGTCGCGCTCCCGCGCTCGCCGAATCAGCGCCTCGTGCCCCTCGTGGAGCGCACCCATCGTCGGCACGAGGCCGATGGCAGCCCCGGCGTCCCGGGCAGGTGCGAGCGCCTCGCGGAGCCCGGCGACGGTCCTGATCAGCGGGTCCACGCGCACCCCGCGGCATGAGCGACGACGGGCGGTCGCTCGAGGTGGGCCAACGATCCCCCCGCCAACGACCGCGCGAGGGCGGCGTCGAGGTCCGCGAGCGGCCACAGCACGAACGACCGACCGAACGCGCGCGGATGGGGGACGACGAGGCGCGGAGGCGAGCTCACGACGACGCCGTCCATCCACACCACGTCGAGATCGAGCGTCCGAGGAGCGTTCGGGACGCTGCGTTGGCGACCGTGGCGCGCTTCGAGCGCGAGCAAGTCGTCGAGCAGGCGAAACGGCGAACGGTCCGTGCGCAGCTCGCACACCGCGTTCAGGTACCGCGGTTGCGCCCCCGGCCCGCCGACCGGCTCGGTCTCGTAGAGGTTCGACACCGCGACGACCTCGCCGATGGCGCCGAGCGCCGCATCGAGGGTCCGCGCTCGGTCGCCGAGGTTGGCGCCGAGGGCAACGAAAGCGCGGCGCCTCACGAGCGCTCACCGCCATCTCGGACCCGCGTCACGACCACGTGCACCGTGGCCCCGGCCAGTGCCAGTGGGGGGGCGAGCTTGGTCGCACGAACGGTGACGCGCTCGAGCTGCGCCCAGCCGAGCGTCGCAACGATGGCGTCGGCGAGCCGCGCCGCGACCGTCTCGACCAAGGCACACGGCGTCGCAAGGACCTCGGGCACGAGGCGATCGAGCACGCTGTAGTCGACGGTGGTGGCGAGGTCGTCGCCGATCGGCTCCTCGGCGACGACGAGTTCGACCGCAAGCTCGACCGGCTGCGGCAGGGACCGCTCGGCCTCGGTCACGCCGAGGTGCGCCGGTTGCACCATGCCCTCGACCGCGATGGTCAGGCCCACTCGCGCGCCGCCTCCTCCATGGCCGCAGCGAGACGCAGGTACTCACGGATCGGCCGTACTCGGTGCACCCGCACCACGTCCGCACCGTGCTCGATCGCCCAGATGGCCGCGGCGAGGCTCTGCTCCTCGCGCTCGAGCGGGGGCAACGCGGGCTCGGCACGACTGAGCTCGGCCAGCATGCTCTTGCGCGAGAGGCCGACGACGACCGGTGCGCCGAGGGACGCGATTTGACGAAGGTGCGCGATCAGCGCCAGGTTGTGCGCGACCGTCTTGCCGAAGCCGATCCCGGGATCGAACCAGACCTCCTTCACGCCCAGCGCACGCGCCTCGTCACGTCGCTCCCTGAGCCACGCCGACACCTCGCCCACCACGTCGGTATAGGTCGGGTTGACCTGCATCGTCTGCGGGTCACCCTGGGCATGCATCGCGATCCACACCGCACCGACCTCAGCCGCGACCGGTCCGAGTCGACCGCTCACGTCGTTGACGATCGTCGCGCCTGCCTCGACCGCCGCCCGAGCGACGGCGGGCTTGACCGTGTCGATGGAGACGACCCCGTAGGGAGCGAGCGCCGCCACGACCGGCAGGACCCGACGGAGCTCCTCGGTCTCGGGCACCGGCACCGCGCCCGGCCGCGTGGACTCGCCACCCACGTCGACGATGTCGGCCCCCTCGGCGAAGAGTTCGAGACCGTGCTCGATCGCTCTGGCCGCATCGAAGTAGCGACCGCCGTCACTGAAGGAGTCGGGCGTGACGTTGACGATCCCCATGATCCGAGCGTCGCGACGCTCGCTCATCGGGGCGGCCGTCCTCGCTCGAGCTCCGCGAGCGCGTTGGGGCTGCCCACCTCCCTGCCCGCCAGCGCCTGGGTCGTCACGATCACGCCCTCGCGTCGCACCCCCCGGATGGCGATGCAGGCGTGCTCGGCCCGAACGGTGACACGGACGAGACGCGCCCGGGCCGCCTTGGCGATCGCATCGGCGATCTCCTGCGTCAGCCGTTCTTGGAGCTGGAGGCGACGAGCGTGCCGCTCGATCTCTCGCACCACGGCCGACAGGCCGAGGACCCCAGCTCCCGGGAGATACTCCACCGAGACCGTGCCCGTAAACGGCAGGAGGTGATGCTCACACAGCGAGGCAAACCTGATCTCGTCGAGGACGACGGGAGCCCGCTGCTCGGGCGCGAACCGCACCGGATCGTCGGGCTCGGCCCGATACCCGCCGAGCAGTTCGGCCAGTGCCTCGACCACCCGCTCCGGGGTGCGCGTGCGCACGTCGTCGGCGAGCGTCGCACCGAGGGTGGCCTCGGCCCACGCGAGCAGCGTGTCCACGGCCGCGCGAGCGTCGTCGTTCGTCGGTGCGCTCATACGTCCTCCCGATAGGTCGCGATGAACGGGAGGTTCCGGTAGCGCTCGGCGACGTCGAGTCCATAGCCGATGACGAAGGCGGGCGGGATGTCGAAGCCGACGTAGGCGATGGGCAGATCGCCTCGACCGTCGTCAGGCTTGCGCAACAGGGCGCACACGGCGAGCGACGCCGGGTTGCGCGAGGCGAGGTTCGTCAAGAGGTAGCGGAGCGTGAGGCCGCTCTCGACGATGTCTTCGACCACGATGACGTCGCGCCCTTCGAGCTCGACGTCGAGGTCCTTGATGATCCGCACGACACCCGAGGTCCGCGTGGCACTGCCATAGGAGGACACCGCCATGAAGTCCACCGCGACCGGCAGCTCGATCGCTCGTGCCAGGTCTCCCATGAACACGAACGCACCCTTGAGCACCCCCACGAGGAACGGTGCGCGGCCCGCGTAGTCCTTGGTGATCGCCGCTCCGAGCTCGCCGACGCGCGCACGGAGGTCTGCCTCACTGATCAGGACATCGCCGATGTGCGGGTCATCCAGCGACCACGTCACGGGCGCCTCCCTTCGGACTCGAGCCCGAGACGGGCGATCTCTCGCCCACCTGAGCTTAGGACGAGCGACGAGCCCACGCGTCGCACGTCGAGGTCGCTCGGGAGTGCATGCGCTCGGCGAGTACCATCGGCGACCTGGACGAGCGCACGCCGATGCGCCGCCGACAGTCGAAGGCCTGTCTGGTGTCGGACCCACGTCGCGAGCTGGGTCGTCGCCGGCGCGAGCTCCGGGTAGCGCGCCTGCAGGCGCACGGCCTCGCGGGCGTGCGCCGCCGCGCGCGCCAGCAGCGGGACGACGTCACGCTCTGCGATCGCGGCGGCGAGCGGGAGCAGCTCGGTACGCACGCGCACGCGCCGAAAGCGTACGTCCTGATTCATGGGATCGACGAGCGGCACGAGTCCGGCGGCCTCGCAGACGCGCGCGAGCTCTGAGCGCCGAAGGCCGAGTGCCGGGTGGAGGGGGCCGGGCTCCATGGCGCCGATACCGACGAGCCCGCTCCCCCGCAGGAGATTCAGCAGCACCGTCTCGGCTTGATCATCCATCGTGTGTGCCCGGGCGGCGTCCCCGAGGGCGCCGAGGCGGGCCGAGCGCGCGCGCGCCTCGAGGTTGGGGCCAGGGATCACGCGCACACGGCGCTCGAGCACCGAGATCCCGAGCGGAGCGAGCTGGCGGGCGACGTCGGCTCCTTCTCGGGCCGAGCCCGGGCGCAGGCCGTGGTCGACGTGGATCGCGAGGACCCGCTTGCCACCGAACGCCAGCAGCGCAGCGAGACCCAGCGAGTCGGCGCCACCCGAGACGCCGACGCGGACCGGGTCGTCATCGAGAGGCCACAGCCGCTCACCGAGCGAGGCGAGATCGATGCCGAGCTCACGAGCTCGGCGCTGGGCAGCCTCGACCCACGACGGGCTAGGCCGCACCGACCCTCGCCAGCCACGTCTCTGGCGCGTCGAGCTCGGCAAGCGTTGGGAGCGACTCGGCGCGTTCGAACACGTCGAGCGCGCTGCCAGGCCGTTCTGCCTCGATGCGCTCAAAGAACCGACGACCGCGCTCGTACTGGCGAGCCTTCGCGTCGAGTCCGAGGAGTCGCGCGACGATGCGCGCGAGACCCCGCGCACTGCGACGCTGGTCGACGACACGAGCCAGCTCGTCGTCACCCGGCACGGTCCCCGAGGGGAGGGTCCGCATGACCCAGTCCGCGTGGCCCTCGATGACGCTCATGATGGCGCTGACACGAGCCAACGAGGCAGCAGCACGTTCTGGGAGGACCAGCTCGAGTGGCCCGAGCTCCCCGAGGCGGCGGTCGCCACCCAACCAGCTGAGCAGCGAACTCACCGCATCGACCGGGGTCGCCGGTCGCGCAGCGATGACCTCGGCGAGCGATGCGTAGAGCGTCTCGAGCAGCCAGGGGCGCGCGAAGAACTGCGCCCGATGGGCGAGTTCGTGCGAGAGCACCCACCTCGCCACCGTGGCGAGATCCGTCCCAGCCCCTGACGCGAGATGCTGGGCGTTCTGGCCTACCAGCACGAGCAGGGGCTCTTCGTCGCCGCCCCCCGGCACGTACTGCCCCAGAACGCGAGGCGAGAGGGCCGCGAGCACCGCGCCGAGCATGGCTCCGCTCACCTCGGCCGCACCAGCGGGTACCCCCTGCGGGTACAAGCGACCGATCAAGGCTGCGTAGGAACGCGCATTGTGGATCGCCCACGCGCGCCGTGACAGGTTCGCGACCGCGAGGGTCTCCGTTCCGATCTCGAGCCCACAACGAGCCTCGACGATGGGGGCGAGCTCTGCCACCAGGCCAATCAGATCGAGAGGCGGCGGCGCTGTGTCCGGGACGAGCGCTCGGATCGACAGCGTCGCCACCTGGTGCGACACGGGGCTCACCATGAGCTGAGCCCCGAGGAAACTACCCGGCCTTGCGCTGACCGCGGGTTCGCGACGCCCCGATGGGCTGATGCGCGTAGCAGTACTTGGACTTGTTGTAAATGGAGAGCGTCGTCGTACAACCCGGCTCCTTGCACACGCGTCCTCGCTGGTAGGTGCGGGGTGCGTGCCCAGTCGCCAGAGGTTCCGCGACGATCGTCTCTTCCCCTCGGCTCACCATGTCCAGAGCAACCCACGATGCCCCCCGCCCTATTCCTGTCGCGCGTCGGAGACGTGGCGGTCCTTGGCCGATTCCTCAAGGAGGACCATCGCGAGACGCTCACGCAGCGAGGTCGGAACCCGATCGCGTGCTCGCTCCGCGATGACCATGCGCAGCTCGGCTTCGAACTCGAACGCCTCGAGACAGGACCCACAGTGGTCCAGATGGGCTTGGAGCTTGTGCCGGCGTTCGTCGGTCAGCTCGCCATCGAGGAAGAAGTACAGCTGGCTGATCGCTTCCCGACACTCGGGCGTGGACGGACCCCGAGGGTCGGGCTCGATCTCATGACCCTTGTGCTCCGGACCAGTCTCGCTCGTCACCATCTACGCCTCGGTCTCCGCTGCCCGCTCCGCACGAGCCAGTCGCTTCTCGATCAACGCGCGCTGGAGCGCGCGCCTTCCCCGATGCAGCCGACTCATCACGGTTCCGAGCGGGACGTCCATGATGTCGGCGATCTCACGGTAGCTAAAACCTTCGACGTCCGCCAGGATCACGGCCAAGCGGAACTGCTCTGGCAGGGCCTCGAGCGCCGCCTTGACGTCGGCATCGGTGAAGGTGTCGAGGACCTCCTCCTCGGCGCTCCGGCCCGCGAGGGCTGCCTCGAGACCGCCCAGGCGGCGATAGAGGTAGAGCTGCTCGACCTCGTCGAGGTCCGTCTCGTCCGGGCGACGGCGACGAGCTCGGTAGGCATTGATGTAGGTGTTGGTGAGGATGCGATAGAGCCACGCCTTGAGGTTGGTGCCCTCCTCGAAGGTACCGAAGGCACGATAAGCCTTCAGGAACGTCTCTTGCACCAAGTCCTCGGCGTCGGCCGCGTTGTGGGTCATACGCATCGCCGCGGAGTAGAGGTTGTCGGCGTACGGCAGGGCAAGCTCTTCGAAGCGCGCCTGATCCGCCACGTCGCCTCCCGTCACCAGCCGAGCCCGGGAGGGGACTCGAACCCCTGACCTGCTCATTACGAGGGAGCTGCTCTGCCGACTGAGCTACCCGGGCGCCGAGCGACCAGTGTAGCCATGTGCCGGGGTGGGACGCTCGAGCACGAGCTCGGCGAGCACCAGACCGATGGAGAGCCTCCTCGCGAGCGAGCCGCTCGCGCGCCGCACCGCCTGACCCCAGGAAGCATCCATCGGGTTGGCTCGAATCGCGACCGCGAGTCCGAGCCGTACCAACGCCTCTTGCGTCGGAGCCGGCAACGAGCTCGGCGGGCGAAGCGACGCTGCGATCTGGGCCGGATGGGCATGGGCCGCACCGGTCGCGAGCGCGGCCCAACGCTCGAGCCACGTCCCCGGCTCGGGAACCGACCCGAGCGTGTGGACGAGCTCGAGATCACGCGGCACGAGCGCGAGGAGACGCGGCGAGAGCTCGATGCCCGCGTCGGCGACGGCAGCCTCGATCTCGGCTGCGCTCGGAGGATCGACCTGGACGCGGACGCAGCGCGACGCCATCGCCGTGAGCTCGGGAGGGATGGCGCTCGCCGCGAGCAACCACCGCGTCCGCGGCCCCGGCTCCTCGAGCGCCTTGAGCACCACTGGCGCTACCGACGCCATGCGTTCGATACCGACGAGGCCGGCGATGCGCCAGCGATCGGCACTCTGGCGTGCGTGCGCAACGAGGGCACGAACGTCGGCGATCGACGGGGTGTCACTGAGGATGCGCACGTCGGGGTGGCGTCCCTCGGCGACCGCACTGCACACCGAGCACTCCCCACAGCCGCCGCGCGGACAGGTGAGGTACTGGGCGGCGACCACCACCAGGTCGGCGAGGCCACTCCCCCGCGCGCCCACCAGCAGCACACCGGCTCGCGATGCATCGAGCGCACGCTCGATGCGCTCCGTGGTGTGCGGACGCCAGCGTCGAATGCCCTCAGCGACGCGCGTCGTCATCGAGCCCGAGCTCCGCCATGATCATCGCCTGCACCCGAGCCGCTACCGCGTCTCGCGAGCCGTTCGCGTCGACGAGCCGCCATCCCCACGATCGCGCACGATCGGCGTAGCGCGCCCGGATCTGCTCCCACGCGGAGCGGCCACCCGCCTCGAACCGGTCGCCGGCGTCGAGGCCGAGCGGCTCGGCACGATCGAGGACGAGGACGAGATCGGCGACCGGATCGCCGGTCAACGCCTCGAGGGCCCAGATCGCATCCTCTCCCACCTTCGGGCCCTGGTAGACGATGGTCGAAGGGAAGTAGCGATCGAGGATCACGTGCGTGCCCGCCTCGACGGCGGGGCGCACCACCGTTGCGACGAGCTGTGCACGGGCGGCAGCGAACGTGAGCAGCTCGGCCCATGGTGCGAGCGACCGCGTCTTGACCACCTCGCGGAGCGCCTCGGCAGCGGGGTCGCCACCTGGATCTCTCGCCGTGACCACGTCGACACCGCGGGCACGCACGGCCGCGACCGCGAGGTGGACCTGCGTCGACTTGCCGACCTTGTCGGGTCCGTCGAGGACCACGAGTTTCCCCCGCGTCACGAGCCAGATCCCAAGCGCGCACGCCGCTCGGCCAAGAGCTCCACCGCCGTGTCGAGATCCAAGCTGGCCGGATCGACGCCTCGCGGCAAGGAGGCGTTCACCTCGCCGTCGGAGACGTAGGGGCCGTAGCGACCCGAACGGACCACGACGCGCGCGCCGGTGTCCGGATGGGTGCCCAACTCGAGCACGCTGGCCGAGCGACCGCGCCGCTTGGGCTCGCGAAAGCGCGCGAGCGCTTCGGTGAGATCGATGGTGAAGAGCTGCTCGGGCTTGTCGAGCGAGCGGGTGTCGCGACCCTTGGCGAGATACGGACCGAAGCGGCCGTTGTGCGCCCAGATCTCCTGCTGGGACTCGGGGTCGACCCCGACCAACCGCGGCAAGGACAAGAGCGCGACCGCGTCCTCGTAGCTCAGGGTCTCGACCCGCTGCCCTGGCAGCAGCGATGCACGCCGCAGCGAGCGATCGTCGCCCTCGCCGAGCTGCACATAGGGACCGAACCGGCCGGTACGCAGGAGCACGGGTTGCCCGTCGAGTTCGCCGAGCACACGATCGCCGAGCCTGCCCCGCTCGAGCAGCTCCTCGGCCCGCTCGAGGGTGAGCTCGTCGGGAGGGAGGTCCTCTGGGATGGAGGCGGTCTCCTCGCCTGCCTGGAGGAACGGTCCGTAGCGGCCGACACGCACCACGACCGGCGTTCCATCCGCGCGCTGGCCGATCGGGATCGAGTTCACGTCGCGTGCGTCGATCTCCCCCAGTCGCTCGGTGACGAGCTGATGGAGACCGGGGGCACCGTTGCCCCAGTAGAAATGCGCGAGGTAGGGCGTGGGCTCCTCCTCGCCGATCGCGATGCGGTCGAGGTCGTCCTCGAGACGCGCCGTGAAGGAGTAGTCCACCAGCTCGGCGAAGTGGCGCTCGAGCAGCTGCACCACCGCGAAGCCGAGAAAGGTCGGAATCAGCGCTTGCGAGCGTCGCCATGCATACGAGCGCTCGACGAGCGTGCTGATGATCTGCGCATAGGTCGACGGCCGTCCGATGCCACGCTCCTCGAGCGCGCGCACGAGCGATGCCTCCGTATAGCGCGCCGGAGGCTGCGTCTCGTGCCCCTGGGGCTGGGCACCCGTCGTGGTGAGCGCGACACCAGCGGCCAGAGGCGGCAGGTCGACCTCGTCGTCCTCGCTGAGTTGCTCCGGGTAGACCGCGAGGAACCCTGGATCGGTGAGCGTGCGGCCACGAGCGACGAACGTCGCCCGCTCGATCTCGCGACCGTCGATGCGAACCTCGGGCCCGAGCGCGACGTCGATCGTCGCGACGGCGGACATCCCGCGGGCGTCGGTCATCTGGGAGGCCAGCGTGCGACGCCAGATCAGCTCGTAGAGGCGCGCCTCGTCGCCGGGAGCCTCCCTTGCCACCTCGTCCGGCGAGCGCCAACGGGTACCCGCTGGGCGGATGGCTTCGTGGGCCTCCTGCGCGTTCTTCACACGCGAGCGATACTGACGCGGCGCGTCGGGGAGTGCTCCCGGGAAGCGCTCGGCGATGAGTCGACGGGCTTCTGCGAGCGCCTCTCCGGCAAGCTGGACGGAGTCGGTTCGCATGTAGGTGATGAAGCCCTGCTCATAAAGCCGCTGGGCCACGGCCATGGTGCGCTGCGCGGAGAAGCGCAGTTTTCGCGAGGCCTCCTGCTGCAGCGTCGAGGTCATGAACGGCGCGTCCGGTCGTCGCGTGAACGGCCGCTCGGTGAGCTCGCGTACCACGCCACCTCGACCCTCGACCGCTTCTGCGACCGCGAGCGCGTGCGCGCCGTCGAGGACCACGACGCCCGTGGCGACGCGACCGGTCGCGTCGAAGTCGCGGCCGGTGGCGATACGCGCCTCGTCGAGGGCGACCAGGCGCGCGGCGAAGGGCGCGGGGGCCTCGGCACGCGAGAACTCGGCGACGACGTCGAAGTAGCTCGCTCGACGAAACGCCATCCGCTCGCGCTCGCGCTCGACGAGGAGCCGACAGGCCACCGACTGGACGCGACCGGCCGACAGTCGCGGCATCACCTTCTTCCACAGCACCGGCGAGACCTCGTAGCCGAAGAGCCGGTCGAGCACGCGCCGTGTCTCCTGGGCATCGACGAGGCCGCGGTCGATCCCCCGTGTCGCCCCGACGGCCTCGCGGATCGCTCGCTCCGTGATCTCGTGGAACACCATGCGACGAACAGGAACGCGAGGGGCGAGCACCTCGAGCAGGTGCCAGGCGATGGATTCTCCTTCGCGATCCTCATCGGTCGCGAGGAAGAGCTCGCTGGCGTCGGCGAGCAGGGCCTTGAGGCGCTTGACCTGCTCGCGCTTCTCCGGAGGGATCACGTAGAGCGGCCGGAACCCGTGCTCGGTATCGACACCGAGACGCGCCCACGGCTCCTTCTTCACCGCTTGCGGGATCTCCTTCGCCGAGCGCGGCAGATCTCGCACGTGGCCGACGGACGCCTCGACGACCCACTCGTCGCCGAGGTAGCGCCGGATCGTCCGAGCCTTGGTGGGCGACTCCACGATCACGAGTGGCTTTGGCACGAACCGATTTGCTCCTCGCTAGGACTCCTGGTGGGCCGGCTCGAGGAACTCGTAGCTCGGGTTCATCATCGCGAGCCGACCCTGGAACTCCCCTACCGTACCCGCTGCGCGGATCGTCGCACCGGCGGCGATCCCCGGTACCTGGCGACGGCCGGGGAAGACGAGGAGGATACCACCGGTGGCGTCCTCGAGCCGCGCCACGCTCATCGGCATCCCATCGAGCGTGCGGGTGCGCACCGCCGCGATACGCCCCACGACCGTGGCCTGGCGCCGCGGCGTGCAGGCCGAGACAGGCGTGGTGCCGTCGGTGAGCTCGGGCGCCTTCGTCCCCAACGTGGTGCGGCGGGCCTTCGCCGTGACCGTCGTACGGGCACTGCGCGTGCGGACTCGATAGGGTACGAGGATGGCCGTGGCGTGTGGCAGCTCCCCGACGACTTGGGAGATCTGCACCGCCGACTGGTCGTGGAGCAGCGGGCCGAGGATCCGCCCGTAGACACGGTGCGGGATGATCGCTGAGACCTCGACGTCGCTGCCTGATGCGACCGCATCGAGCACGACCTCGGCCGCGCCTCGCCGAAGGCGGCGATCCGGGCACTCGACGAGCTCGAGCTCGAGGTTCGCCAAGCCTGCCTGCTCCCACTCGGCTCGGAGCGTCGTCGCCTCCTGTGCATCGACGACGAGGTGCACGGCACGCAGCGCGTCGGGCAGGAGCAGCTTGGCGTACTGGACCGCCCGCGCCGTGGCGAGATCGACGCGATCGACGAACAGCAACACCACGTGCGTCCGAGCGGCCGGAGCCTCACAGGCCGCCGCCACCCCCTCCTCCAGGGCGGCGGCCTCGCGCTCGAAGCGACGACGGAACCGCGTGAACATGAAGACCAGCAGTGGGACGACGACGACGACCAGCCAGGCGCCCGAGGTGAACTTCGTCACGATGAAGACGATGTCCACGATCGCCGACAAGATGGCCGACGATCCGTTGACGATCGCCCGCCGGCGCCAGTGGTCCTCCTTGTGGATGAGGTGGTAGCGAACCATGCCGCTACCGGCGATGGTAAAGCCGGTGAAGACACCGATGGCATAGAGGGAGATCAACGAATTGATGTTGGAGTTCGTTGCGACGAGGAGCACGATCGCGATCGCCGCGACGATCACGATCGCGGTCGAGTAGACCAACCGGTGGCCACGCTCACGGAAGCGCCGGGGCAGGAGGCCGTCCGTCGCCGCAAACGACGCGAGCAACGGGAATCCCGTGAACGACGTGTTCGCAGCCAAGGTCAAGATCGCCGTCGTCGAGATGTCGAGGATCACCGTGAGGACGTGACCGACCGAACTTTGGCCAAAGGCCGCCTGCGCCACCTGCGAGAGCACGGTCGGCGCTCCCGAGAGATACGGCACGGCGTGGGTCGTCGCAGCCAGGCCAGACACCCCGAGAAAGAGCGTGCCGAGGATGACGCTCATCCAGATCAGCGTCACGCGAGCGTTGTGCACCTGGGGATCGCGAAAGACCGAGACCCCGTTCGAGATGGCTTCCGTGCCGGTGAGGGCTGTGCCGCCGGAGGCGAACGACTTGAGCACGATGAAGACGCTGGCGCCGACGAGAAGGCCACCGCCTGGCTTGCCGGCCGGGAACGCACCGGGGGCGATGATGGCGTAGTGATGGATGTGGCCAACCAGCGCGCGAACCGTGCCCACCGCGATCATGAGCAGCATCGAGCCGATGAAGAGGAACGTCGGCAGCGCGAAGGTGCGCCCGGCTTCGCGCAGCCCACGCAGATTGCCGAAGGCCATGCCGATGACGAAGACGACGCCGATCGGCGTGATGAAGGGGACGAGCGCCGGGATGGCGGAGGCGATCGCGTCGACACCGGCCGCCACGGAGACCGCAACGGTGAGGGTGTAGTCGATGAAGAGCGATGCGGCCGCGATCTGCGCGAGCCACAGGCCGAAGGTCTCGCGCGCGACGATGTAGGCGCCTCCCGCCTTCGGGAAGGCCCGGATCACCTCGAGATACGAAGCCGCCACGAAGATCAGCACCACGATGACGAGGAGCGACACCGGCACGATGAGGTGGTAGGCGGCGATCCCGACCGCCGGGACCAAGACACCGAGGCTCGCCTCGGTGGCATAGGCCGACGAGGACATGACGTCGGACGAGAGGATCGCGAGCGCGGTCGGTTTGCCGAGGCGCTCCGAACTCAGCTCCTCGTTGATCAGTGGTCGCCCGAGCAGCCAGTTCTTCAGCCGATAGCTGAGCTTCTCGGGGACCTCGTAGCTCTCGAGGGCAGCGAGCGGTGTGGGCTGCGAGGGGGTGAAGGAGCGCGCGAAGCGCTCGGACGGTTCCTCGGACATGGTCACTTCCTCAGGCGACGGTTCGCCGCTAGAGCCTAGGTGACCTGCGCCCGCGGGCAGCTTCGAACCACGAGGGCTCTGGACCGCGAGCCTGCTCGGTCGCACGCGCCCGCGGACTGTAGACTTCGGCCGAGCGGCCTGGGCGCCGAACACAGCGAGGGGTTGGGGCAGTGGAGTCGGTGCACGTCATCGTCGTCGGGTGCGGTCGTGTGGGTGCAGAGCTCACCCGTCGACTGAGCGCTGAAGGACACTCCGTCACCGTGATCGACCGCAACCCAGACGCCTTTCGACGCCTCGGGTCGGCACGAGCGACGACCATCGTCGGGTCAGGGTTCGATCGAGACGTTCTCGAGGCCGCCGGCATCGGCGAGGCTGCTGCCTTGGCAGCGGTCACGAGCGGTGACAACTCGAACATCCTGGCGGCTCGGATCGCCAGAGACGTCTTCGAGGTGCCCAACGTCGTCGCACGCATCTACGACCCCCGTCGAGCGGTCGTCTACGAGCGCCTCGGCATCCAGACCGTCGCGACCGTGACCTGGACGACGGATCAGGCCCTCGCCCGCCTCTTCCCGCTGCGCATCGAGCGTCCGTGGATGGACTCATCCGGGGAGCTCACGGTGGCGGAGATCACACTGCCCCCCAGCCGGATCGGCAAACCCATCGGCGCGCTCGAACGAGAGGGCGAGCTCCGTGTGGTCGCCGTCGTCCGACCCGGCGGAGCCCGCCTGGCCACGGCAGGGCTCATCGGTCAAGAGGGAGACCGCATCGTCGTCGCCGCGAGCCAACGCGCCCTGGCCGAACTCGGCGCCTGGTCCAACGAAGTGGGGAGCTAGCACCATGCGGATCGCGATCGTCGGCGGCGGCAACGTCGGGCGCTTCCTCGCTGCGGACCTCCAGCACCACCACGACGTCGTCCTGTTCGAACGAGATCACGAGCTGGCGGCACACCTTGCTTCCCAGCTTCGCTGCACCGTCGTCTTCGGAGACGGCTGCGAGCTGTCCACGCTGGCGGACGCGGGCGTTGGCACCTGCGACGTCGTCGTGGCCTCGACCGGCGACGACGAGGACAACCTCGTCGTCTCCCTGCTCGCCAAGCAGGAATTTGCTGTTCCGCGGGTCATCGCACGCGTGAACCACCCGAAGAACCATTGGCTGTTCAACCGATCCTGGGGCGTCGACGTGGCCGTCTCGACCCCGCATCTCATCAGCGCGCTCGTCGAAGAAGCGGTCAGCGTCGGTTCGCTCGTCCAGCTGCTCGCGTTCGACAACTCGGGCGCGCGCCTCGTGGAGGTCACGCTCACGGCAACGTCTCCAGCGGTCCAACGGACGATCGCGACCCTCGGGCTCCCTCGAGACGCCTCGGTGGTCGCCGTGGTGCGGGGAGAGAACGTGATCGTCCCTCGGGGTGAGGTGACCCTCAAGCCCGAGGATCACGTGCTCTGCCTCGTCGTCGGCGAGACTGAGGCGGCGGTGCGCAGCGTTCTCATCGGCGACGAGGACACGATCGCCGAGGCCGACGCGGCCACGCCCTGAGCTCGCCCTCGGCTCCCCTACGGCACCGGCGACACCGGTAGGCTCCACGTCATGGAGGCAGCGTTCTTCGACCTCGACAAGACGGTCATCTCTCGCGCCTCGCTGCTGGCCTTCGGAGCTCGCTTCTTCCAGGAGGGCCTGATCAATCGACGCACCGTCGCGCGGAGCGTCTGGGCACAGCTCGTCTACCGCTACCTAGGGGCGAACGAACGTCGGCTGCGCCGGTTGGAGCGTTCGGTCCTCGACCTCACGCAGGGATGGCACCAGAGCGTGGTGCGACGCGTCGTCGCCGAGGCGCTCACCGAGATCGTCACGCCGCTCGTCTACCGCGAGGCGGTCGAGCTCATCAAGCTGCACCAGCTCGCTGGGCGCAAGGTCTTCCTCGTCTCGGCCTCGCCCGAAGAGATCGTCGAGCCGATGGCAGCCTTCCTTGGCGTCGATGGCCAGATCGCGACCAAGCCGAGGGTCGACGAGGAGGGCACCTACACGGGAGAGATGGCGTTCTACAACTACGGCCCCTACAAGGCAGAGGCGATGGCCGAGGTTGCGCAACGAGAGGGCATCGATCTCGCTGCCTCGTATGCCTACTCCGACTCCTACACCGACCTCCCGATGCTCGAGGCCGTCGGCCACCCGGTCGCGGTGAATCCAGATCGGGTGTTGGCACGCGTCGCGCGCGAGCACGGCTGGGAGATCCTCGAGTTTCGCCACCACACCAAGGTGGGACGCCACCGAGTCCTTCGAACCGTCGGTGCGGTGGGACTTGGGATCGCCATCACCGCGATACCGGCGACACCCTTCCTGCGCCGAGCGACGCGGCGTCGGCGAGGAGTCGAGCCTACGGACCTACTCCCGCCACCCCTGAGGCAATGAGGCCGTGCACGAGACGCCCACCACTCATCGGCCTCCACGAATTCGTATCGTCGCTGACAACCCGGGCTCGACGAGCGCGCGCGAGCTCCAGGCCGTCGATGTGAGCGCAGTGTTTCCGCGCCTCCGGAGCAGCGTCGCTGCGCGATCCCTCGGCGCGGCATCGTGTTTGCCCCACACACCTGCCGCCAGGTCGCAACCACGTCGAGATTGCGTCATGCGTGCTCTCCCCGACGCTATCCGAACCCACCACCCCGCGACCGCTCGTCCGACCTCCTGAGTCGAATTCCTCTGTCGCCACCGCGAGCATCTCCGTGCTCGCAAGGATCGGCCGTTCACGACCGCTCACGTCGCTCCCTCAGCGCGGGTGCGACCACGGATGACGACCATGAGTTGTACATGAGAGCGGCAGGCCTCGCTACTAGCATCGTCGCGCATGAAAGCCGAGGAGCGCGTTCCCCCCTCATCGCTGCAGAAGGCGCTGGCGTGGATCCTCGAGCCACGGCAATTGCTGGCACTGAATCTCATCGGCTCTCTCGCCGCTTTCGTCCTCCTCGGCACCTACGAGTACTTGAGATGGCGGGACTTCGACCTCGGCATTGATTATGCCATCCAGAACCAGGGAACATTCCTCATTGCGCATGGACATCTTGCCCCTCGTGACACCATCTACGGTGGCGGCTTCGACAACAATGCGCTGACCTATCTCTTCATCGTCATCGGCCTTGTACGGACGCTCGTACCGACAGGCGTGATGCTGCTCGTACTCCAAGCTCTCGCTGTCGCCGCCACGTACCTGTTCATCATGCAGATCGTCATCCGAGTGACTCGGAGACTTCCACTCGGTTGGCGTGGTGCTGTCGTCATCGGTTCCGCCCTGCTCACCTTCCTCAATCCCTGGGCGCTCGAGGCTGTGTCCTTTGACGTGCATGGGGAGCCCTTCGGAGCACTCGGACTCGTCGTGCTCCTGTACGGCATGCTCCGAAGCCAGCGCACATACTTCTATGCAGGCCTCGCACTCGCGCTCCTCTCAGGGGCCGGCACGCTGATCGTCCTTGCTGGTTTGAGCGTGGGCTTGCTGGCGACGAAGTCGACCCGCCGATGGGGGATACGTACGACGATCGGCGTGGTGATCATCGGCATCATCGCGCTCCTCACCGGTGACTCCGGCTCCTCATTCTCGTCGCTTTATGGCTATCTCGCGTCCTCTTCAGGCGCCACACCTGGCGCGACGGCCATCCTCAGATCGATCGTCGAGCACCCCACGCGCCCCGTCTCGGTCCTGGTCAGTCGCTGGCCCGAGATCCGCGAACTGATCGGCTACGCGGGGATCATTGGCTTGGCATGGCCGCCGACGCTCGTCGCTGCGGTGGCAGCGGTCGTAGCGAACGGACTGCCACAGAACTCGGCGTTCCTGTCCCTGACGCAGGGGTTCCAGAATTGGCCCGTCGAAGCAGTGCTCGTCGCCGGTGGGGCGATCGTGGTCAGCCGACTGGCCGGAGCGCACCATGCCAACCACGATGCCCTCTCGGAGGGCGATCGTGCGAACGGCCGGTCTCGATGGCGGCTCCTCGGCGGACGAGCCATTGTGGCCCTCTGGACTGCGGTGAGCGTCGCCATCGGCATCGGGGCCCTCAGCACAGACCTCGGGATCCCCCGCAGCTGGTTCAACCAACCCTACGCGAGTGTCTCGGCCCTCCGAGTGGCGCAACGCTCCATCCCTCGAGACGCCGAGGTCGTCGCCACGATCAATGCAATCGCGCGAGTGTCTGCTCGCGCTCAGCTCTTTCAGCAGATCGCCCCCACTCAGGCGCAGCCGGTCTGCGCAGCGGTCGTCGACGTCTTGATCGAAGTGCCAGGGCCCTATGCGGTGCTGACGAGCCAAGAGGCGAGCCACGATGTGCGTACCCTCCTTCGTGCTCCGGGTCACACGGTGCTCCAACAATCGGGCGTGGTGCTTGTCCAGTTCGGGGGTCTGCATCCCGGTCGAGAGGCGCTGATCGTCCCGACGGGGCAGGTGGTCACCGGACCGCAAGCGGCGAGCCTCGACGCGTCACAGTGTCAGTAGGTCGGCCTTCCGACCCATGGAGCGTCCGACTCCGGCAGGAGCAACTCCAGCCGTTTGGTTCGCCGCGACTCTCGCCAGCGACCGCACCGGCGTCCCCCATCTGCTCGACGGCACCAACGCGCAGCGATCCATACGCGGTGCAGGCACGAGGGGGCTCGGCGTTGCCGGACGACTGCTGAGCGTGGGCCGCTAGGGCCACGTACGGCACGCGATCCCAGCGGCACTCGATCCCAGCGACCTTGCCATCAGTGTCCGTCGCGTGCTCGATTGACCCTCGCAGGATGTCAACGCCGCCGGCGCGAGGCGTCGCTCGACCTGCGCCGGCGGGTTCCGTCAACCCTGCCTCGAGCCCTCACCGAGTGACCATCGTTCGCGTGCAATCGTCGACGCGCATGCAGGTTCGAAGGGGCACCCAAGGCGCGATACGCGCTCCGGTGTCGGGGATCGAGCCTCCTGACGCGGCTCGTTGGCCCAGGTCTGTCTCCAGAGCAAGCGTGGCTCGACCAAGGCGCTCCCTGCTGATGCAGCGACCCGTCTGTTCCAACGCACTCACGCCAACTGCAGTGCCTGGCTCGATTGGATCGAGGGCATCCGTGCCCGGGCTCCGCAGGGCATCTCAGCAGGCACCTCGCGACCTGCGTCAGCTTGCAGTCGATCGAGAACGAGCGAAGCCACCGGACCTCCAGCCAGCAGCGACTGCGTCCGCACGGCTGATCACCTCTCGGTATTGCTGTGGCGTGCGGCCACGGTCGCACACGGGCCCGAGGCGCGAATCATCGGCGACGACAACCTCGAGGGAGCTCGCGCTCGTGTCGGGAGGGGCTCTCCCAGACCCCGACGCTCGCCTCGCGCGAACTCCCGAGGGTTGCTGAAGGACGAGCTCGCCGCCCGCGCAAGGAGTCCGAGGGCTGCTGGCTCCACGAACACGCTCCACCACCAGTCAACACCAAGCGCCAGCTGTCACGCGCGCCAGCTTCAGCTGGACACTGTCCTGCTCGAGGTCATAGGAACGCCGCGCGTCGCCGCGCACTCGGTCGGCCGTGGCGGACCGCGCCAGCGGGAGCCGATGGTCCCGCCACAAGGCCGCCGGTCACCCTCGCGACGGTCTCGCCTCGTGCCACGGGCTTCACTAGGTCACCGACGGGCAGGCAGATCTCCTCAGGCCTGCGACGACCATGCGTTGACGTAGCGTCAGCCCTCATCACCGTTGGGTCGCGTCAGCCCCGGGGTACCGACCGGAGCGACCCCGTTGAGGAGAGGCGAGGGGTTCGGTGACGCCGACGACGGACGAGAGTCGAGATCAGGCCCGTCAGCGAGGCGCCAGGACGATCACGGCGACTCCTGCCGCGACGATCGCTGCGGCGACGACTCGCGAGCGACCGCGAGCCTCACCCATGATCGCACCGGCCAGCGCGGCGATGACCACGCTGGTCTCGCGCAGTGCCGACACCACCGCGAGTGGAGCGCGCTGCTGCGCCCACAGCACCGCGGCGTAGGTGGCGTAGGAGAGCACACCAGCAGCTGCCCCCAGGCCGAGGGAGCGGACCTCGGGCCGAGTATGCGCACGTCGCGCTGCGAGGGCCGACACGGATGCGACCACGCTCCCTTCGAGCGCAAAGAGCAGACCGGCGTAGGCGAAGGGATCGGGGCTGTGGCGCACGCCGAGTCCGTCGGTCAGCGAATAGCCAGCGATCGTGACGCCGGTCGCGAGCGCGAGCAGCACTGCCCGCAGACCATGGTCGCGCTGCGGCCTCGCAAGGAGCGCGATCCCACCGGCGACCACGACCACGCCCGCCAGCTCGAAGGTGGTCAGTGGCTCGTGGCCGATGGCGAGGGCGCCGATGGCGACCAGCAACGGCGCGCTGCCGCGCGCGAGCGGATACACCTGCCCGAGCTCGCCAGCGGCCAACGAGGACCCGAGCAAGAGGTTGTAGGCGACGTGAATGGCCGAGGAGCCAACCGCGAAGGCGATCGCCGCCGCTGGTGGTGGGCCGACGACCACGAGCGAGGCGATCCCGATCGCGGCAACCACGGCGTTGATGGTCGCGACGGCATCACGAGGTGACGGTGCAAGCTTGGCCAGTGCGTTCCAGGCGGCGTGCCCAACAGCGGCCCCGAGCACCACCGCGATAACGACGAGCATCACACCAGCCACACGGATACGTGCACATGCAACCAGTTTGCCGCTACACTGAGGGCGTGACCATGCCAACGCTGTATCTGGGACATGGAGCCCCACCGCTCCTCGATGACGCGCGCTGGGTTGCCGAGCTGCGCGAGCTGGCGAGCCGCATCGATCGTCCGCAGAGCATTCTCGTGGTCTCGGCCCACTGGGAAGCTCGACCAGTCGCGCTGTCGTCGGTCGTGGGCGCCCCACTCGTGTACGACTTCTGGGGGTTTCCGGAGCGCTACTACCGCCTCACCTATCCGGCACCGGGGTCGCCAGACCTGGCTGCACTGGTCGAGGGGCACCTCGGGGCTGCGGGCCACTCCGTGGCTCGCGACGAAGGTCGAGGCCTCGATCACGGGGCATGGGTCCCGCTGCTCGCCATGTACCCGGAGGCCGATATCCCGGTGCTGCAGCTGTCCCTCCCGAGTCTCGATCCAGAGGAACTCTACGCCGTCGGACAGGCCCTCGCGCCGCTGCGCGACGCTGGGGTCCTCCTCATCGGCAGCGGCTTCTTCACGCACAACCTCCGTGCGCTCGGACAGGTTGGGCACCCTGACGGCCCCCCGCCCGCCTGGTCCGTAGAGTTCGACGCCTGGGGCGCCGAAGCGCTCGCCGACGGCGAGATCGATGCCTTGCTCGACTTCGAACATCGAGCGCCGGCTGCTCGGCTCGCCCACCCTCGCACCGAACACTTCGCTCCGCTGTTCGTGACCCTCGGCGCGGGCGAAGGGACGCCCGTCGATACCGCCATCACCGGGTTCTGGTTCGGCCTCTCGAAGCGCACGATCGTCCTTGCGGAGGCACCGATCGGCGAGGTGACACAGCACGTCTGAGCCCACGCGCCTCGCGTCGAGCCCCGCGCAACGAGCAACCTCCGCCAGCAAGCCCGCTCGAAACCTCGTGTCCAACGGGACGTCACCAGCTGGCTGATGGACCTCTAAGGTACCTGTGTGCCCGGCGGATTCGTCGCTGCCCTCGGTCTCGCTGCGCTCGCCGCGAGCGCACCCACCTGGATCGGCTCGATCCCAGTGGGTCGTGGCGCGGCACTGCCACCAGAAGGCATCCCGTCACCGGTCCAGCCGCTCGGAGGCATGCTCGCCCATGCTCCCGCGTGCCGGTGGCGCATCGCCGCCGGAGAGCAAGGCGCCACGACAGCCCTCAATGCGCTGATCGCACGCGTCGAGAACCGACTGACCCGGCCTGCAGCACTCTGTGTGTCAGGGACGTTCCGCCAGCCGATCGTCGTCGAGGGCAAGTGGCGTCCGGCTGCGCTCTGGATCGAACCTGCGCCCGGCACCACAGCACTGGTGGCGCCGGGCCGTCTTCGCGCCGCCGACGTTGCCCACGGCGTTCCCGACGGCACGGTAGCGGCGGTCTCGATCGTCGGCTCGACGGGCGTCGTGGTGCGAGGGCTCGTGATCGACCACGTCACCGCCGCGAGCGGCGTGACGCCAGCCGGCATCGCGGTGGAGGTCGCAGGACCCAAGGAGGGGGTCCGAGTCTCCGGCTGCCTCGAGCGGGGGAGCCGACGATGCGGCGACGTTGCGCTCGTCGACGACACCGTCTCGGGAGTCCGTGCACCCGGTGACGTCTGGCCCCCGACGCTGGCCGCGTGTGGCTCCGGATCCGTCGATGCCTACGGCATCGAAGTCTTCGACGCGGCGACGACACCGCGGGCCGCCCTGACCAACGTGGTCCTCGCCGGCGATCGCGTCGCCGACGCGCGCCTCGGACAGAGCGAGGCCATCGCGATCTCCGGTGACGTCGCCGACGCACTCGTCGAGCACACGAGCGTCCTCGGCGTCGACAACATCGGCATCGACGTCGAGGGCTACTACGGCACGACGGCCCACCCCAACGACGTCGCGCTCGTCGACGACACCGTCGCAGCGGTCGACTCGTGGACGAACGCGGGCTACGGCGTTCGCGCTCATGGCCGATGCCTCCCCACGCCACCGGCGGCGGCCGGGATCTACGACGACGGTGCGACCTCGCTCGTGATCGCCCACGACCGCGTACTCGACACCAACCAAGGCGTCAGCCTCGACACGGAGACGAAGGATCACGCGACCAGCAGGATCGTCGTTGCCGACACGACGGTGGTGGACGCTCCGTCGCTCGCGCTGCCCGCCGGAACGACATCCGCAGCTGAAGGGGCCGACGTGGCCGGGTCCATCAGCGACGCCGGTCGGGCCTTCGATGCCTTCTACGTGGACGCCTTCGGACCGCGGACCTCGATCGAGGACGTCGTCGCCAGCCACGACACGTTCGTCAATCTCAGCACGTTCTGGATGCGTCGCCTCACGAGCCAGGCCGCGGTCATCGTCCTTGGGGGTCGCTATCGGTCGATCGAGCTTCGATCGCTTCGCGCACGATCAGGAACTGGCCCGGCGGCACCCATACCGCTCCAGTTCGATCGCCTGCCGATCGAGTGGTCGGGGATGCGGCTCTGCGACCTCGCGTTCACGGGTGGTCCTGCCGGTACCACGGTGGAGACGCCGACGACCGCGGCGACGTCGATCGCCGGAGCCTTCAAGGGGCTCCCTGTCCCCATCCGATCCGCGATAACGTGCGGCGGCCAAGCGCGCCCGTGACGTGGCGCTCGAGGCGCGCGTCAAGGCACCGAGTGCCTCAACGAGCAGGTGCGACGACCCTGAGCACCGGCCCTCCGTCGCACGCGTCGCACACGCCAAGGCCGCGGCCCAGCGGCTAGTGAATCAGCGCGACGATGTCCTGCACGACTAGGTACGTCACGAGCGCGATCACGGCGAGGTAGATCGCCGTCATCGACCAGCGCCAACGGTGACGCGCGACGTGGAAGCGCCGAATCCCCCGAACGTCGAAGATCAACGCCAGCACCCCGACCGGGATCCCGATCTCGGGGCCGAACCCCGCCACCGCGCCGAGGCCCAGTGCGGGCAGCACGAAGGGGATGATGACGTAGCTCAACGTGCAACGGAGCCCAGACAGGATCATCGCGACCGAAAAGAGACGCTCAGCGGCCTCCTCGCGGTCCGATGTCGACGTCGGCTCCGGGATCCGCAGCAGCCGGCGCACCACTCGGTCCGCGCGACTGTCGCTCCGCGCCCCGACCGGACACGCCGTGGCCCGAAGCGCCGCGTGATCAACCGGGCACGCACGCTGCTCGGCCGACGAGAGAGCCCCCCGAGCCGAGGCGGTGTCGATCGCCGGCTCTCGAGCAGTATCCATGCTCCCAGTGTACGCGAGCCGCGCACGTCACCAGAAACCGGCCTCGTCGGGCTCTCAGGGATCGACCACCGAACCGAGGTCGTCGATGCCCCGATAGCCCGGCAGCGCTGCGAGTTCGCGATGCAGTTCGTCGCTCGCAAGGGCGGCATCGAGCGCTCGACGCACCTCCTCATCGCTCGGTGCCACCTCGCGGCTCACGGCGAGGAAGAAGCGCTCGTCTGCGAGCGGCGCAAAGTAGAGTCCGAACTCCCGCGCCGCGGGCTCGAGGACGACGCCCGTGGTCGCGACTCCGGTCGCGACCGCTTCGGCCACCATGAGGTGAGAATCGACCTCGGTGTCCCAACCAGGGACGCGCTCGGGCACGATGCCCTCGGATGCAAGCCAGTCAGCGAGGAGGGCGCGCGCCTCAGAACCAGGCTGGCGGTTCGCGAGCCGTCCCTGCACGAGTTCGAGGGGACGAGTCGCGTCTCGAGCGCGCGACACCAGCCCCTCGCGCCAGGCCGCAAACGATCGCACCTCGATACCGGGCGGCAGGGGCGGCAAGGAGACCCGACCCGATGGATCGGTCGCCACGTGGAAGCCCGCTGCGTGCACGAGACCGTCCGCGAGCGCTCGCAGCGCGGCTTCGGAGGGCGCCGGCCACCAGACGAGCTCGACCGGCCGAGGGCGGTGCGCGAGAGGACCTGCGAGCAGCAACAGCGCCGGATCGCACCCCGCAACCACGACCGCAGGCGCAGGGCGCCTCGTCACCGTGGCCCGACGAGGGCCGAGCAGCCGAGCTCCAGCGGGATGAAATCCCGGCACGATGCCGTGCTCACCCCCGCGCGGAACCCCGACGAGTCGATCGGCGACCCGCGCGACCTCGATCCGCTCTCCGACCGCGGCTGGGCCGACGAGCTCGATCGCCTCCTCGCGCCCAGCACCGCTCGTGTCGAAGAGTTCCTCCACGCTCACGCCGAAGAAGCGTGCGAGCGCCATCGCCACCGGGAGCGACGGTTCGAAGGCTCCTGACTCGATTCCCGCGACCGCCTGGCGGGAGATGCCGAGTGCGTCGGCCACCTGCTGCTGCGAAAGCCCCCGCACGCGACGCAGCCGCCGTGCGATCTCGCTCACGTCCGGACCTTCTGATCGAAGACCACCGCGTCCGTAAGTGCCACCCATCCCTGCCCGAGCGGCCGGTCCCATGACGTCTCGGCGCGCAGCGACCCCACGCCGTCGACCGAAACGAGCTGCTCGAGGCGTCCTCCCACCACCCGCGCAGGCTCGAGGACCCGCGCTGGGGCCCCGATCGGACCATCAGGACCGTCGGCGAGGTGCAGTGCTGACGGCCAGGCCCACGCCTCGCCCCACCGACCCACGAACGGCCCCACCATACCGAGTAAGCGCGCGACACGAGCGCTCGCAGGCTGTCGCTGCACCTGGGAGGCGGGCCCGATCTGGAGCTGCGCCCCGTCGTCGAGCACCAGCAGCGTGTCGGCAACGCGCGCGATGCTCGCGAGGTCGTGATCGACGACGACGACCGCACAACGCGTCGCACTGTCGCGGATCGCCTCGGCAACGTCGTCGACGAGCTCGTGGTCGAGACCGGCCATGGGCTCGTCGAAGACCAGCACGCTCGGACGCGCGGCGAGCGCACGCGCGATGGCGACCCGACGAGCCTGCCCACCGGAGAGGGTGCCGACCGAGCGATCTCGAAGGGTGGCGAGGCCAAAGTATCGGAGCAACTCCTCGACGTCCTCAGCCGACGCACGACGAGAGAAGGCCACGTTCCCGACCACGTCGAGGTGTCGAAACAGCGCGGTGCGCTGGGGGACGAGGCCGACCCCACGCCGCTCGAGCGCGACGCGCACACCCGGACTCGACACGATCGTCTCGCCGACACGAATCCACCCTTCGGCAAGACCGACGAGCCCGGCGATCGCGTCGAGGAGGGTCGTCTTCCCCGCGCCCGAGGGTCCGACCACCCCGAGCACCGACCCCTGAGGGACCTCGAAACGACAGCGCAGCGTGAACGAGCCCCGTCGGACAGTGCAGTCAGCGGCGAGCATGTCGCCCTCGAGCGTACGCGAGGAGCGGGAACGGCAACGCCACGACGAGCAGGACCACGGCGTAGGGCAACGCGGTGGGGAGCCCAGTCTCGTTGAGTGTGGTCCAGATCTGCATGGGCAGGCCGTAGGGGTGATACGCCACGATGATGACCGCCCCGAACGCACCGATGGCTCGCGCCCAGGCGATCGAGAGGGCAGTCGCGAGCTCGCCCGCGACCTCGGGCACCATCGCGCGCCAGAAGGCGCGCCACGGCGAATCGCCGAGGAGCCGGGCTTGCACGACGACGTCGTGGTCGGCGGCCGCGAACGCTGCAGCTGCAGCAAGCACGAAGTACGGGGCAGCCTCGTAGACCTCGGCGATGACGAGCGCAGTGAACGTGTTCGTGGCATCGAGCCCCACTCGCGCGAGCAGCCCCCCGATCGGGGTCAGCGGACCCACCATGAACACGAGGAGCAGGCCGATGACGAGCGGCGGCATCAAGAGCACGACCAGCAAACTCGCCTCGAGGATACGAGCGACGGCGCCACCGCGCTCGGCGATGACGAGCGCGACCGGCGTGCCCACCGCCACGACGATGACGAGCGCGACCGCAGAGGCCAAAAGTGACGTCCCAGCCGGACCGAGGGCGTCCGGTGCACTGAGGGCGACCACCAGCGCGTGCGGGCCCAGGTGCCACAGCAGCGTCAGGAGTGGCCCGAGCAGCACCACCCATGCGACGAGCCCCCCGGCGACCGCCAGGGCGCTCTGGGCGATCCGAAGCGGCTCTCTAGCCGTCGGCGCGCGCGACAGCGGTGCGAACGACATGCGGAACACCGGTCCCCGTCACGGTGGGCCGCAGCAGGGTGTAGCCACCCGCCGCGAGCGCCTCCCTCCCAGCACCATCGATCACGTAGTCGACGAAGGCCATCGCCGCGCCCTGGTCGTGGCGCCCGAGAGTCGTCACCGCGAGCGTGAGCGCGTGACCGTGGACGACACTGCCATCGGGAAGGGTGAGCGAGGCCGTCGCGTACGTTGCCGCGTCCGCCGGATCACCGAAGTCGATGGCGGCAGGGAGCGCAATGTAGGGCAGGTGGAGCTGGATCGCCTGGGAGCGGAAGGCGCTCGCTGCATCGAGCTGACCGCTCTCGAGCCGAGCCTCGAGCGACGTCTCCGAATACACCTGCGACGGGTTCTCGAGGCTACCGAGCACGGCGCTCGTCGTGGAAGCCGGAAGGTGGTACCGGACGGTGGCGAGTTCGACCATCTCGTAGAACGCTTGTCCCTGGGGGTCGGTGGCCGGGTTCGTCCGTCCGAGCAGGAAGCCAGGCGTTCGCAGCAGACTGAACAGCTCAGTGAAGGGAGCTCGGCCCGCTGCGATCGCAGCCAGACGAGGAGCAAACGACGTGTGGGGGTTGTACGCGAGGACGATCGGACTGGAGGCCACCGTCACGTACCAACGAGTGAAGCGCGGCTCGAGTTCGGCGATGGGCGCCCCGCCGATCGACTCGAACACGTTCGGGCTGATCTCGCCGGCGATGATGTCATGGGCAAGACCGAAGGATCCTCCGCCGCGTCCTTCGTAGACGTCACCGGTCGCTCGGGCGAAGTCTGGCCCAATGACGTGCTCGTTGAGGTACTCGAGCGAGCCGGCGTAGGCAACGCTCGCGGTTTCGTGCGTGTGCGAGGCACTCGCGTGCTGCGTCGAGCCACAGGCCCCGAGGGCGACGGCGGCGAGCGCCATCACAGTGGCCTGGGCGGTTCGCGTCGTTCGCATGCCATCAAAGCTAGCACAACGCCAGTCTTACTGGCAACGCGCGTCACGCCCGCGCCGTCCGCGACGCTCGGCGCGTAGACTCCCGCCGTGCACCCCGCAAGCGAGCGACGACGCATGATGGGCGAGACCATCTTCGCGACCATGTCGCGCCTCGCTACCGAGCACAACGCCATCAACCTCGGGCAGGGCTTCCCCGATACGCCCGGCCCCGCACTCGCGATCGAGGCCGGCGTACGGAGCCTCCGCGCGGGCCACAACCAGTACGCACCAGCCGGAGGCGTGCCAGAGCTCCGCACGCGGGTGGCCTCGATCTGGAGCCAGCGGCTCGGGCGACCGATCGACCCGCTGCGCGACGTCACGATCACGGTGGGCGCGACCGAAGCGATCGCTGCCGCCTGCCTCGCCTGGCTCGAGCCAGGCGATGAGGCCATCGTGCTGGAGCCTGCCTACGACGCCTACCTCTGGGCCGTACGCATGGCGGGAGCTACGCCGGTCGGGGTCGATCTCGGGTCCACGATGCGCCTCGACGCGGAGCGGCTCGAACAGGCCATCACGCCGAGGACCCGCATGCTCATCGTCAACTCGCCGCACAACCCGAGCGGTATGGTCGTCTCCGACGAGGAACTCGCGGCGATCAGCGCCGTTGCGACCCGACACGACCTGCGCGTCCTCTCCGACGAGGTCTATGAGTTCCTGGTCTACGAAGGCAGCCACCGCTCGATCGCGACCTTCGACGCGATGGCCGATCGCACCGTCGTCGTCTCCTCGGCAGCAAAGACCTTCGGCCTGACGGGGTGGAAGGTCGGGTGGGCGATCGGGCCTGCCGACCTGGTGAGCGAGGTGCGATCGCAGGCGCAGTATCTGACCTATGCCGGCGCCACCCCACTGCAGCACGCCGTGGCGGACGCGCTCGGCAATCTCGATCTCATCGTCCCCCTGGTGCGCGATCCACTCGCCCGGCAACGCGACGTGCTCGTCGACGGCCTCGCCAAGCTCGGCTTCACGCCACTCGCGACCCAAGCGGGCTACTTCGTGCTCACCGACCTCGGCCCCGTCGAGGCCGAGACCGCCACCGAAGCCGCCCTCATCCTCGCCGAGCGTGCCGGCATCGTCACCATTCCCATCGAGCCCTTCTACGTCGAGCCGGAGCGAGCGCCACTCGTGCTCCGCTGGAGCTTCGCACGCCAGGCGACGACGCTGCGTGACGCACTGGCCCAGTTGCGTCGAGCCGCCGACCGGGGTCTGCTCGCACCCAAGACGCGCTAAGGGAGCACGCGACGCCCGATCGAGCGCGAGGCTCGGCCCTCGTGGTCGAGCCGGCTAGCGCTCGGCGTCGCGTCGGACCACGGCGACCAGCGACGGGGCGACGTGGCCATGATCGGCACGGTCTCGAACGACCTCGAGCAGTTCGATCGACCGCTCCGGAAACTGCGAGCGGATCTCGTCCTCGCTGAGGAGCCGATCCGGATCCGGAGGACCAGCGATGCCGACCCCGTCGACGTGGTGGCCGATGATGACGAGCCGCCCTCCGGGGCTGGCGAGGCCGAAGGCGAGCGCGTGCAGTCGGCGTCGCTCCTCGGCAGGCGGATGGATGTTCGCGAGCAGCACGAGGTCGAACTGGAGGCCGAGCTGGGCAAACTCCTCGATGGTGGCGTGTTGGATCGTGACAGCCAGACCTTGCTCCTCGGCAGCGCGGGCAAGGCGCTCGAGCGCGACGTCAGCCACGTCCACCGCGGTCGTCTCGATCCCACGAGACGCGAGCCACAGCGCGTTGCGCCCTTCGCCTGCGCCGAGATCCACTGCCGATCGAGGCTGCACTCGTTCGACGATGCCCACGATCGCAGGATCCGGCTCGCCGATCCAGAGTCGATCATTCTCTCGGTAGCGAGCGTTCCAGACCTGCCGCATCGCTTCGTCCACGGCGCCTCCTTCGTCCGAGCCCCGGGTCGAGGCTACCGCTCCCTCGCTCCGAGCACGTGTCGCCCCCATGACCTACCATGAGCCCGTGCTCATCATCCACACCTCCGACTGGCAGATCGGCATGCCAGCTCGGACCATGACCGAGGAGGCTCGCCACCGCTTCCGCCACGATCGTGTCGACGCCGCCGAGCGTCTCCTCGCCGAGGCGAGCTCGCGTGGCGCGTGTTGCGTCATCGTGGCGGGCGACCTCTTCGACGACAACACGCTGTCGGAGGACCAGATCCAACGCACGCTCGGCGTGATCGCGCGCCAGCAGCTCCCTATCGTTGCCCTCCCTGGGAACCATGACGCCCTCGAGCCGCACGCCATCCTCGCCCGCGACGATCTCCCCGACCAGCTGATCGTGCTCGACTCTTGGGAGCCGCGCACCGTCGTTCCAGGACTCGAGGTGGTCGGCGCCCCGTGGCGCTCGCGCATCCCGGGGCGCAACCCCGCCTGGGACACGGTCCGCGCCCTCGAGTCCTACGGTCCGCCACCCGCCGGGACGGTTCGGGTCCTCGTCGCGCACGGTCAGTGGGAGCGCTACGACAGCGTGACCACCCATTCGACGCTCCCCGCCGATGAGATCGTGGCCGCCCTCGACACGGGGCTCATCCACTACGTCGCCCTCGGCGATCATCACTCCTACCAGATCTTCGTCGGTGGACGCGTCGCCTTCAGCGGAACCCATGAGGTCACCGCCGCAGATGAGCGCGACCCAGGCTGGGCACTTGCGGTGACCCTGGAGCCGTCGCACCCGCCAGCGATCGAGCGAATCCGCGTGGGGAGATGGCGCATCCTCACGCTCGCGGAGACGGTCACCAGCGCCGACGACGTCGCGGCGATCGCCGGTCGGCTTCGCACGCTGGAGGATCCGGCACGCTGCGTCGTCCGCCTCCACCTCGACGGCACGCTCCCTCTCGCGGCCCGTCTCACCCTGGAGCAGAACCTCGAGGCAGCCGCTGCCGCCCTGGCCGGCTTCGAGCTCGACGTCGAGCGGGTCGCGAGCCTGTCGGATGCCAGCATCCCGGCCGACTTTCACCTTCGAGGGGCCGCCGCCACGGCCTTCGAACGCCTCCTCGACGACCCCGACCCCGTCTCACAGGCAGCGCTGCGGCTGCTCGCGCGACTCGCCCTCGAGGGGAACGAACGATGATGCGTCTCGTCCGCCTCCGTATCGGCGAGGCCCGCCACCTCCGGGGCCTCGAGCTCACGTTGCGAAGTCCGGGGCTCACCATCATCCACGGCCCCAACGAGGCGGGGAAGTCGACCATCGTCGCGTGCCTGCGGCTGCTGCTCGCGACCCCCTCCACGTCACGTCACCGCGAGGTGCAAGCGCTGGCCGGCCCGTCTGGCGGGGTCGAGGTTGGTGCCGTCTTTGCGCTCGACGACACCACGGTCGAGCTCACGAAGCGCTGGCTCACCCGACCTCTCACACAGCTCGTCATCGCCGGCGCAGGACAGCTCGATGGACGAGAAGCCGAGACGCGCTTCGCCGAATTGCTGACGACTGCGGGACTTGGCGAGGGTGCTGGCGATCCGCTCGTGAGCACCCTCATCGACAACGGAGCGGGAACTACGCACCTCGCCGCGAGCAGGATCGTGGCCGAAGCCCTGGAGCGACGAAGTGGCGAGGAGGCCTTGGTCGATCCCGGGCTGCTTGCCCGGGCTCGCACCGAGCTTGCCCGCTACGAGACGCCCGGACGCTCCCAGCCAACCGGGGACCTCCGCCAAGCCCGCGACGAACTCGACCGCACCGAGGCCGCCTACCTGGTTGCCACCGCAGACGTCAACGCCGTGGCTGAGGCGCGCCGGGACCTCGAGACGATCGCCGAGCAGCTGGCGACACTCCCCGACGACGAGGCTCGCCTCAAGGCCGAACAGGACGAACGTCTCCGACGCCGCGCGGAGCTCGAGGGCCTCGACGTCGAGGTCGAGCGATCGTCGCGCCGAGTCGCCGACCTCTCCGATGCGATCGCGCGAGAGCTCGAGGCCCTCGAACGTCAGCGTGAACTCGCGAGCGCGCTCGCACGCTCGCGAGAACGCATCGAACAGCTCGATCGCGACCTCGAGGAGCGGCGCGAGCAGCTCACGCGGGTGCAGGCGCAACTCGGTGCTTCGCACGACGGCCTCGACCAAGCTCGACGTGAGCTCGGTGAGCTCCGCGAGACCCAGGCGCGCGCCAGGGAGCGCGAAGCGCTGGCCAGCGTCGCTGCAGGCGCCGAACGTCTGAGCGCCCAGGTTGCGAGAGCAGTGGAGCTCCGCAATCGCGTCGCCGCCCTCGAGATCGCTCCACCGCGCAGGCTCGATGACGCACTGGTGGCGAGCCTCCAGGAGGCCGAGGCCAGGCTCTTGGCCACGCGAACCGTCTTCGAGACCGTCGGACCCAGCCTCACCATCAGGAGCGAGCGGTCGGTCGAGGTCGTCGTGAACGGGGACCTCCAACGGCTCGAGCCGGCCCACGCGATGGTGCGACCGATCGACGAGCGTATCATCGTGTCGCTCGGGGACGTCACCATGGAGATCTCGCCCGGCTCGGCGGTCAGCGAACTCGAGGAGCTCGCCGCCGAACGCACCCGACTCCTCGCAAGTCTCGGTGTCGCGAGCCTCGACGAGGCGCGCGCCCTCCTCGAGAAGGCTGCCCAGTACGACCACGAACTGGACCAGCTGCGACGCGAGCTCGCGAACCTCGCTCCCGACGGCATCGAGCCCCTCGACGACGAGGCGACTCGCGCCCGTGCTGCAGCCTCGAGACTCGACGACGCCCCCGAGCTCGCACCCAGCGACGAGCTCGAGCGACGAGTCAGGGCCCTGAGCGATCACGTCGAGGCGCTCGAGGCCGCTGCGGAGGAGGCACAAGTCGCCGAACGCCGGTACCACGAGGACCTCGAACAGCTCGTCGGCGCACGCGAGCGTGAGGCCCTGCAACTCGAACAAGCAGAGCGCGACCTTGCCGCAGAGCCAGCCGAGAGCGATCGCGTCGCGCGCATCGAGGACCTCGAGCGCGAACTCGAGACGGAGCGCCATCGGCACCGCGAACTCACCGACGCCATCGAGACCCGGAACCATCTCGACGAGGAGCTGGAAGTCCTCGCCACCGAGCTTGGGGGCCTCTCGAACCGAAGAGCCGAGCTCACCACCCAACGACGCCTCCTCGAGGAGCGCCTCGAGCGCGCCACAGGACTCGCCGACCGCGTCGTCAACCTCGAGGAGCGCCTCGAAGGGCTTCGTCGACGAGTCGCCGTGCTCGAGGGCCAGCGCGCGGCCGCACGACGGCTTGTCGAGGTCTTGGAGGAAGAACAGCGGCGTGCGCGGGAGCGAACCGAAGCTCCGTATCGACAGCTCGTGGAACGCATCCTCACCGCCACGCTCGGCGAGCGCGTGGAGGTGATCCTCGACGAACACCTCGGCGTCGAGAGTCTGCGACGGCCGACGAGCTCGCGGACGGCGCTTGCGACGACGCCGATCGCCGCGCTGTCGGCAGGAACCCGCGAGCAAGTGGAGCTCGCCTGTCGGTTCGCAGCGACCCAGCTCACTGGCGCCGTGCCCATCGTGCTCGACGACGCGCTCGGCTACTCGGATACCACGAGGACGCGCATGCTCGTCGCACAGCTCACCGCACTCGCGACCGACGCCCAAGCCATCGTCCTCACGGCCCACCCCGAACGCTACCTCGGTGCGAGCGATGCGGAACGCATCGATCTCGCGCGTAGCACCGAGTCCTCTTCGGACACCGCGCGTGGCACGTCGCCACCTCCGACCGGAGCGGCCTCAGAGGCGTCGCTCGAGGACGCGGTGCGCTCAGTTCTCGGCGACGCCGGTGGACCGCTCAACCGGAACGACATCGCATCCCGGCTGGATGCAGACCCAGATGCCGTCGCACGGGCCATCCGGACGCTCCGCGATGCCGGTGTGATCGAGCAGATCGGACAACGGCGAGGGGCCCGTTACCGCTTGTGCGAGCGTGATCGGACAGACCCGCACGCCACCTGATCCTCGCAACGTGGAGCCGCGCCGGAGCGCGAACACGCCAATGGCCCTGATCGCATCGGCGGAGCTGCAACCTCGCCCACGGTGGCTGAAGCGCTCCAGCGACCCAGCGCGAGGTGAGCGCGCTTGGCATGCCAATGCTGAAGCCGGCGAGGATCTCTCCATGAGCGAGGCACGACGACCGCTCCTCTCCGGATGACATGAAGAGAACGGTGCCCATCCCGCCTCGCGCGAGCGCCGTCGCCAAGGGCCGCTGCCCGTCGCTGCGGTGGCGCCAGCGAGCCGAACGCGAACAGCATGAGTGCACGGGAGAGCCCAAAGGGAGCCGATCATCAGCCCGGACACGCTTCTCCTGCGAGCCACCAGCCTGCTGGTCCGCGCCATGCAACCTCGGCGACACAGCCCGCAAGCCGTCGGCCAACAGCGCCACGCCCACGCTCGGGCGAATGACGAAGCAGTGCACGGCAACGACTCGAGGACAGGCTCCGCACGGGCACTCACGACTCCAGATCTACTGGGTCGCCACCAGCGAGCTTGGTTGAGGGCTGCGGGGCGGGGGGCTCCTCGTGTCCTCACGACCCGCCTGCCCCTACGACTCGAGCGCCTCCCGAATGGTGTTCGTGGCCTCGCGTGCTCGGTTCTCGGCCGCCACGGTGAGGTCCGCGTGGCGATACCAGACCTCGTTCGCACCCTCGCGCCAGGTCACCGTCGGGGTCTCGAGGAGCTCGGGGTCGACGTTGGCGGCGTTCGCCTGGACGAAGTCCACGAGGGAGTCGATGAGGGTGTCGGCGAGGTAGTGGGGTTGCAGACCGAGGTCGAGCAGGGCCGAGTGACGGGCGTTGTAGTAGTGCTCTTCCTTCTCGATGCGTGGGTTGTCGAGGTGGACGATGGTGGGCTCGAGGCCTCGGCGTCCCAGGACGCCTGCCACGGTCTCGGCGAGCTCGTTCAGGGTGAACTGCTCGGTGAACTGGTTGAAGACACGGAACTCACCAGGGGCGGCCGGGTGCTCGAGGGCCAGGGTGATGCAGGCCATGGTGTCGCGGATGTCGAGGTAGCCACGGGTCTGGCCGCCACGGCCGTAGACGGTGATGGGGTAGCCGAGGGACCCTTGGATCACGAAGCGGTTGAGGGCGGTGCCCCAGACCGAGTCGTAGTCGAAGCGGGTCGCAAGGCGCGGGTCGAGCACCGTCTCGTCGGTGGCGACGCCGTAGACGACGCCCTGGTTCAAGTCGGTGGCGCGGAAGTTCCACACCCGCGTCGTGAAGTGGATGTTGTAGGAGTCGGCCACCTTGGAGAGGTGGTAGAAGCTGTGCGGCAGCTTCGGGTAGGGCAAGGTGTCGCTGCGGCCGTTGTGGGTGATGGTGAGGTAACCCTCTTCGATGTCGATGTTCGGGGTTCCGTACTCACCCATGGAACCGAGCTTGACGAGGTGGATCTCGGGGTTGACCTCGCGCATGGCAAAGAGGATGTTGAGGTTGCCCACGATGTTGTTGACCTGAGTGCGCACCGCGTGGTCGCGCGAGATCATCGAGTAGGGGGCGCTGCGCTGCTCGCCGAAGTGCACGAGGGCCTCTGGGTCGTGGGCGCGCATGGTCTCGAGGACGAAGTCGTAGTCGCAGATGTCGCCTTCGGCGATGCGGATGGGGGCACCCTTGCCGAGGGCGTTCCAGGTCTCGACGCGCTCGGTGAACGAGGCGATCTCGTTCAGGGGACGGGTACCGCCTTCTGCGTCCCAACGGCGACGGGCACCGTTGTCGATGGCGAGCACGTCGTGACCTTGGGCCGCGAGGTGCAGCGCCATCGGCCACCCGATGTAGCCGTCCGCGCCGTAGACGATGATGCGCATGGTGGTGGTCCTCCCTTGAGCGATCGTCATTCGTTCGTGTCCAAGGCCCGAACGAATGCGGAACATCAGTTTACGAAGCCAACGAGGCCGAGGCGCCGCGTAGATGTGAGCGGTTGATCAGGGCCGCTTCCTCGTGCGACCGAGTCGCACGAGGAAGCGTGTGAGTGTCGACGGTGTTGGTACGCCATCATGACTTCTCTCCCACATGGTGCACTTGCGCTTCTTGGATCCGGCGAGCTCGCTCCGTCGATGGTCGCGGTCCATCGCCAGCTCCTCGCCGAGCTCGACCCACCACGGCCGGTCTTCCTCGATGCAACCTTCGGCTTCCAGGAGAACGCCGACGAACTCGTCGCCAAGGCCCAGGAGTACTTCGACGTAAGCCTGCATCTCCCACTCGAGGTCGCGAGCGCGCGTCGTGCGAGCGCGCTGAGCGCACTCGAACGCGGGCGGTTCCTCGAGACCCTCGCCTGGGGCAACTACCTCTTCGCCGGACCTGGCAGTCCGAGCTACGGCTTGGCTCAGCTTCGCACCGCGGGTGCAGGACCCGTGCTGCGTGAGCGGCTTGTCGACGGTGCCACCGTCGTGCTGGCATCGGCGGCCGCACTCACCGCAGGTCGCTACACAATCCCCGTCTACGAGATCTACAAGGTCGGCGAGGATCCTCGATGGCTCGACGGTCTCGACCTCCTCGATGCCTTCGGCGTGACGGCAGCGGTCGTCCCTCACTACGACAACAAGGAGGGGGCGACCCACGACACGCGGTTCTGCTACATCGGCGAACGTCGCCTTCGTCTGCTCGAGGACCAGCTCCCCCCGGGCGTCGGCATCCTCGGCATCGACGAGCACACCGCTGTCGTCCTCGATGGCTCTGGCAAAGTGCGGGTGCTCGGGAAGGGACGCCTCGTGCTTCGCGTGCGCGGCAACGAGCATGCGATCGCGGCCCCGGCAACGCTGGCGCTCGACGAACTGCGCGACCGGCTCGGCGCCACAGATCACCCACGGCCAGGTGACACCGCCTCGGCATCGGCGGCTGGCGACCTTGCGGCACTCGACGAGGCCATCGACCGAGGCGAGATCACCGACGCCCTTGGCCAGATCGCAGCACTCGTCGGCGTCGACGACGACCGCGTCGTCACCGGGCTCGCCCGGCTCGCCCGACGCCTCACCGACGGGCTCGTCGACCGCGAAGCGGCCATCGCCCCGGTTGTCGAAGCGATCATCGCACGACGCGAAGCGGCGCGAGCTGCGCGCGACTTCGCGCTCGGCGACCACCTCCGCGACGCACTGGCCGCCGGAGGTGTCATCGTGGAGGACACGCCAGAGGGTACTCGGTGGCGGCTCGCAGAGGTCGTACACTGATATAGCGACAGGCGTGCCCCCATCGTCTAGCGGCCAAGGACGCCGCCCTTTCAAGGCGGTAGCACGGGTTCGAATCCCGTTGGGGGTGCCAGTTCGCGTTCCGAGCCGAGACGAGGGGTGACGCAGGCGATCGAGCGAGCCGACAATGCGGTGCAACAGCAGCACGTCCCACGTAGGTCGAATCGATAGGTTCCATCGAGGCGATGGTGGCACGAGTCCACACGGCTCCGCCGACCTCACCGCAGCCGCATACGACAGGCCCAACGTCGATCGGAGCAGCAGCCAGCACAAACAGCTTCGGCCTGCCGTCATGCGCACCTCGCCGCCACCCTGTCGCAGCGAGACCCAGTCGATATCGATCCAACGTCGTGTGCATGGCCACCGTGCATTGCGCTCGGTCACGGCTTGCAGGGCCAACCTCGAAGAGCCCCCGCGAGCGAGCAGATCGACGGCTCGATCAGTCACACGAGCTGGAGCGAGGAATCGGCGGGCTCGCACCACGATCGCAGGCCGCGGTGCACCTGCCACGCCGAGAGCCGCAGATCACAACCCGATCGCCTTGGAACAGACCACGCGGCGCCGACCACGCGCGTGCGCCCTCGCCGCCCGCGATGGAGCGTGCCTCGGCGAACGAGCGCTACAGTGACCGCGGCACGGCATCGTGCGCGCCGAGTTCCGTCGCAGAGGACTGGGCGCCCATGAGTGCGAATCGCACGATGAACGAGGTAGTCGTGACGGGATCCCTGACGAACGACACGCGCAGTGATGATGCTGTGTTCACCCCACGTCCGTGTGAACACGCACGATGATCGATCTCCACCTCCACTCCACCGCCTCCGATGGCTCGAACGACCCTGCGGAACTCGCCGGGATCGTCGCCGGTGCCGAGATCGTCGCCCTCACCGATCACGACACCGTCGAGGGCATCGCCGCGTTTCGCGAGGCGCTCTCTGGCACGAGCGCCTTCATCGTCGGGGCGGAGCTCTCCCTCGCGACGACCACGGGCTCGTTGCACCTGCTGTGCTACGGGACTGGACTCCTCGGGCCCGCTGGCACGTCGCTCCTCGGCACGCTCGCCGACGATCGCACCCGTCGCAACGAGCAGCTCCTCGCACGTGCCGCAGCGAACGGACTCGACGTTCCTCTCGAAGCGGTGCTGGCTGCTGCGGGAGCGACCCGGCTCGACGAGAAGAGCGTCGGGCGCCCGCACGTCGCAGCGGTACTCGTCGAACGCGGCTACGCCCGCGACATCCCTGATGCGTTCGATCGCTACCTCGCCAAGGGTCGCCCTCTGTACGTGCCGAAGGCACGCCTTCGCTTCGCCGACGTGATCGAGCCGCTCGCTGCGATCGGTGTGGCGACGGTCGTCGCCCACCCGCTCAGCCTCGAGCTCGCGCCCGATGCACTCGAGGACCACCTGCGCACGCTCCGTGACCTGGGTCTCGTCGGGCTCGAGGCGCACTACGCCGCCTACGCGCCCTCGACCCGCACCGCCTTGGCCGAGCTCGCCGACCGCCTCCACCTCGTCGCGACCGGCGGCTCGGACGCCCATGGACGCTTCAAGGCCGGCCTGTCCCCGCTGGTGGGCTACGGCGACCTCGATGTCCCGGTCGTAAGTGGCGAGGCACTCATCGACGCCATCGCGCGCCTCGGCGGCCATGCCGACCTATACTGATGACGCCCAGGGCCCGAGGGCCCTTCGCCCCACCGGGGACCTGTGGTGCAGCTCGGAGTGCACGCCGGCCTGTCAAGCCGGAGGTCGCGGGTTCAAATCCCGTCAGGTCCGCTGAGCACGTCTCGCACGTGCATCGGGTCGGATAGCTCAGTTGGTAGAGCGCACGCCTGAAAAGCGTGAGGTCACCGGATCGAAACCGGTTCCGACCACCATCGTCAGAGCGTGCGACGACCCCTTCGTCGCTGCCTCGATCTCCCGCTCGACGAGTGAGCGCTCGAGCGAAACGTGCGGTCTCGCGGCCCCAGCAACGCTCGCTCACCGCCAAGCTCGCTCACTGCCAACGTGTCAGGTCGCGGACACGACGGCCACCAGGTCGCCCGCTTCGATCGTGCACGATCCCCGACACCTCCGCGCGCGCAGGCTAGGCTCGGGGTCTGCGATGGATGACCACCCCACCCACGGCTCCGAGCAAGGCTCCGAAGCCGACCACCCAGAGGAAGCCTGTGGCGTCTTCGGTGTGCTCGTCGCGTCCGAGGACGAGCAAGCCTCGTTCGCCGTATTCGACGGCCTCTATGCGCTGCAGCACCGTGGACAAGAGTCAGCAGGCATCGCCGCCGTCGACGACGGTCGTATCACGGTCGTGAAGGACCTCGGGCTCGTGGCGTCGGTCTTCGACGAGGCGACCCTGCGTGCGCTGCGCGGTCGGCTCGCGATCGGGCATACGCGCTACGCCACGGCTGGCGACCGAGGATGGGAGAACGCCCAGCCGCTCCTCCACGACCACGCCGGCGCCCAGATCGCCGTCGCCCACAACGGCAACCTCACCGACCCGCCTCAGACGCCAGCCCCCAACGGCCGGATCCCTTCGGACACCGAACGGATCGCCGCGGCCGTCGCCGAGGCCCTCGGATCGGCGACGACGCCAGCGGCCGTTGCGGAAGCCGTCGCGCATGCCCTCGCGCCCCTTCATGGGGCCTTCTCGCTCGTCATGACCGACGGCCAGCACCTCATCGCCGCTCGCGATCGCCACGGCTTTCGCCCCCTGTGCGTCGGCCGCTTCCCCGATGGCGGTTGGGTGGTGGCCTCCGAGACGCCCGCACTCGACGTCGTGGGCGCAAGCTTCGAGCGCGAGGTGGACCCCGGTGAGGTCCTCGTCATCGGCGACGACGCCCAGGCGAGCTCCTCGCTCCCCGGACCCCACTTCCAGCATCTGTGTGTCTTCGAATTCGTCTACTTCGCGCGTCCCGATGCCAAGCTGCTGGGCCGAGAGGTGCACGGTACGCGCCGTCGGATGGGCGAGCATCTCGCGCGCGTCGCACCCGTCGAGGCCGACATGGTGATGGGCGTGCCCGACTCTGGCATCCCTGCCGCCGAGGGCTACGCCCTCGCCTCCGGTATCCCCTATGGCCAGGGACTCGTGAAGAATCGCTACATCGGGCGCACCTTCATCAACCCCGGGGCTGCGCAGCGCCGACAGGCGATCCGACGGAAGCTGAACGCCCTCGAGGACAACGTCCGAGGCAAGCGCCTCGTCGTGGTCGACGACTCCATCGTGCGCGGTGCGACGACACGTCAGCTCGTCGCCCTGCTGCGCCAGGCGGGGGCGGCCGAAGTCCACCTGCGCATCTCGTCGCCTCCGTACCGCTGGCCCTGCTACTACGGGATCGACACGCCGAGTCGCCCCGAGCTCATCGCCTCCCGCCTGTCCGTCGACGAGATCGCCCAAGAACTCGGGGCGGACTCGCTCGCCTATCTCCCGCTTGCGCACCTGCGAGACGCCGTTGGCGTGACCCATGGCTGCTGCGATGCCTGCTTGACCGGGGCATACCCCGAGACGGTCAGCGAAGCGGCAGCCGCGGGTGCGGGCTCGCGGTGAGCCGAGCCGCCGTCATCGCTCCAGCGCCCACCTGACACCTCGAACCTGCGCCACGTGGCCACTAGCCTCGGCGCCGAGGAGGCCACTGTGGAGTACCGCGAGGCGGGAGTCGACATCGAGGCGGCGGATAGCGCGGTTGCGCGCATCGCTCAGATCGTCGCCCGGACGTTTACGGAACGGGTCGCGAGCCCGATCGGGGGCTTCGGCGCGCTCTACGAGATCGGCGGCCTCGGTGGTGCACGTCCGACCCTCGTCGCGACGACCGACGGCGTCGGGACGAAGACCGAGGTCGCCCGGGCCGGCGCCCGCTACGAAGGACTGGGGCGCGACCTCGTCGCCATGTGTGTCGACGATCTCGTGGTCACCGGAGCAACCCCGCTCTTCTTCCTCGACTACCTCGCCCTCGGTCGCGTCGAGCCCTCGCTGGTGGCATTGCTCGTCGATGCCATGGCAGCGGCACTCGGCGAGGTCGGGGCGTCGCTCATCGGCGGTGAGATCGCCGAGCACCCCGGCGTGCTCGAGCCGGGTCAGGTCGATCTCGCTGGCTTCTGCGTCGGCATCGTCGATGGCGACGCGACGCTCGGATCCGAGCGCGTTCGCGCTGGCGACCGCGTCCTCGGCCTCCGCTCGCCGAACCTCCGCTCGAACGGCTTCTCGCTCGTGCGTCGCGTCTACGCAGACGTCCTCGAGGCGGTGGCACGCGGTGAGACCGGACCGCTCCTCGCCGACGGCCGACCCCTCTACGACGCCCTCATCGAGCCATCGGTGCTCTATGCCCCCCTGGTTCTCGAGTTCGCCCGCGCCGGCTTGCTGCACGCCGCCGCGCACGTGACAGGCGGCGGCCTCGCCGGCAACCTCGTACGGGTGCTGCCTACGGGCCTCGGCGTCGAGGTCAAGCCCTGGGCCTGGCCCGAGATCTTCCGTCGGCTCGCCGACGACGGCGACGTCTCCCTCGAGGCGATGCGGGCCACCTTCAACCTCGGGATCGGCATGGTGCTGATCGCGCCACCCGATGCGGCGAGCGCGCTCCGCGAGCGAGTACCTGACGCCGTGGACCTCGGCGTCGTCGAAGCGAGTGACGAAGGAGTGACATGGTCGACCACCGTGCCGTCCTGATCGATGCCCTCGAGACCTACGGGATCCTCCGAGGTAGCTTCACGCTCAAGTCCGGTGCCACCTCGACCTGGTTCATCGACACCAAGCGTGCGATCTGTCGACCGATGGCACTCGCTGCGACCGCGGAACTCGCACTCGAGGCACTCGATCCCACCGTCACCGCCATCGGCGGCCTCACCATGGGTGCCGACCCGGTTGCCTTCGCGACCGCGACGCTCGCGCAGCTCCGGGGCCGCGCGCTGAAGGCCTTCAGCGTGCGCAAGGAGCCCAAAGCCTACGGCCAGGGAGGGGCCATTGCGGGAGCGCTGGACCCCGACGACGTCGTCTGTGTCGTCGAGGACACGCCGACGCGCGGCGTCTCGCTGCTCGCGGCGATCGACGCGGTTCGCGAGGTCGGGGCCACCGTGTCCCAAGCCCTCGCGGTCGTCGATCGCGGAGGCACCGCCGCCGACGTCATCGCCCCGACTCCCTTCGTCGCGCTGGTCCGCGCCCCGGACCTCGGCCTGCCCTACGAAGGCAGCGACAGAGCGTCTTGACATCTGGCGGCATTGAGCCTAGAGTCCGCTTGGGAGGTGGGTGTCGTGCGAGTGAGAGCGTCGTCACGGGGAACATGGGCTGCGCGGATCGGTGTCGTCGGCGCCCTCGCCGTCGCCGCAGCGGCCTGCGGCTCCTCGGGCGGGGCAAGCTCGTCGTCGTCGTCGAGCACCCCGACCGCTTCGTTGCCACCGTCGCAGCTGCTCTCGGACGCCTCCGCCAAACTCGTCTCGATGACCTCCTTCCGCTTCACCGGATCGGGGAACGTGGCGACCCCGGCCTCGGCGAGTGCCCCAAGCGCGGGATCGACGACCGTGACCCCAGCCGGCTACGCGACCTTCACCCTGTCGGGGGCGGCCTCGATCCCTGAGCACCTCTTCGAGGTGACGACGAGCGTCCACGGCCTTCGCATCACCGAGATCGCCACCCAGTCGGATCTCTACCTGCACTATCCGACCGTCGCGACACCGAACGCGACCGCAACGACCTGGCTCGAAATTCCGTCGTCGGTGCTGCCTATCCCCACGAACAGCTCGGCCTTCGCGAGCAAGGTTGCAGCAGCGCTCCGAGCCGCCGTCAAGCCACAGCCCGACGGCACCGCGACGGTCGACGGTCAAACGTGCACGCTGGTGAAGGCCACCATCAGCGGGTCGGCGATGTCGCAGCTCCTCTCCGCGGCCGATCCGAGCCTGGCAAGTCAAGCGGCGTCGACGCTCGACACCGTCAGTGCCGTCATCACGGCGGCCATCAACAGCGCACACGAGCTCGTCCAGGTGCACGAGGCCGTCTCGACCAGTGCTGGCGTCCAGGTGAACCTGACCATCACCTATGAAGACCAGAACCAGCCGGTATCGATCACCATCCCACCGTCGAACGAGGTCGAACTGATCACGAGCGCGGGCGAGCTGTCGGGTGTCCTCGGGGGCTCGGCATCGACATCGGCGAACCAAGGGGCGTCACAGGGCTAGCTCTACGAGCTCCTCGCAGGCGGGTACGTGCCGTGCGTCCGCACGAGTATCGGTAGCGGAGCGTTGCTCCTGGGCTGATGGCTCGAGAGACCTCCAGAGAGCGCGAGGAGACCGCCCGGCCCCATGCCAGCCGGCATCACCGAAGCATCCCCTATCGCCACGTCCCGCACGCTCTGTCGTCCCTGGCGTCGACGCTGCGAGCTGGCAGAGGCATCCTGTCCCACCATCCGCGCCAGCTCGTGATGTCGGCCTACCAGGGGACGAGCACCGGTGATCAATCGCTCGTGCGGTCGCCGCCTGCGCTCGCGCCGCCAACGGCGTCGTGCGTGATCGGACGGTACCACGATGGCCAAGCCTCCTGGGGTCCCTCGAGTCGCGTCGTGGCTTCGGGGACCGCGACGCGCCAGTGGTCCGCCGCGGCGTGGACAATGGCACGGCTCAGCTCGCCTGCGACGCTCGCCGGCAGCGCCTGCACCATCCAGGCGACATCCCACCACGCACCGAGTCGCAACCACGGACCGACGGCCTCGCACCAACGGTCGAGCGCCGCGACGTCGTCGGGAGAGCCGAGCGCAAAGGTCACAGGCTCTGCCTGCCTCTGCTCCACGGCCACCTCGACCACACGACCACGACGCCGAACACTGAGCCGAGGGTGCAGGAGTTGCGCGCTCGCATCGAGACCGTCGTCGAGGCGTGCCGATGGCCCAAGGGCCGCGCGGTCGCTCACTTGGCGCGCGAAGACCCAGCGCGCCACCGCGGCTTCGTCGCCAGGGGAGAGGTGGACGAAGCGCAGGCGCCACACCTCATCCCCCACACCGACGACCTCCGCCACCGCCCGCACGAGCCGGCCGCTGACGTCGAACGACACGGCCCGCACCGTCCCCGGCGCATCACGCACCCCATCAGGTGCTTCGATCGCGACGCCCCCGACCGACACATCGACGGTGACCATCGGGACGCCGAGCGTGAATCCGTGGAGGTAGTACGTACCGCGACTACGAAGGACGGCCCGCGGCCCCTCGCGCAGGTTCCAGGGGCGCGCGGCCTCCACCCGACCACGAAGGCGCCCGTGCTCGGCGCGCACGAGCGAGGCGCCGAGCCACGCTCGCGCGGCGACGCACCGGGCAGAGATCGCCATGACGCTCGCGGGGTCGCACCCGTCCGCCCCGTCGAACTCGACCGTCGGTCCCGCGAGCGCCGCGACCGTGACCTCGATCCCGACCGGCTCGAGGCGGACGACCTTGCCGGGCCAGCAGACGAGGTTCGCGGGGAGCAGCGCCATGGTCCTCAGTCGTCGATCGCGTGGCGCACGACGCCCTCACGGATGGCCTCGCGCATGACCGCTTCGGCAACCGCAGGCGCGACGCTCCGGTTGAACACCGATGGGATGATGGTGCTCGGAGAGAGCTCGTCGTCGGTGACCTGTGCGGCGATCGCCTCCGCGGCAACGAGCTTCATGCCCTCGGTGATCACCATGGCGTGCGCGTCCAGTGCGCCGCGGAAGATGCCCGGGAAGCAGAGCACGTTGTTGATCTGATTCGGGTAATCGCTCCGGCCCGTCGCAACGACGGCCGCGATGCCTTCGAGCGACTCCGGGCTCACCTCTGGATCTGGGTTCGCGAGCGCGAAGACGATCGGATTCGTGCCCATGGTGCGCACGTCTTCGGCGGTGATGACGCCCGGTCCCGACACGCCGATGAACACGTCGGCGCCCGCGAGCGCCTCGCCCACCGACCCCATGCGACGCTCTGGGTTCGTGTGCTCGGCCAACCACGCCTTCTCGCCGGTGAACTCCTCGCGCCCGCTGAAGATGGCACCTCGACGATCGGCGACGATGATGCGTCCGACACCGGCGTGGTCGAGAATCTTGGCCGTCGCGACCCCCGCTGCGCCAGCGCCAGCGATGACGACGGTGAGCTCCTCGAGCTTCTTGTCGACGACCCGACAGGCGTTGCGAAGCGCCGCGAGCACCACCACAGCGGTGCCGTGCTGGTCGTCGTGGAAGACCGGAATGTCGAGCCGCGAGGTGAGCGCAGCCTCGACCTCGAAGCAACGCGGCGCCGCGATGTCCTCGAGGTTGATCCCTCCGAAGGCAGGCTCGAGCGCCGCGATCGCCTCGATCAGCGCCTCGGTGGTGGGAGCCGTGATCGGGACCGGGAACGCATCGATCCCCGCGAACTCCTTGAACAGCTGCGCCTTGCCCTCCATCACCGGGAGCGACGCGTGCGGCCCGATCGCCCCGAGACCGAGCACCGCGGTCCCGTCGGTGACGACGGCGACGCTGTTCGACTTGATCGTGTAGCGATGCACCAGACTGGGGCGCTGGGCGATGGCGAGCGACACCCGCGCGACCCCGGGCGTGTAGGCCATGGAGAGGTCGTCGCGGTTCTGGATCGGGGTCTTGCCGCGAACCTCGATCTTGCCGCCGGCGTGCAGACGGAACACGCGATCGACCAGCGAGCGCACGTGCACGCCCGGGACGCCCTCGGCAGCTTCTCGGATGCGCTCGGCGTGCTCCGGATCGCCCGAGAGCACCGTGATGTCACGGACGATGGTCGCAGCATCCACCTCGACCAAGTCGACGCCGAGAATGTTCCCGCCTGCCTCCCCGATCGCGGTGGTCAAGCGGCCGAGGGTTCCTGGCTGGTTGGTGAGCTCGACGCGTAGCGTCACCGAATGGGAGACATTGGGTGTTGCCATGGCGATAGGCTAGCTTGCCCCTCGTCGGCTAGGTTGGCCACGCCATGGCGAACCCCCTGCGCACCCTCGATGAGCGAACCCGCGAGGTCGCCGAGCGAGCACTCACCTCGTGGATCGCGACCACCCCTCGCTCCGGCTCGCTGGCGGCCCTCGGCCTTGGCGTCGGGCTCGCTGCGCTGGGTGGCCTCGCGACCAGTGATCGAGCGATCGCCATCGGTCATGCGGCGGCCTCGGGCGCACACGGCGCGTCGGTGTGGGAGACCTCGACGCTCGCCGCGCTCGCCCTCGCCAGCGCTGAGGTGCCGGTCGTCTGCTGGCTCGATGGGACCATCGACGACCAGGAGTTCGCCGTCGCACGAGAGCTGGTTCGTCACCGAGCTCGCGCGATCGCCCTCACCGACTCGCCAGCGCGCGCGGCGCTGGTCCGTGCCGCCGGGTGGCACCGCGACGAGCTCCGCGGCGACGACCTCGTCGCAGGTATCTCGCTGGGTCGAGACCTCGCCCGGCGTGAAGGACCGGCCGCGGTGATCGTGCACACGCCCGAGCACACGGTCGAGGCACCGGAGGAACTCCTGCGTCGCCGAGCGCGCCGCGCGCTCCGAGATGCCCAACCGCTCGAGGTCGTCGCCTTCAAACCACCCATCACGGCCGAGACGGCGCTCGAGGCGGTCGACGACCGAGGTCCCGACGCCCCCGTGCGGGCATTTCTCGGCGGCGCGGGGATCGTTCGCATCACCCGCACGGGGCTCGCCCGCGACCTCGAGGTGCGCCTCCGGGCCCCGGTCATCGGGGTCCCCGATCCCGAGGGGCTCGCGCGAGAGGTCGCCAGCGCCGGTGCGCGTGCGGTGATCCTCGACGTCGATGGCGACACGCTGATCGCCGCCTCCCCTGCGCCAACGCTGGAACTCGCTCCGATCCGCACGGAGGACGTGGCACTCGCCCTCGGTGCGCTGGTGGCAGGTGCGGGCTTGCGCGTCGTCGTATCGACCGTCGGGCGGGTCGCAGGAGTAGGCGAGCGCGTCGTGCACCATCTCGCTGCCGACCCGAGCTTCGTCATGGTCACCTGGGCAGCAGGCGCCCTCGCAACTGCCCAGGCGCGTGCACTGGTCGCAGGCGAGCGACGCACCCCCAGCGTCGTCGAGCTCGTCCAGACCGATCCCATCCCAGCCGTGCTCGACGAGCTCCTCGCTCCGGCCGAGCGCATCGTCGTCGTGGGGCCCGCGGCCTCGGGCGTGGGGCAGCGGCTCGCCGGCTGGCTCTTTGCCCGCGACCTCCATCGCCGCACCCAGTGGTACGAACCAACCGTACCCGCGAGCGTGCTCGGCTTCGCCGCGCGCACCCTCGCGAGCTCCTGAGCAGCCCTGTCTCAAGCCGCCGTCACGGCGGCCGATGACCTGGTGATCGCTGATCACCGAGGAGGGCCAGATGGAGAGCCCGCGGCTTCGCGAGCGCGCAGCTTCGCCACCGCTCGGCGCCGCGCTCGTGGCCGCGGGCCTGCTCGACGAGCACGACCTCGCCGTGGCACTCGAGCAGCAGACCCGGAGCCGACGACGCCTCGGTGAGGTGCTCGTACGCCGAGGCATCGTCCCACGCCTCGATCTCGCCCGTGTGCTCGCAGAACGCGCTCGCGTGCCCTTCGTGACCCTCGTCGATCGCGAGCCACGACGGGAGCTGCTCGAGGGGCTCGACCTCGAGGCGTGCGTCCGCGAGCGGCTGGTCCCGATCGACCGAGACGACGATGGCACGCTCGTGGTTGCGAGCTCGGAGGTGCCGACCGACACCGTGCGCGAGAGCGCCGAACGTCTCAGCGGCGCTCCTGTCCGGCTCGTGCTCACCACCGAGTGGGACCTGCTCCGCTACATCGTGCGCGCAGGCGCCGATCACATCGGCCGACGAGCGGCCTACGGTCTCGCGGAGACGGATCTCGACCTGTCGGCAGCCCACGTGCTCACGAGGGCCCAAGCCATCGGCCTCGTCGTCGTCGCGGTCGTGGTCGTCCTCGTTGGCATCGTCGACACCCGAGCACTCCTCGGGGCCGCACTCGCTGGCGCTGCCACCCTCCTCGCGCTCGTCGTGCTCTTTCGAGCGGTCGTTGCCTTCCGGGGCGCCGGCGTGCCGTGGGTCGTGCCAGAGCGCCTCCTCGACGACGCAGACCTGCCGACCTACACCATCCTCGTCCCGTTGTATCGAGAGGCGGCGGTGGTCCCGGCGCTCATGACCTCGCTCGCCAACCTCGACTACCCACCAGAGAAGCTCGAGGCGCTCGTACTCGTCGAGGCCGACGACGACGCCACCCGGGACGCGCTCGTCGCGGCGCGCCCGCCGAGCTGGGTCACCGTCGTGACCGTGCCGCCCGAGGGGCCCGCGACGAAGCCGAAGGCCTTGAACGTCGGGCTCGCGCTCGCCTCCGGTGAGCTGCTCGTGATCTACGACGCCGAGGATCGACCCGAACCCGACCAGCTCCGGATCGTGGCCTCGATCTTCGCCGACGCCGACCACGACCTTGCGTGCGTCCAGGCAGCGCTGAACTACCACAACGCCCGCCACAACCTGCTCACGCGCCTGTTCACCCTCGAGTACTCCCAGTGGTTCGATTACCTCCTCCCCGGCCTCGAGGCGCTCGAGCTGCCGATCCCACTGGGAGGGACCTCGAATCACTTCCGCACGCAGCTGCTGCGCTCGTTGGGAGGCTGGGATCCGTTCAACGTCACCGAGGATGCCGATCTCGGCATTCGGGCCGCGGTGAAGGGTGCCCGGGTCGCCACCGCCGCCTCCACCACGTGGGAGGAGGCGACCGCTCGCCCCGGCGCCTTCATCCGCCAACGGACGCGCTGGATCAAGGGCTACGTCCAGACAGCCCTCGTGCACGCCCGCCACCCGATCCGGCTGGTCCGAGCGGTCGGGCCGATCCAGGCCCTCGCCTTCGCCGTCCTCATCGCCGGCACGCCGATCGCCTTCTGGACGATCGTGCCCCTCGACCTGACCTTCGTGGCCTCTCTCGTCCTCTCGCCGCACGTCCTCGTCGATCTCGTACCGCGCTGGGCGCTCGCCGTCGGATTCGTCGACCTCGTCATCGGCAACGCCGTGGTGATCTACCTCTCCATCGTGGCCGTCTTCCGTCGGCGTCAATGGTCGCTCGTGTGGGCCGCCTTGCTCACGCCGGTCTACTGGATCTTGCACTCGCTCGCGGCCTATCGAGCCCTCGCCCAGCTCGTGACCCGGCCGCACTACTGGGACAAGACCGACCACGGAGTCGCGCTGTGAGGGGCCGGCGCATTCGCTGGTGGATCGTGGCCGCGAGTGCACTCCCGCTCGCGATCGCCGAGATCGTCGGACTCCTTCGCCTGGGCCCGGGCACCGTCGTCCTCGACCACGTCGATCCCCTCGGCATCGGCTCACTCCACGCGGTCGTCGTCATCGCCCTCGCGACCATGACGCCGCTCGCCGTAGGTCTCGCCATCGCGAGCGCGCATCGCTGGATCGCGACTCGGCTCGAAGCGACGCCAGCGATGGTCACGGCTGCACTGGTCGCGTTGTGGTGGCTCCTCGTGCTCGCAGGCACGACGGCGGCCGGGGTGATCGACCTCGCGCTCCTCGCACTCCTCGTCGTGTCCGTCGCCGAAGCCGGCGCCTTCGTGCTCGGCGACACGGTCACGGCTGGGGTCGGCGCAGGGCTTGCCCTCTGCGCGCTCGCGCTCAGCGACCCGCCCCTTGCCCTCTGCGCGCTCAGCATCGGCGCGGTGGTGCTCGTGGGACTCGGGGCTCGTGGTAGGGACGAGGCCGGCCTCGCGTTCTTCGCCGTCCTTGCCTTCCCGAGCGCGGCGCTCGTGGTCGGGGTGCCCTTCGTCGACTGGCGCCTCACCGGCGACGCGGCCGCGACCCGCGCCTACGTCGCCGCCGTGGGCATACACCATCCGTTCGCCGCACTCGTCGTCGCGTGCGGCGCGGTTCTCGCGGCCCTCGCCAGACCACGGGCACTGCTCGCCGCGGCCATGCTCGCTGCAGCCGTCGCGGGGGCCATCGTCGCCGGCATGGACGCACGCGCCATCTCGGCGCTCGTCATCGTCGGCCTCGCGGTCGTCGTGGTGCCATTGGTGGGGGGGCGCCACGGCCCGACGCTCCCCATCGCCGCCGCCGGAACGGTCGGCGACGACGGGGCCCAGCGTCCCAACGCTGCCTAGCGGCGCCGACGCAGCTCGTCGGTCGTGTTCGGCACGATCCCAGCCCGCTCGAGCACCTCCGCACTCACGCCGGCCTCGCGCCAGGTCTCGTAGCTGATCCCCTTGCGTTCCCCATAGCGCGCTGCATGCTCGATGAACGCCTCTTCGAGCTCCTTGTTGTCGGCCTGATGCTCCAGGCGCCACAACTCACTCTCGAGGTCCTTGCGCTGCTGCAACAGCTCGATCCGGTGCACCCCGGTTGCGCTCTCGAGGTCTGCCGTCACCTGATCCAAGAGCATACGAACACGCTCGGGAGTGCGGCGGCGCCCACGCCTCGGCTTGTTCTCCTCGAGATAGCGCAGGTAGGCGTCCACGGCCTGGGACTCCCTACGCCCGCGGGCGATCGCCGCGCGCTGCTCGCCACTCATCTGACGACCGTCATCAGCCATTGCTGCTCCTTCTCCTTGTCTCCATCACCGCGAGACAGCTGCCACTTCCGACCGAGGTCCCCGGTCGGCGACCCAGCGCTCCGAACGCGACGGCGAGGTGCCGACACCACAACCAAGAGAGCCATCAGCGCAGCTCATCCACGCTCCCCTCGACGTTGCGTCCACCGGCCCAACCACGCCGATCGTCGGCGCAGTCGCGTCGGAGCCGGCCAGGGGGAGTCACCTGAGCCGTCTCCCACCCACGCAAAACCGCCGAGACGAACCCGCCGGAATGAGCGAGCCGGAACGCCGCTTCAGGCTCTCGCCAGGCGAGGCGAGGCCCACACTCTCCTGATCGTCCTCCTGATCGTCAAACGGTGTCGAGGTCGCCGCTCTTCCCTACTTCCCATGAGCTCGATGCTCACCAACAACCATCATACTGGCCGGACGAGTTCATCCAATGTATCGCACCGACACAGCGAATCAGGTCGTCTTTGCAATGCAATTGCGATCGCCACCGTGCGCTCATAATTGCTGCCTCCCAGCTCGAGCGTGGGCGTGACCTCCGATCGCACAATGGCGGCCCGGTAGGCTGGCGCCATGGACGAGCCGCGCCACCGATCCCTCGGGCTGACCGACGACGAGTACGAGAGCATTCACACGTTGCTCAGGCGCGAGCCGAACGATACCGAGCTCGCGATGTTCTCCATCATGTGGTCGGAGCACGCGTCCTACAAGTCCTCACGGGCACTGCTCGGCCGACTCCCGTCACGTGGTTCGCGTGTCATCATGGGCCCTGGCGAGAACGCCGGCGTCGTCGCGCTGACGGACTCGGTGGCGGTCGCGATCCGCATGGAGAGCCACAACCATCCGAGTGCGATCGAACCACACCAGGGTGCTGCAACCGGGGTCGGCGGCATCCTCCGCGACATCTTCACCGTCGGAGCACGACCCATCGCGCTGCTCGATTCGCTGTGGATGGGGCCCCAGGACGACGCGAGGAGCCGCTGGATCACCGACGGAGTCGTCGGCGGCATCTCTGCTTACGGCAACGCGGTCGGGGTGCCGACGGTCGGGGGCGAGCTACGGGTCGATGCGTGCTACGGCGCCAATCCCCTCGTCAACGTCGTCGCGGTGGGTGTCGCGCCCACCGAGGCGCTCGTGCGTGCTCGCGCCGAGGGTATCGGCAACTACGTCGTCCTCCTCGGCGCCCCGACCGGACGAGACGGCATCGGCGGGGTCTCCGTGCTGGCCTCTGCCGGCTTCGATGCCACCGCGGAGCAGAAGCGCCCGAGCGTGCAGGTCGGCGATCCGTTCGAGGAGAAGAAGCTGATCGAGGCGTGCCTCGCGCTCATGCGCGCCGGCCTCGTCACCGGCGTCCAGGACCTCGGCGGCGCGGGACTGACGTGCGCGACCTCGGAGACGGCGGCCGCAGCGGGCGTCGGGATGGACATCTTCCTCGACGCCGTGCCACGTCGTGAGCCCGGGATGACGCCGATGGAGGTCCTGTGCTCGGAGTCGCAAGAGCGCATGCTCGCCATCGTCGAGCCCGGGCTCCTCGACGAGGTCATCGCGACCTGCCGACGCTTCGAGGTGACCGCGTCGGTCATCGGGGTGGTGCGCCCACCCGATGCGGAGGGCCCGTACGCCGGTGAAGGAGTTCTGCGAGCCTTCGAGAGCGACGGGGGACCGCTCGCCGCCGTCATCCCGGCGCGGCTGCTCGCCCACGACGGGCCGCGCTATCGACGCCCCATGGCGCCGCCGGCCGACCTCACCGAGCGACGCGCACAGGTCGTGACCCTCGATGCGCCGGGAGCGACGCTCCTCGCCGAGGTCGTCAACGACCCGATCGACCCCGCCGGGGTGTGGCGACGCTACGACCACATGCTGTTTCGCACGAGCCTGGTCGAACCAGGCGCCGACGCGGCACTCCTGCGTGTGCGCACGCCCGAGGTCGGCGACACCGGACGCGCCATCGCCATCACCGTCGATGGCAACAACCGCTGGACCCGTGTCGACCCGCGTCATGGGGCTACGTGGCTGGTCGCCGAAGGCGTCGCGAACCTCGCGTGCGTGGGGGCAACGCCCCTGGCTCTCGTCGACTGCTTGAACTTCGGCAACCCCGAGCACCCCACGGTGATGTGGCAGCTCGCCGAGAGCATCGACGGCATCGCCGAGGCAGCCCGAGCACTGGGGGTCCCCGTCGTCGGTGGCAACGTCAGTCTCTACAACGAGGCAGACGGGATCGACATCGACCCGACCCCCATCGTGTCGCTGCTCGGCGAGCGCGCCACGCCGACCGCGCCGGTACCCGCTCCGGAGCGCGCCCACGGCAGCCTCGTCGTCCTCGCGCCACGAGGGGCAGAACCCCAGCTCGCGGGCTCGCGAGCGGCGGCCGTGGCGGGTGTCGATGGCGGCACCCTGGCGCCGCTCGACTGGGAAGCGCACCGTCGTCTGTGCGACGCGGTGGCGGACCTCGTCGTCGGGGACGAGGTGAGCGCGGCAACCAACCTGTCCGCCGGCGGGCTCGCGCGATCAGCCGCCAGGTTCGCCCTTCGCAGTCGGCAGGAGGCTCGGCTCGAGACCACGGACACGCTCGCGCTCGTCGGCGAGCACCCGTCGCGGGTCCTCGTCGCCACCGACGACCCGGAGAGGCTCGTGGCCTGGGCGTCGGCGAAGGACCTCGACGCGACCGTCGTCGGCTCGCTGGCTCCGTCGGGCGAGCCAGCCCTCGTGGTCGGCGCGCACCGGATCGTGCTCGGTCGTACCCAGGACGTGCCGGCGCTCGTGCCGACCGACGCCTAACCGAGCAGACCAGCGAGCAACCGGCCGGCGGGCTCGGCAAGACCGTAGCCTCCGCCGGCTCGCTCCGGATGCGGCATGAGACCGACCACGCGACCCGACGCATCCGCGATCCCGGCGATGTCGTGGGCCGAGCCGTTCGGATTCGCGACGTAGCGGAGCACGACGCGACCGGACTCCTCGAGCCTGCGTAGCGTGTCGTCGTCGGCGGTGAAGTTGCCCTCGAAGTGATTGATCGGCAGCGACAGACGCTCGTGTGCCCTCATCTTCTGGGTCAAGACGCTCTCGACGCTCGCGACCTCGACCTCGACGTGCTCACACAGGAAGCTGAGGCCCGCGTTCTTCTGGAGCGCGCCCGGCAGGAGCCCCGCCTCGCACAGCACCTGGAAGCCGTTGCAGATCCCGAGGATCGGGACCCCACGCCGCGCTGCATCCATCACCGCGCCCATGGCCGGCGCAAACCGTGCGATCGCTCCGGGTCGCAGGTAGTCACCGTAGGAGAACCCACCAGGGATCACGACGGCGTCGACCGCTCCGAGCTCGCTCTCGCCATGGTGGACGAGGCGGGCGGTGACGCCGAGTTCGGCGTAGGCGCCGACCACGTCGTGCTCGCAGTTCGTGCCTGGGAAGACGACGACGGCGACACTGCTCACGGGGCAACGACCTCGAGTTCGGCGATGCGCCACGTCTGGATCACCGGATTGGCGAGGAGGCGCTCGGCGAGCACGCTGGCCTGGTCCAGCGCATCACGCTCGTCGACGGCGCGAAGCTCGAGGCGAAAGGCGCGTCCCGCACTCACGTTGACACCCGGCGCGAGCTCGAGGTGCCGAGCCGCGTCCGTGATGGCCCGCCCCTCGGGGTCCGCGATGCCCGGTCTCGGCTCGACCACGACCAACGCCACCCAGGTGTGCGCACTCATGCCCGCTCTCCTCCGTAGGGATCGGCGCTGCCCGGCCACTCGTCGAACGAGCGTCCCGTCAGCGTCTCGTAGACCGTCACGTAGCGGCCACGCAGCTCACCGACGAGATCGCTCGGCAGGGGAGGTGGCGGTCCCTCGCCACGGAAACCCTCGGCCACGAGCCAGTCCCGAAGGAGCTGCTTGTCGAGCCACTGGGGGTTCTGGCCGAGGTCCCCGGCGACGATGCGAGCCGCGTCGGGCGTAGCGATCTCGTCGGCGAGCACCAACGCACGCCCGTCGAGGCCGAACTCGAACTTCGCATCCACCAAGGTGAGCCCCTTCGCGTCGAACCAGGACGCGAGCAGGGAGAACACCTCGAGGGACCGGTCGGCGAGCTCGCGAGCACGCCGCTCGCCGACGAGCTCGCCGAGCTCGTCTGGCCCGAGCGGCAGGTCGTGGCCGACGTGAGCCTTGGTCGTCGGGGTGAACAGGGGCTCGGGGAATGGAGCACCGAAGTCGAGGTCCCGTGGCAGCTCGCGACCGAACGCGGTGCCGTCGCGCTGGTAGGACTCCCAGGCGCTGCCCACCAGCCGACCGCGCACCACGCACTCGACCGGCAGCATCGCGAGTCGCCGCACCCGAAGCGTACGACCGAGCCACACATCGGGGACGTCGGTCGCGACCTCGAGGAGGTGGGTGGCCACGTCGCTCGCGACGCGCTCGAAGGCCGCGGCCGCGATGGCCGTGAGCAGCCGACCCTTGTCGGGGACGAGCTCAGGAAGGACGACGTCGAAAGCGCTCACGCGGTCGGTGGCGACGACCAGCAGCGCCGCCTCGTCCCTCGGATCCACCCAGGTCTCACGGACCTTGCCGACACCAACGCGCGTGAGGCTCACGATGCCTCCTCGAGACGAGCGAACAGGGGGGCAAGGTTCGCGACCAGGCGCTCCGCGGAGGCGAGCTCGGCGAGCTCGCCCGGGGAGAGCGGCACGGCGGGGTCGTCGGCCAGCGCATCGAGGAAGGGCACGTCCTCGTCCAGGGTGCGAGCGGCCGCTGCCTGAACGATGCGGTAGGCGTCGTCGCGAGCCATCCCGCGGCGCACGAGTGCGAGTAGCACCTGCTGCGAGTACACGAGACCGCGTGTGGCGGCGAGGTTCTGCGCCATCGCCTCGGGGTGTACGGTGAGGCCCGCCACGATCCGCGTCGCCAGCGACGTGCCGTAGCAGGCCACGTGGAAGGCATCGGGCAGCATGACGCGCTCGACCGACGAATGCGAGATGTCGCGCTCGTGCCAGAGGGCGACGTCCTCGAGCGCGGGCACGACGGCCGAGCGCGCGAGACGGGCCATGCCCGAGAGGCGCTCTGCGAGCACTGGGTTGCGCTTGTGCGGCATGGCCGATGAGCCCTTCTGGCCGACGGCAAAGGGCTCGGCCACCTCGCCGACCTCGCTGCGCGCGAGGTGACGAACCTCGAGGGCGATGGTCTCGAGCACGGCTCCGAGCGCAGCGAGCGCCCACACGACGTCCGCGTGGCGGTCGCGGGGGATCACCTGCGTCGCCGACGTGGGACGCAAGCCGAGGGCCTCGAGCGCGTGACGCTCGATGGCCGGCGAGAGCGCGGAGTAGGTCCCGACCGCGCCGGAGAGCTTGCCGACGCTGATGGTCTCGCGGGCAGCGACGAGACGAGCTCGCGCCCGTTCGAGCGCGAGCCAGAACAGGGCGAGCTTCGCGCCGAACGTGGTCGGCTCGGCAGCCATGCCGTGCGTGCGACCCAGGCAGACGAGGTCGCGCGTCTCGAGCGCACGGACCCTCAGCGTGTCGGCGAGTCCGTCGACGAGCTCGAGCACCCGATCGGTCGCGTGCACGAGCGCCAGTGACAGCGCGGTGTCGACGACGTCGGAGGAGGTGAGACCGAAGTGGATCCACCGCGCAGCCGGATCGGCGATGCGGGCTTGGAGCACGTCGACGAAGGCCGCAGTGTCATGATGGGTGATGCGCTCGCGGTCGTTGACGGCCTCGACGAAGGCTTCGTCGGGCGTCGGGGCGAGCTGGCGTAGGCGCGCGGCATCCTCGGCAGGGATCTCGCCGAGGGCCCCCAGGGCGTCCGTCACGGCAAGCTCGACCGCGATCCAGCGCCCGAGGCGCGCCTCGTCGGCGAAGAGTCGCGCGATCACCGGATCCTCGTAGCGAGGGATCACGCCAACTCCTTTCCGACCACGCCGCCGATGCACCATGCCCCACCGTCCGCCGCTTCGCGCGGCGATGAGCGCGCGACGACGTCGTCGGACCGTGGGCTCACTCGGCGCCCAAGCCTAGATCGCTGCGCCAGGTCGCGCCCTCGATGCGAATCGCCTGACGGGCCCGATAGGCCACCTCGCGCGCCGTGGCCAGGTCGTCGCCCCGGCCCACGACGGTCAGGATGCGCCCACCGGTCGTGGCGAGGGCGCCGTCGGCCTCGGCACGGACCCCGGCGGTGTAGACCCGCGCGCCGAGGCGCTCCGCCTCGGCGATCCCCTCGATGCGATCGCCACCGATCGACGCCTCCGGGTAGCCACGGGCCGCCATCACGATCCCGAGCGCCGCGCCGGCCTGGACATCGAGATCGCCGATGGTGCCCCCGCGGGCAGCGGCGACCAGGGCGTCGACGAACCCTTCGCCGAGGAGCGGGGCGATCGCCTGTGCCTCGGGGTCGCCGAGGCGCACGTTGATCTCGAGCAGCGACAGGCCGTCCTCGGTCGCCATCAAGCCGGCGTAGAGAAACCCTCGATAGACGATCCCGACCCGACGAAGCTCGGCGAGGAGTGGCTCGAGCACCCGATCGGTGGCTTCTTCGATGAGCGAGTCGTTGGCCCAGGGAGCCGGTGCGTAGGCACCCATGCCGCCCGTGTTCGGACCGAGGTCGCCGTCGAGGAGCCGCTTATGGTCCTGGGCGACGGGCAACAGCCGCGCATCGCGCTCGTTCACCAACCAGATCATCGAGAGTTCTCGGCCACCGAGACCCTCCTCGATCACGAGGCGCCGACCCGCATCGCCGAACGCCTCGCCCGAGAGCTTGGCCCGAACGTCTGCCTCCGCGGCCAGGCGGTCGCGGGTGACGAGCACGCCCTTGCCCGCCGCCAACCCGTCGGTCTTGATGACGTAGGGGGGCCCGAAGCGATCGAAGAGCGCAGCGGCCTCCTCGATCGTGGTGGCGACGCCCCAGCGAGCCGTCGGGACCCCGGCCGCGTCGCAGAGCCGCTTCATCGCGATCTTCGAACCCTCGAGCGCCGCCCCTGCTGCACCTGGTCCGACGACGAGGCGCCCCGCGGCGCGAAGGTCGTCGGCGAGTCCGGCCACGAGCGGAGCCTCCGGGCCGATGACGACGAGGTCTGCCTCGATGGCTCTGGCCTCGTCGGCACTGACCTCGAAGCGGGTCGCGATCCCGGCGTTGCCAGGGGCGACCACCACCGAGGCTCCCCCACGCGAGACGGCGTCGGCGAGCGCGTGCTCGCGAGCTCCGGAGCCGACGATGAGCACTCGCATGGGCTCTACGAGAGCTCCACGATCTGGTCGCGGCTCGGGCCGACCCCGACCCAGCGCACCGGCACCTCGATCCGCGCCTCGATGAACTCGAGGAGCCGACGAGCCGCCGCGGGAAGCGCGGATGCAGTGGTCACCTGTCCGATCGGGGTCTTCCAGCCCGGCAGCTTCTCGGTGACGGGATGGGCGCGGTGCAGATCCGACTGGTGATACGGGAGCTCGTCGACCCTCTCACCAGCGACCTCGTAGGCGGTGCACACCTGGATCTCGTCGAAGGTGTCGAGGACGTCGAGCTTGGTGATGGCGAGTTCGCTCACCGAATTGACGCGCACCGCGTGCTGGAGCAGCACGAGGTCCAGCCAGCCCGTGCGGCGGCGCCGGCCCGTGTTCGTCCCGTACTCGTGACCACGATCAACCAGCGCATCGGCGAGCGGCCCCTCGAGCTCGGTCGGGAAGGGGCCGGCACCGACGCGCGTGGTGTAGGCCTTGGCGACGCCGATGACCTGATCGATCTGGCGAGGCCCGAGGCCCGAGCCGGTGCAGGCGCCACCGGCGGTGGGGTTCGACGACGTGACGAACGGATACGTGCCGTGGTCGAGATCGAGGAAGGTGGCTTGGGCCCCTTCGAGCAGGATCGTGCGGCCCTCGCGCCAGAGTCGCTGGACGAGCCCCACCGAATCGACGATCCGAGGCGCGATCAGGGGTGCGTAGGTACCGAGGTAGTCGGCGACGACCCGCTCGGGGTCGATGGGTAGACGGTTGTAGCCCTTCGCGAGCACGAGGTTCTTCTCGCGCAGCGCCACGTCGAGCTTGGCCCGGAAGATCTTCTCGTCGAGCAGATCCTGGACTCTCAGGCCGATACGGGCCGCCTTGTCCGCATAGGCCGGACCGATACCGCGCTTCGTGGTGCCGAGCTGTGCCTTGCCGAGGTAGCGCTCGGTGAGTCGATCGAGCTCGTGGTGGTAGGGCATGATGAGATGTGCGTTGCCCGAGACGACGAGCCGGCTCGTGTCCACGCCGCGCTCTTCGAGCATGCGGAGCTCCTCGACGAGCACCTTCGGGTCGACGACCACGCCGTTGCCGATGATGGGGATCACGCCGGGATAGAGCACGCCGCTCGGGACGAGCTGGAGCGCGAACGCATCGCCGTCGACGACGATGGTGTGGCCCGCGTTGTGTCCACCCTGGTAGCGCACGACGGCAGCGGCTCGCCCTGCGAGTAGGTCGGTGATCTTGCCCTTGCCTTCGTCGCCCCACTGCAGGCCAACGACCACGATGGCGCCCACGCCACCTCCTTCGACTCGGGTGCCCCGCCAGGCTAGGGCACGCGGAACACGAGGGGTTCGCCGTTGGCGATCTCGAGCGAGACCACCTCGTCATCGTCGAGGTCGCGCAGCACCTTCACGAGGCCCCGGAGCGAGTTGCCGTGCGCCGACACGAGCACGGTGTGCCCGTCCCACAGCAGCGGCACGATGACGTCGTAGTAGTACGGCAGCACCCGATCGATCACGTCGCACAGCGCCTCGGTACGAGGCACGAGTGCGAGCGGGAGCATGCGGTAGCGCTCGTCGGCATGCAGGAGACGCTGGGCCTCGACGTCGGTCTCGGGTGGGCGCACGTCGAAGCTCCGACGCCACAGCTTGACCTGCTCGTCGCCGTAGCGAGCTGCGGTCTCGGCCTTGTTGAGTCCCTGGAGCGCCCCGTAGTGGCGCTCGTTGAGCCGCCAGCTGCGCAGCACCGGCAGCCAGGGGCGCTCGAGTTCGTGGAGCATCAGCTCAGCGGTCGTGATCGCGCGCTCGAGGACGGAGGTCACGAGGACGTCCGGCCGAAGGCCGTCGGCCTCGATCGCCTTGGCGGCCTCCTTCGCCTCCGCGACACCCTGGTCGGTGAGTGGCACATCCACCCACCCGGTGAAGCGGTTCTCCGCGTTGTACGTACTCTGGCCGTGCCGGACGAGGATCAGCGTGCCCACGTGGCTCGAGCCTAGCCCACCACGCCAATGGTCAAGAACCGGCTGGTCGGTGACCGATTGAACCGTGTGGGAATGTTTCTGCGGCGTGAAGCGTCCTAAAACTTGATATTCTGTGACTCAAGCTTCGCAGGGGCTCTCGCGTCAGGAGACGCCGATCCCCACAGCCCAGCTCACAGCAGACACGGACGGACAGCAAGCACGGTCGTAACAGGCAAGCACAACACAGGAGGAGCAGCCATGCCCAAGGCAGTCGGCATCGATCTTGGCACCACGAACTCCGTGGTCGCCGTCCTCGAAGGTGGCGACCCGGTCGTCATTCCCAACGCGGAGGGTGGACGCACCACCCCGTCCGTCGTGGCCTTCGCCAAGACCGGTGAGGTGCTCGTCGGCGAGGTCGCCAAGCGCCAAGCCATCACCAACCCCGATCGGACCATCCGCTCGGTGAAGCGGCACATGGGGACCGATTGGACCATCGACATCGATGGGAAGCACTACACGCCCCAGGAGATCTCCGCGCGGATCCTCGCCAAGCTGAAGCGAGATGCCGAGGCCTACCTGGGCGACACCATCACCCAGGCGGTGATCACCGTCCCTGCCTACTTCGACGACGCGCAGCGCACGGCAACGAAGGAGGCCGGACAGATCGCCGGCCTCGAGGTTCTGCGGATCATCAACGAGCCGACGGCTGCGGCCCTCGCCTACGGCCTCGACAAGGAAGCCGAGGACCAGACGGTGCTCGTCTTCGACCTCGGCGGTGGCACCTTCGACGTCTCGATCCTCGAGATCGGCGAGGGCGTCTTCGAGGTCAAGTCGACCGCAGGTAACACCCACCTCGGTGGCGACGACTGGGACCAGCGCATCATCGACTGGCTGGTCGCGAGCTTCAAGAACCAAGAGGGCGTCGACCTCTCGACCGACAAGATGGCGATGCAGCGTCTCAAGGAGGCGGCCGAGAAGGCCAAGATCGAGCTCTCCGCGTCGCTGGAGACCATGGTCAACCTGCCGTTCATCACGGCGACGACCGAGGGGCCGAAGCACCTCGAGATGAAGCTCACCCGAGCAAAGTTCCAAGAGCTCACCGCCGATCTCGTCGAGGCGTGCCGCGCACCGTTCGAGCAGGCCATTCGTGATGCGAACCTGTCGGTCGGCGACATCGACCACGTGGTCCTCGTCGGTGGCTCGACCCGGATGCCCGCCATCCAGGAGCTCGTCACCAAGCTCACCGGCAAGGAGCCGCACCGCGGCGTCAACCCGGACGAGGTGGTGGCCGTCGGTGCGGCGATCCAGGCCGGCGTGCTCAAGGGCGAGGTGAAGGACGTCCTGTTGCTCGACGTCACCCCGCTGTCGCTCGGCATCGAGACCAAGGGCGGCGTGATGACCAAGCTCATCGAGCGCAACACGACCATCCCCACCAAGCGCACCGAGGTCTTCACCACGGCCGACGACAACCAGCCCTCGGTCGAGATCCACGTGCTCCAGGGCGAGCGCGAGATGGCGGCCTACAACAAGACGCTGGGCCGGTTCCAGCTCGTCGGGATCCCGCCAGCGCCGCGTGGTGTGCCGCAGATCGAGGTGACCTTCGACATCGACGCGAACGGCATCGTCCACGTGTCGGCGAAGGACCGCGCCACCGGCAAGGAGCAGTCGATCACGATCTCGGGCACGACGTCGCTCGGCAAGGACGAGATCGAGCGCATGGTGCGCGACGCCGAGGCCCACGAGGCCGAGGACCGTCGCCGGCGCGAGGAGGCCGAGGTCCGCAACAACGCCGACACCCTCGTGTACCAGACCGAGAAGCTCCTCGCGGAACAGGGCGACAAGCTCTCGGGCCCCGAGAAGGATCGGGTCACCGAGGCCTTGGGGCAGCTGAAGCTCGCGCTCGACGGCACGGACATCGCCGCGATCCGCAGCGCCACCGACGCGGTGGTCTCGGCGTCCCAGAGCTTCACCCAGCGGCTCTACGAGGAGGCCTCGCGCAGCGCCCAGAGCGCCGATGCCAGCGGCCAGTCGAGCACCTCGTCGGAGGATGAGGTGGTCGATGCCGAGATCGTCGACGAGTCTGGAGAGCAGAGGTCCTGAGCCATGGGCAAGCCGTACGGAGACGACGCCGACGAGCCGGTGACGCCGTCCGAGGACGCCACGCCCGTCGGGGGGTCCCCCCCCGACGGGACGACCGGCGACGACGAGCCGACCGCGGAGGTGCAGCCGAGCCCCGACGACGAGGGGCGAGAGAGCGATCCGGTCCTCGCGGCGATCATGGAGGACCTCGCAGCCGTCACACGGGAGCGCGACGAGTTCCTCGAGACCGCACAGCGGCTCCAGGCGGAGTTCAAGAACTACCGCGAGCGTGTCGCGCGCCAACAGGCCGAGGCCGGTCAAGCTGCGGTCGCGAGCTTCGTGACGAAGCTCCTGCCGGCGCTCGACACCTTGAACCTCGCCCTCGCCCACGCCCGTGCGGAGGGCTCCGAGGAGACGACGAGTGCGCTCGCCCAGGTGCACGGCGTCTTCCACGAGGTGCTGACCAAGGAAGGGCTCGAGGTCGTCGAGCCCATCGGCAAGCGCTTCGACCCGACCGAGGCCGATGCGGTGGCCCACGAGGAGGGCGAGGGCGAGCCCACGGTCACGGAGGTGTTCCGGGCGGGGTACCGCTGGCGCGGACAGGTCATCCGACCAGCGATGGTGCGTGTGAGCGGATCGTGAACGCGACGAGCGAGACGGGCTCGTCACGAGGGGCGAGAAGGGAGGTGAGCTGACGTGGCCCCGGCGAGAGAGTGGTTCGAGAAGGACTACTACAAGATCCTCGGCGTTCCCGAGACGGCGAGCGAGAAGGACATCCAGCGTGCGTATCGCAAGTTGGCCCGCCAGTACCACCCCGATGCGAACCCCGGGCACGAGGAGCGCTTCAAGGAGGTCTCCGCGGCCTACGACGTCCTCGGCGATCCCGCCAAGCGCAAGGAGTACGACGAGGTGCGGCGCCTCGGTCCGCTCGGATCCATGGGCGCCCCCACCGGCAACGGCACCCGTGGCGCCGGGACGTTCCATGCTGAGGACCTCGGCGATCTGATCGGCTCGCTGTTCAATCGGGGCCGTCGCGAGGCCAGCGGGCCTCGACGCGGCGCCGACCAAGAGGCCGAGGTCACCATCTCGTTCGAGGACGCAGCTCGTGGCGCCGAGGTGCAGATCCCCGTCACCGGTGAGGCGGCGTGCTCGGTGTGCAAGGGTACGGGTGCAGCCCCCGGCACCGTGCCGAAGACCTGCGCCCGCTGCAATGGGACCGGGACGGTCTCGGACAACCAGGGGTTCTTCTCCTTCTCGCAGCCCTGTCCTGCGTGCCACGGCCGCGGCCTCATCATCGAGCAGCCCTGTCCCTCGTGCCACGGCACCGGCACCGAGCACCGAACCCGCATCGTGAAGGCGAGGATCCCCGCGGGTGTCGAGCCCGACTCGACCATCCGCCTGCGCGGCCGTGGCGCGCCGGGGCGCAACGGGGCTCCTGCGGGCGACCTCTTCGTGCGGGTGCACGTGCTGCCGCATCCGATGTTCGGTCGACGCGGAGCGGATCTCACGTTGCGTCGCACGATCAGCTTCGCCGACGCCGCCCTCGGCACCGTCCTCACCGTGCCCACCCTCGACGGCACGGTCTCGGTGAAGGTTCCGCCTGGCACGAGCGCCGGCACGGTGCTGCGGGTCCGCGGCAAGGGGCTCCCCAACCCCAAGCGCAAGGGAGCCCGCGGCGACCTTCTGGTCACGATCGACATCGACGTGCCGGACAAGCTCGATGCCAAGCAGCGGCGCTACCTCGAGGACTTCGCTCGCGTCTTCCCCCACGACGCAGCCTGAGGTGCTCTGAGCCACGAGAGGAGGTGAGATGGCTGAGCACGACCGATCGCACTCCCCGGAGCGCTCCCGCGGCCTGTACGTGATCTCCGTCGCCGCAGAGCTCACGGGGCTCCATCCGCAGACCCTGCGCGTCTACGAGCGCCGTGGCCTCTTGGAGCCGAGGCGCACCGGCGGCGGCTCTCGGCGCTACTCCGAGGCCGACCTCGCTCGCCTGCGCCGCATCATCGAGCTCACGGAGCAGGGCCTCAACCTCGAGGGCGTGAAGCGCGTCATCGAGCTCGAGGAGGAGGTCGAGCGGCTCCGCGCCGAACTCGACGCTGCGCGCCAGCGCGCCCGCGAGCGCGAGCGCGAGCTCCATCGCCACTACCGGCGCGACCTCGTGCCGCTCAGCCAGGCGGTCATCGTCTGGCAGCCACAACGCCAACGCACGGGCGACGCCCGCTGATCCATCGAGTCCCTCCTCCCCCAACCCCAACCCCCAAACCACGAACGACCACGCCGGCCCGAGGCCGGCCCGGAGGCAACCATGAGAACCGATCACTTCACCCACAAGCTCCAAGAGGCGCTGCAGGATGCGAAGCGCCTCGCCACCGAGCGCCAGAACCCCGAGGTCACCCCGCAGCACCTCGCGCTCGCCCTGCTCGGCCAACCCGACGGGATGGCGCTCGCCGTCCTCTCGCGAGCCGGGATCGCTCCCGCCAGCGTGCGCAACCAGCTCCTCGAGGCCCTCGAGCGCCTACCACGCGCCTACGGCCAAGCGGCCGAACCGGCAGGATCGGCGGCGCTCGCACGGGTGCTCGAGCGCGCCGAGCAGCTGCGCGGTGAGTACGGCGACGACTACCTCTCCGTCGAGCACGTCCTGCTCGCCATGGCGGCCGTGCTCAAGGTCGACGAGGCGACGCTGCGCCAGGCGATCGACGCCGTGCGTGGCGGACGCCGTGTGACCTCGGCCGACCCCGAGGACACCCTAGAAGCGCTCACCAAGTACGGGCGCGACCTCACCGAGGCTGCACGCGCAGGCTCCATCGACCCCGTGATCGGCCGTGACGAAGAGATCCGTCGGGTCATCCAGATCCTCTCGCGTCGGCAGAAGAACAACCCGGTCCTCATCGGCGAACCCGGCGTCGGCAAGACCGCGATCGTCGAGGGGCTCGCACGCCGGATCGTCGAAGGTGACGTGCCCGAAGGCCTGCGCGGCAAGCGGATCATCGCGCTCGATCTCGGCTCCATGGTCGCAGGAGCGCAGTACCGCGGTCAGTTCGAGGAACGCCTCAAGAGCGTGCTCGACGCCATTCGCCAGAGCGAAGGCGAGGTCATCACCTTCATCGACGAGCTCCACACCGTGGTCGGTGCGGGTGCGGCCGAGGGATCGCTCGACGCCTCCAACATGCTCAAGCCCATGCTCGCGCGCGGCGAGCTGCGCATGATCGGCGCGACCACCCTCGACGAGTATCGCAAGCACATCGAGTCCGACGCCGCACTCGAGCGACGCTTCGCCAAGGTCATGGTCGACCAGCCCAGCGTCGAGGAGACGGTCGCGATCCTGCGCGGCTTGAAGGAGCGCTACGAGGTGCACCACGGCGTGCGGATCCAAGACGCCGCCCTGGTCGCTGCCGCGGTCCTGTCGGATCGCTACATCACCGATCGCTTCTTGCCCGACAAGGCGATCGACCTCGTGGACGAGGCCATGGCCCGACTGCGCATGGAGATCGACTCGCGACCCGAGGAGATCGACTCCGTCGAGCGCCGTCTGCGCCAGCTCGAGATCGAGCGCATCTCACTCGCGACCGAGACCGACCGCGCCTCACGCGAGCGCCTCACCCGCCTCGACCAGGACATCGAGGCCACGAAGCTCGAGCTCAGTGAGCTGACCCGCCAGTGGCAAGCCGAACGGGAAGCGATCGACGTCATCCGCCAGCGCAAGGAGCACCTCGAGGAGCTGCGTGCCCAGTCGGAAGCCTACGAGCGCCAAGGCATGCTGGACCGCGCCGCCGAGCTGCGCTATGGCGAGATCCCTCGCCTCGAGCGCGAGATCGAGGAGGCGACCGAAGAACTCTCGAAGCGCCAGGGTGGCCGGCGCATGCTCAAGGAGGAGGTCGACCCCGAGGACATCGCCGAGGTGGTCGCGGCCGCGACCGGCATCCCGGTGACCAAGCTCCTCGAGAGCGAGACCGAGAAGCTGCTCCACATCGAAGACGCACTGCGTGCGCGGGTGGTGGGTCAAGACGAGGCGATCGACGCGGTGGCGAACGCCATCCGGCGCAGCCGTGCCGGCATCGCCGATCGGAACCGCCCCATCGGCTCCTTCCTCTTCCTCGGCCCGACGGGCGTCGGCAAGACCGAGACCGCCAAGGCGCTCGCGGAGTACCTCTTCGACGACGAGCGAGCCATGATCCGCATCGACATGAGCGAGTACCAGGAGCGTCACAGCGTCTCGCGCCTCGTCGGTGCGCCCCCTGGCTACGTCGGCTACGACGAGGGCGGACAGCTCACCGAGGCGGTGCGGCGCCGTCCCTACGCGGTGGTCCTCTTCGACGAGATCGAGAAGGCGCACGCCGACGTGTTCAACGTGTTCCTCCAGATCCTCGACGACGGCCGCCTCACCGACGGTCAGGGGCGGGTGGTGAACTTCACGAACACCATCCTCATCATGACCTCGAACCTCGCCGACGATCCGCGGCGCTTCTTCAAGCCCGAGTTCGTGAACCGCATCGACGAGATCGTGCGCTTCCACGAGCTCACCTCGGACCAGATCCGCGCCATCGTCGACCGCCAGATGGCCCAACTCGCCGGTCGGCTCGCCGAGCGCTCACTCGGTCTCGAGGTCACCGACGCCGCGGCGGCCCTGCTGGCCGAGCGCGGCTGGGATCCGGCCTTCGGTGCTCGACCCCTGCGTCGAGCCATCCAACGCCTCGTCGGCGACCCGCTGGCCAGAGCGCTTCTCGAAGGGCGCTACGGCGAGGGAGACACGGTCGTGGTCGACGCGGCCGACGGCGCCATCGTGCTGCGCTGAGCACACGGCACGACCGACGACGCACCTCGGGAAGCCCCGGGGTGCGTCACGTCGTCGGGAGCGGCCACGGGAGTTCGTAGAGCGCGAGGGCGTTCTCGTAGGCGACGAGCCTGGCGAGTCGAAACGCCTCTCGTTCCGCAATCCAGCCCTCGGCGAGCAGGGGCTCGAGGTAGGCGGCCATGGCGCGCCGATGGCCGAGCGCACCGAGCGCGTAGAGCTCGGGGAGGCCGAACGCGTCCGAGGAGTAGCAGAGCTTGCCCCACGGGGCGAGCTCGAGCATCTCGGCGAGCACCGCCGGGGCTGCCGGGCCCACGAAGGACTCCGCGAGGCCGAGATCCACGAAGACGTGCGGATAGTCGTGGGCGAGGAGTGCCGCCTCGCGATGGAAGGGATAGGTGTGCAGCAGCACGAGGCGCACGCCATGGGGAGCGATGGCCTCGATGAAGGGCTGGAGCTCACCAGGGTGACCGCGTGCCAGGCGAACGTCCGGATCGCCGATGCCGACGTGGAACTGGAGCGGCAGGGGTGCCACCTCGAGTGCGGCCCACACGATCGCCGCGACGAGGTCCCGGTCGACGACGCGCACCCCATGTCCACGGTCGCGTTCGTCGAGGATCCGTGCGAGTGCCGTCTCGAGCGCTCGCGGCGCGGGAGGTCGATCGGGAAGATCGAGGCCACTGCGATAGGCAGCCACCGACTTGTAGGCGACCGCCCGCCGCGCGGCCCGGGCGACGGCCGCCTCGAGCGCAGCCCGGAAGTCCGCCGTCGCACCGAGGTCGGCGAGCACACGTTCTGCGATCGCCTCGAGTCGGACCACCTCGAGCGCGGGTACCCCGCTCGCCGCCTCGAGTTCGGCGGGCTCGAGCACGAGTTCGGAACGAAAGCCGGTGTCGACGAGCAGCCCACGGACGCCGCCCGTGGCGAGCGAGCGTGCAAACAGGTCCTCCGGTGCGTACGCGGCGCGCGCCGTGAGGTAGTCCTCACTTCGAACCGGGGCCTCGAGCCCGAGCACGAGGCCGAGCGCTGCGCGCACGCCGATGCCGAGCGAGGACTCGAGCGGGGTGGTACGAGCCGCGAGGCGATCGGGGGCTTCGGTGAGGTGGTCGAGCACCGTGTCGGTATCGGGGGCTTCGCGTACGATCCCATGACAGTGATGGTCGAGGAGGGGGACGTCTGCCAAGCGTTCCGCGAGCACACTGGCGGGCGCGAGCGGGTTCCTCACCGCTCCACCTCGACGAGGGCTCGGGTCAGCTCCTCGTAGCGAGCCAGTCGACGACGCGCCGGCTCGCCGATGCGCTGCACCACGGCGGCGATGATCGCCTCGACGAGCGCGAGGGCCGGCGTGAGCGCATCGAAGATCCCGGGTCCGTCGACCTGGGTGGTGAGCACCACCGAGCTGCCTGGCGCGGCCGGGCTGAGTCCAGGGTCGGTCACGAGCACGACGGTCGCGCCCGCCTGACTGGCGGCCGTGACGAACCGGGCGGTCTCGAGCTGGTAGCGGACGAAGTCGAAGGCGACCACCGTCGTCGAGGCATCCACGTCGAGCAGGGCATTCACACGAGCGCCGGCCTCGGGCGGCACGTGGCGCACCGACGGTCGCAGGACCTCGAGCGTCCAGGCGAGGTGACGCGCGACGACGTCACTCACGCGCCCACCGGACACCACCACCGGACGGCGGACGTCGGCGAGCAGGGTGACGACGGTGTCGAGCGACTGGGGCGCGAGCCCGACGAACGAGCGGCGGATCTGGTCGATGAGGTCGGCTTCGGCCGAGCCAACGTCACCCGGCCCGGTGACCTCGAGGCGCTCGAGCGGCGAGGCGAGCCGCTCGCCGATCTCTTCGCGCGCCGCCGACCGGAACTCCTCGACCGAGCTGAAGCCGAGCTTGGCGACGAAGCGCAGGACCGTCGGGGGCGAGACGTCAGCGAGCGCTGCGATGTCCGCGAGTCGCTCGAGGGCGACGACCGGGTACTCCCGTAACACCGCTTCGGCCACACGGCGCTGGGCGGGGCCGAGCTCGGGTGCGACTCGACGCACCCGCTCGGCGAGCGACGTCATGACCAGCTCCAACGCATCGCCGCGACCAGCTCCTCGGGCGTCGCGTCGGCAAAGCGAGCGAGCTCGGCCTCACGGACAGCGCCGATGGCCGTGAGGAAGGACCTGCCCAGGACATCTTGGAGTAGCTCCGAGGAGCGCAGTGCGCCGAGGGTGGCGGCGAGATCACCAGGCAGTCGCTCGAGGCCCCCGTGGTGCGCGGGATCGCCCTCGACGGGAGGCGGCGGCGTCCTCGGGTCCGCGAGCGCATGGCGCGCGATGCCGAGGAGGGAGGTGGCGAGCAGATACGGGTTGGCACCGAGATCGGCGCCCTTGAGCTCGACGTTTGCCGCGCGGCCATCGACCAGCGTGGCCGCAGGCACGAGGCGTAGGGCCGCCTCACGATTCTCGATCCCCCAGACGCGATACGCACCTGCCCAGTGGCTGGGCACGAGCCGGAGGTACGAGACCGGATGGGGGGCTGCGATCGCGAGGATCGCGGGGAGCTCCTCGAGCAGCCACGCGATCACCGACTCACCCTCGGGACGCACGCCGCCAGGCCCGTCGCCGCCGGCAAAGATCGGCTCGCCGTCACGGTAGAGACCGAGGTGGATGTGTCCGCCGTTGCCGACCCCACCGACGTCCACCACCGGCGCGAACGACGTTCGCAGCCCGTAGCGCTCTCCGACGGCCCGGATCACGGAGCGGGCAAGCACGGAGGCATCGGCGGCTCCCACGGGATCGCTCGGGGCGAGCGAGAGCTCGAACTGCGCCGGTGCGTACTCCGGATGGAGCTGTGCCACCGCGAGGCCCGCCGTCTCGAGGGCGTCGTACAACGACCGGAGATAGTCGGCGAGCTCGATCACGCGCGACAGTCCATAGGCCGGCCCCGACGTCGCGGGCACGAAGTCGTCTTGACCGGCGAGGCCGACGACCCACTCGAGTTCGATCCCCATCGTCGCGCTGGCACCCGCATCGGCGAGCAGGGCAACCTCGCGCTGGAGCGCCGAGCGAGTGCAGAGCTCGTAGGGAGTGCCGTCGCGGCGGAAGCGGTCCACCGGCGCAAAGGCCCATCCATCGAGCGGCGCGAGCGGCCTCAGGAACCGGGGGTCGGGACGGAGCCGGAGGTCGTCCATCGGGCCACCGCTCACGCTCGAGGAGGTGATGGAGTCGTCGGTGAGAAAGGCGTCGAAGACCGGGCTCATGCCGACACCGGCGTCGCACGCCACGGCGAAGCCCTCGGCCGGAATCGTCTTCACCCGTGCGATCCCGGCAAGGTCCACGTAGACCAGCGCCACCTGGCGAGCGTCACCGAGCGCCGAAACGTCGCTCCCCGAGCGGTCCTCCAGATCGCGCTGTGCTCGCTGCTGCGACTCGTCGACGACCACCACGCCTCCTTCTGGCCGATGCGGCTCCGAACGTAGCGCACACAGGTCGCCCGGGCCAGCGCTGTGACACAATCGTAACAACAATCCCTTGCGCTGAAACTTCAGTAACAGCTACCATACGTGCACCGTCGAGAGGGGGACGTATGGCCGGTGGTTCCACCAAGCTCAGGGGCAATCTGTCGCTCTGGCAGGTCGTCGGGGTCTCCGTTGCGCTCATGGCTCCGTCGATGGCCGCCAATATCAATCCTCAAGGTGCGATCGGAACGGTGGGACGCGCGATCCCACTCACCTTCGTCCTGGCGTTCGTTGCGGTGCTCTTCATCGCCTATGTCTTCGCCCGACTCACCCAGCGCTTCAACCACGCAGGGAGTGTGTACGGCTTCGTCGGCGCGACCCTCGGGCCACGCTGGGGCGTGGTGGCCGGCTGGTCGCTGATCGGTACGTATGTGTCCTACGGTCTGCTCACGATCATGGCGTCAGGCATCTTCCTGACAGCCCTCCTCCAGGCGCTGTCGATCTGGCACTCTCCTCCTGCCTGGGCCCCGTTCCTGCTCTCGGGGATCGAGGTCGTCGGCGTCGCCATCCTCGCAGCACGACCAGCTCGCAACGCGACGCACGTGCTGCTCGTCACGGAGCTCACGACCGTGGCGCTCATCATCGTGATCTCGGTGGCGACCCTGATCGAACTCGCGGTGGGACATGGCCCGAGCGGGCAGCACTTCACCTGGAGCGTCTTCAGCGTTCCCCATGGCATCAGCGTCTCGGCACTGTTCCTCGGGGTCGTCTTCGGGTTCTTGTCGTTCGCAGGCTTCGAGGCATCGGCAACGCTCGGCGAGGAGTCGAAGCGACCACGGCGTGACATCCCACGGGCCATCGTGGGAACAGCGGTCTTCGGCGGCGTGTACTTCATCGTCGTGACCGCGGCCGAGGTGATGGGATTTGGCACCACCCCACACGACCTCGCCCGCTTCGCCGCGACGGGATCGCTGCTCGGCGCGCTCGGGACGACGTATCTCGCGGCCTGGCTCGGCAACGTCGTGACGCTCGGCACCGTGATCTCGGCCTTTGGCTGCTCGCTCGCCTCGACGGTCGGGGCCAGCCGGCTCACCTTCTCCCTCTGGCGCGACGCTCGCGGTGCGAGTGGGCTCGGGGTGGCCTCGGAGCGCTCCGGTGCGCCCGTTCGTGCAACCCTGGCCGTCGTCGTCGCGATGCTCGGCATCACCTGGCTGAGCGCGATCGCGTTCGGCGCGACCGCCTTCGATGTCTTCGCCTGGTTCGGCACCATCGGCACCCTCATCATCCTCGTCGTCTACCTCCTCGCCACCGTCGGTGCGATCCGGTTGCTGTTCTTCAAGGAGCACACCGTGGCGGCGTGGGAGATCGTCGTCCCGGTACTCGCGGGCGTCGTCATCGCCTACACGCTCTATCGCAACATCCTGCCCTTGCCGACAGGTGCCGCGCTTTGGTTCCCGATCGTGGCAGCCGCCTGGATCGTGGTCGGTGCGATCGGCGTCATCACCGCACGGCGAAGCGCGGAGCGCATCGGAGCGGCCATCGCGCGCGACGAAGGCCTCACCCTCCCGAGCGCGCCGACGCCCAGCAGCCAGGGGCAGCCGGCGCCGGCCGACTAGGCATCTCTCGACCACCATCCAGATGGGGCCGTTCCCCACGGCCCCATCCCCCACGTCACGTCGTCTGAACCTGCCACCACGAAGGAGTTCTCTGTGTCCACGTCCTCCGAGCACCGCCTCTCCGCCAACGCCATCGGACGGCGCGAGGTCCTCTTCCAGAGCGTCACCGCGATGGCACCCGGCGCCGCCATCGCGGCTTCGATCCCGGCCGGTGCAGGCTTCGCTGGGGGAGCGCTTGCCCTCGCGGTCGTCGTGGCGCTGATCGGAAGCCTGCTCACTGCCCTCTCGATCGGTGAGCTCGCCTCTCGGTTCCCGTCAGCTGGGTCGTTCGCCACCTACGCATCGAAGGCACTCCACCCCATCGTCGGCTTCTTCGTTGGCTGGTCCTACGTGTTCGTCTACGCCCTGGTGCCCGCACTCCTGTTTCTGCAGCTCGGCTTCACGGTCGCGGGGACCCTCCACAGCGAGTTCGGCTACCCGGCATCGCTCTGGTGGCCATGGTCGCTCGCGGGTATCGCGCTCGTGGGAACCTTGGCGTTGCTCGGTATCTCGACATCGGCCAAGGCCGGGACCATCCTCGGCGCGATCGAGATCTCCGTGTTCGTCGTCGCAGCGATCCTGTTCATCATCCACGCCGGCTCGCACAACTCGTTGACGCCGTTCACGACCCGAGACACCCCCCATGCGTTCCCCGGCCTGACCGGCGTGTTCGCCGGCTCCGTCTACAGCCTCCTCGCCTTCGCGGGCTTCGAGGCAGCCGCTCCGCTCGCCGAGGAGGCGCGCGATCCGAAGCGCACCGTCCGCTTCGCCATTCTCGGCTCGACCCTTATCATCGGCCTCATCTACGTCTTCACCACCTACGCCGCCGAGGTCGCCGCCGGACCCAGCCACTTCGCGTCCTTTGCCGGGGCTGGCGCCGAGTCGTGGATTGGTCTCTCGAGGAGCTTCTTCGGTATCTTCTGGGTGCTCGTGTTCCTCGCCATCTTGAACTCGACGATCGGCAACGCCAATGCGGGTACGTCGGTGTCGACGAGGATGGCCTTTGCGCTCGGACGCATTGGGGTGTTCCCCACCCTGCTCGGACGGGTTCACGAGAAGACGAAGGTTCCCCACGTCGCCGTCTACTCCCAAATCATCGTCTCCGCCGTCGCAACACTCATCCTGGGGCTCGCCTTCGGACCGGAGAACGGCTTCGCTCTCGACGGCACGATCATCACCATCGTCGTCGTCGCGGTCTACATCGTCATGAACCTCGCTGCACTCGTCTACTTCGCACGTCGCGCAAATGGAGAGCGCTTCAACCCACTCCTCCACGGCCTCGCGCCGATCGTCGCCATCGCCTTCCTCCTCCCCGCGCTCCTCGCCGGGGCCGGCATCGCTGTCTTCTCGTTCATCTCACCGCTGACCCCACCGGCGTCCTACGCTGGTCCCATCGTCGCCGTGTGGCTGGTCGTGGGGATCGTCGTGTTCTTGAACCTGCGTGCACGTGCGCCACAGGCCGTCGGACGGATTGCCGAGGTCTACCTCGACGACGTCCTCGATGTCGAGGAGGCATGAGATGGCAGTACCGGTCGTTTCCTTCACGCCAACCCCTGACCAGCTGTGTTGGACCTTCGGGGGAGCAGACCCCGTCGCAGAGATCGAACCCGGCACCATTCTCGAAGTGTTCACCGAGGACTGCTTTGCTGGACGGGTACGCCGCACGACGGACCTCGTCTCGGAGGTCTGCGAGTTCCCCTTCCTCAATCCCCAGACCGGCCCGTTCGCGATCAAGGGCGCCGAGCCCGGCGACACCCTCATCGTGCACTTCATCTCGATCGAGCCGGCACGAGACTGGGCGGTCTCGACGACCGTGCCGCTCTTCGGCGCGCTCACCTCGACCCACCTCACCGCAACGTTGCAGCCACCTTTACCGGAGATCGTGTGGATCTGGGAACTCGATCGCGAGCGCCGCACGTGCCGCTTCCGAGCGTCGAAGGGCGACACCACGATCGAGCTCCCCATGGACCCGATGCACGGAACAGTCGGGGTTGCTCCCGCGAATCTCGAAGTACGCTCGGCCCTCGTGCCTGATGCCCACGGCGGCAACATGGACACGCCCGAGATGCGCGCGGGCGTGACGGCGTACTTTGGCGTGAACGTGGAGGGAGCGATGTTCTCCCTCGGTGACGGCCACGCGCGCCAGGGCGAGGGCGAGAGCTGCGGGGTTGCCGTCGAGTGTGCGATGAACACGGTGGTCTACGTCGATCTCCTCAAGCAGACCGCAACCCCGTGGCCGCGGCTCGAGTCCGATCAGTTCCTCATGACGACCGGCTCGGCTCGACCACTCGAAGATGCCTTCCGCATCGCCCACAAGGACATGGTGGAGTGGGTAGCGGATCTGTGCGAACTCGACATCATGGACGCCTACCAGCTCGTCTCACAAGCCGCGACCTCACCGCTGGCCAACGTCTGCGACACGAACTACACCGCGGTCGCGAAGGTCGATCGAACATTGGTGCCGCTCCGACACGACCCCTATGCGAGCGCCCATCGCCGAGCGCGCGCTGTCGCGGCAGACCACGCATCCAGTGGATCGCTCGACTGAAATCTCGGATCCTACGACTCCGGGGCCTAGCACGATAGGTAGCTCCGCTCCCGCTCGACGGCGAGGAGACTCTGAGGGTTCGATCGAGCCAGGACCGTACGCACCGCTGCTGGACCCTGGGCTTCCCTTCGACAAGTTCACGCGCTGGGTTTGGTCCTGTCCTATCGGCGAGACGAGAACGACCCTATGCAGCACACTTCGACCCCACAGCACGAGCGACGGTGCCCGATGGCCACGGGCGCCTGGATCAGCGTTCCATCCTTCGGACGCTGCTAAGGTACCGACCAATGCCTAGTCTCCTGCGCTTCCCCGTCGGTCAGGCGGTTTTTCAGCTTCCAGAACGGCTTACCGAGGTCAACTCATGGCACGGGCACATCCCCTTCGCCTTCTGGATCGTCGAAGCACTCGAGCCGTCGGTCTTCGTCGAGCTCGGTGTCCACCGCGGGGACTCCTACTTCGCCTTCTGCCAGGCCGTCAAGTCTCTCGGACTTGACACCAGGTGCTACGGCGTGGACACCTGGAAGGGCGACGCTCACGCCGGGTTCTATGGGGAAGAGATCTACGAAGACTTCTCTGCGTACAACCGCGAGCACTATCAAGACTTCTCAAAGCCATTACGCACCACATTTGCCGAGGCTATCGAGCAGTTCGAGGACGGCAGCATCGACCTTCTCCACGTGGACGGCTACCACACCTACGAGGCTGTCAGGTCGGACTTTGGATGCTGGCTCCCCAAACTGAGTGAGCGGGCCGTCGTGCTCTTCCATGACATCGCAGTCACCGACCGGGGGTTTGGCGTCTGGCGCTTCTGGGAGGAGATCGCTGCGCAGTACCCTTCCTTCGGCTTCATGCATTCCTTTGGTCTCGGAGTGCTCGGCGTCGGCAAGGAGCTGCCAGACAGCCTAGCTAGCTTCTTCGAAGACGCCAAAGCGAACCCTGAGATCCTGCACTCCTTCTATGAGGCGCTTGGAACGAGATGCCAACTCTTCGGCGATCTCCAGCGCGCTCGAGATGAGCTTGCGAATACCACTGCAGCCCCAGCTATTTCCGAGGAAGTAGCCACCTTGCGCCAACAAGTACTCGACCTCACCTACCGCTACGAACGAGCGCTCGAGCGTAAGGAGGCGGAGGCCGAACAGTTAGAAGCCAAGGTGGTAGACCTCGAGGCACGCCTTGGCCAGTCGTCGCACTCGGCCGCAGCCCTCGCAGAACACCTTGCGTCAGTCACGGCTCAACGCGACGAGATCCTCCAATCGGAGACCTGGAAACTCACCGCTCCCGCTCGCGGCTTCCTCTGGTGGATGCGTCGAGTGGCGAACTGGAGACGCTTCACACAGACGTTCCGTGTCACACTGCAGCCCCTTCAGGGTGTTGGCGAGTCACTCTTCGAGACCGACAGCTTCGTGGCTCTCGGTGGCAGAATGCGCTTTGCAATCGAAGGCGCACCTCGGCCTCCCGGGTGGTACGAGCTGACTTGCACGGTCACCACCACCTCCGACCTCTCGAAAATGCGCCCCTACATCATCACCGAGACACAAGACCACCAACGCTACAGCCAACAGATTCCAGGCAAGGTCGACCCAGAGGGCCAGATCCGAGTCCTGTTCCACGTCAACAAGCAAGCTGCTCGCCACGAGCTGCTGCTCGTGGGCCTCAACGGGATCACCTCCATTTCCGCACCACGCGTCAAGCCAGCGCTGCACCTTGGCGAGCCGATGGCTCGCATACTTGCCGCCGCGATTGTTCCCACAATCGCGTACGCAGACCTGCCACCCATCGCAGCTCATCAAGAGCTCCTCCCGCAGGAGGACGAGTTCTCCCGCTGGATCGAACGCAACGAGCGGATCAATCAAGACGACCGAGAGCGCGTCGCCCGAGAGCTCGCCACCTGGGAACACCCACCACTGATCTCCGTACTCATGCCCGTCTACAACACGCCAATACGGCACCTCGTAACCGCGATCGAGTCGGTACGGGCGCAGTGGTATCCCCACTGGGAACTGTGCATCGCCGACGATGCTTCAACCGATCCAGAGATTCGGCCGATCCTTACCCGCTATCAGGAGGCGGATCCCCGCATCAAGGTCGCCTTCCGAGACGAGAATGGCGGTATCTCGGCAAACTCGAATACTGCACTCACGCTCGCGAACGGCAAGTTTGTTGCATATCTGGATGCCGACGACGAAATCTCCGAAGTCGCACTCCTCCACTACGCTCGAGAGATTCATGAGTATCCTGGAGTCGAGTTGCTCTTCTGCGACGAAGACAAGATCACTGAAGATGGTGATCGCTCCGACCCCTACTTCAAGCCGAGCCTCTCCCCCGCGCTCCTTCTCGGGAAGAACTGCGTCACTCACCTCGGCGTCTATCGGACCGACACCGTCCGCCGCCTCGGCGGAATGCGCTCAGAGTTTGACGGATCCCAGGACTGGGACCTAGCACTACGCTTTCTTCCGATCGTCGGTATAGACTTCACGCGCGCACGTCGCATCCCGCGGCTGCTCTATCATTGGCGGCGGATCCATGGCTCGACGGCAACCACACTCCGATCGAAGAGCTGGGCCGTTCTGGCGGGGCGGCATGCCGTGCAAGACTACTTGGATACAGCAGTGCCAGGTGCGAAGGCTGAGCCCATTCCGCGCGCCTCCAATCTCAACCGACTCGTTCTCCCGACTCCGGATCCAGCTCCATTAGTTTCGATTCTTCTGCCTACCGCGGGAAACTATCAGCTACTTCGCGGCTGCCTCAGCTCGCTCCTCGAACGCACCGACTACCCCCGCTTCGAAGTGCTTATCACGATCGACTCCGACAACCCCGACGCGGACTCGCTCGCATACCTTGACACCCTTGAGCACACCGGAAAGGTCCGGGTGATCCGGCGTCGGCGCCCGCCTGGCGAAACCTTTAACTACTCCCGGATAGTCAACAACCTCGCTCGCTACGCAGCAGCTGACCTCCTCCTGCTCCTCAACGACGACACCGAGGTCATCAACGCTGGTTGGCTCACCGAGATGGTCGCGGTACTATCGCTGCCCGACGTGGGCGTCGTTGGCGCGCACCTCTACTACGCCGACGGCAGTATCCAGCACGCGGGGGTGATGACTGGACACCACAGGGCGCTACATCTTTACAGCGGGCTGCCGGGCGCAAGCTGGGGATACTATGCAGACTTACTACTCGCGCGCAACGTGAGTGCGGTCACTGGTGCTTGTCTCCTGACCTCGCGTCGAGTCTGGGACGAGGTCGGTGGGTTGGACGAGCAGCTTGCGGTCAGTTTCAACGACGTCGCCTACTGCCGCGCAGCGGGCGCACTGGGATATCAGATCATCGTCACCCCGCATGCCAGGCTCAAGCATTTCGAGTCAGTGACCCGAGGCTTCGACGACTTGACGTTGCCCCGCAGGTCACGGCTCGCATCAGAATTTCAGCGACTCGCCACACTGTTCCCCGACATTGCCGCAGCTGACCCGTTCTACAACCCCAACCTCGTCCCCGAAGGGCAATTTCGGCTTCAGTATGAATCGCCGATACCGGTGGTCTAAACTCCTTCCCCCGCTTGTTGTCTCTGCCGACTAAGCAACGTGGCACCCAAAGACGCAATCAATGTCACAACCATGGTACCTCTAAGCTGGAAGCACGGCTGCTTTCCGAGAACACCACGAAGCCCAATGAAGATATCCCAGCCGAGACCATCCGGTCAGCGCTAACTTATTGAGCCCGACATTGAATGACACGCCCTCTTGTGAAGGATAAGCACACTCTTGTTCGCTTGATAGTGTGGATACAGGCCCTGAGCGTCTCTGAACAGCAATAGCATGCGGGCTTCGCCGACATTGGAGATGCGAGAGCAAGCGCCACAATCGCGCTTCACCCTCGCCACGAAGGCTGGGCTTCGCCGATTTGCTTGGCAGTCGGATTGAGGCCAACACCACCTCCTGACCGGCCCAAGAGAGCTCGTACTCGCCGGCCGTTAATATCCAAGCGTCGAGTGGAGGCGGACCGTCTTGTAGCGGTGGATCCGCGTAGCGTGGGCTTCCCCCCATGTGCTTGACAGTCTGAATTGAGGCCACGGCCGCCTCCTCCCGGGCCCAGGAGAGCTCGTACTCGATCGGCGGTCGGTACCCGAGGCTCGAGTGCAGCCGGACCGTGTTGTAGCGCTGAATCCAGCTAGCGATGGCAGAGCGGGCCTCGTCGAGGTTCGCGAAGCGGTAGCGAGCCACCAGCTCCCGCTCGCAAGCTCCCGAAGAAGGCCTCGGCCACGGCGTTGTCGTAGCAGGTTGCGACCCCGCCCACCGACTGGCGAAGCCCGAGCGTCGCGCAGAGCTGGCAAACCTTCCGGGAGAGGTACTGGTTGGCGCGATCGCTGTGAAAGATCGCCCCAGCGAGGCTGCCCCGGGTCCGAAGAGCTCCGCAGATCGCCTCGACCACCAGGTCATCGGGAATGCGACGCTGGAGCGACCAGCCCACGATCCGCCTCGAGCCACGATCTGCCACCGTGGCGAGGTAGCAGAACCCTTCGTCGTTTCGGCCGTCGGTGATGTCGCTCGCGTAGTGACTCCTGGCTCGCCAGGGGCGGAGTCCTGGCAGACGAGATCCGGGAGGGGTGCGTCTTCTCCCCGCCTCGTCGTGACTACGAAGCGCCAGCGTGGGCAGCTGCCATCTCGAGCTCGCGCATTAGGCGTTCCACTCGCTTGTGGTTCACGCAGTAACCCACGTCGTCGCAGCTCGTGGGTAACTCAGGGGCTCGACGTAGGTGCCGTCGTTCGCCTCCCAGACGGCCCGGACTTCGCTGACGAGCCAGGTGTGCTGGGGTCCTCGGCTCGGTCCCGACGGTGTCGCCAGGCGTAGTAGGCCTGGCGGGAGACCCTGGCTGCTCGGCATGGCACCGCTACCGGGACGCCATTGGCCTCCTGGTTGGCAACCGGAGTGGTAGCGGGTCACTGGTTGCCCCCCGCAGGATCCGCAAAGACCAGGCAACGTTTCGCCAGGTCTCGTTCCATAGTGAGCTGCTTGACCTGGCGGCGCAGGCGGGTCATCTCCTCGCGCTCCGCGCTGGTCAGCCCCTCTCGCTTACCTCGATCGATGCGTTCCTGGCGCACCCAGTTGCCAAGGGTCTGCTCGTTGATGCCGAGCTCACGGGCGACGTCGGCGATGGTGCGGTGCTGGTCGAGGACGAGAGCGGCTGCGTCCTTGCGGAACTGGCTGGGGTAACGGCCGCGTCGTCGTCGAGCGGGGCCGTCGCCCGGTGGTGGTGGCGGTGTCTGGTGCATCCCTTCCTCCTGTAGCAGGTGTCAACCTGGAGGGGTAAGGCCAGGGGTGTTGCAAGACCGATTGAACCGAACCACCAATCGTTTGGACGTGACCGCTCGCTGGACCTGTCGTGGCGGGTCTGGCCGCCCCGAGGGGGCACTAGCGTGTCGACCTCGGATCCACCGTGAAGTTGGTCCCGGCTCTGAGGTCTGCTCAGACCGACCTTGGCTCCCCACTCAACCCGAGGTGCTCGTGTTTCGACCAAATGCATGGATGCGCCGCAGTCACCTCATCCTTGAAACGACCAAGACCCGCTCTCGCACGAGTTGGCTCCCGACCGTTCACCTCACTCTCACGCTCTCCGCCGCCGAGGTCTCGGGGCCACTCGTCCTGAAGAACCCCTCCCGCTCCGTGCTTGCCCTCCGCGCCGTTGCGCAGAGCGCTGGCCAGACCCTTCGCGTGAGCGCGACGGGCCCCGAGAGCGCAAGCCTTCCGGAGCCCGATGGCCGTTCGCTGCTGCTCGTTGGCCCAGGCAAGACCACGCTCACCATCGAAGACCCGCTCGACGCCCCAGCGACCCTCTTGATAGCACCATCCCGGGAACTCGGCGAGTCTGCGCGCGATCTTCTCGACGACCGATGCGCCGCAGCAGAGCGAGCTCGCACCCTCGCGCGGCGATTGCTCGCCCTCAACGGTGAGAGCGAGCGACTCCAGGCAGCCCAGCGACACACGAACGACCCGTCGTCCACCCTGCCAGATCCACTTCGACCCCTCCGCGAGGTACGACTCGACGGCCGGCCCCTCAGACCGACCGAGCTGCACACCTTGCTTGCACGGGCGACAGTCGAACCCTCTCCTCCGTACACGTCGATCGCCGTCGTTACCCTCGGTCAGGCGCAAACTGCAGCAGCCACGGTCGACTCGCTGCGCGTCACCGACCCCGGCCCATGGCGCCTGCTCGCGTCAGAACACGAACCCACCCTCGTCGCAACCGATACCGGAGTCCCCTCGCGTATGCTCGCGGACACCGCAGCCGACGACGCCCTCTCCGACATCGATCACGTTCTCTTCCTGCCCGCTGGGGCAACACTCCTGCCTGGATGGCGAGAAGAGCTCGCCAGAGCGAGCGCCGACCTCACGCTTCTGGGTGGGATCGAGGTGCGTCAGGACGTGGGAGACGTTGTCCTGTACGGAGAGCTCGATCCCGTCCTCCTATTCTCGACGCCAGCGTTCGGCCTCGGCGTCGCTGTGAGACGCGATGCACTGCCTGCAGAGGTACCGCTGCCACATGGCATCGAGGGGATCTGGGGGCTTGTTGCCGAGCTCGTCCAGCAGGGCTGCACCGCTGCAGGCACCGACGCACTCGTGCTCGTCACGCCGCCTTGGCCCAGGAATGCGGACGAGGCGACTGCGCTGCCCGACCGCCTCGCTGGACTGGTGAACGCAGAGCTCGTCGGCACCTCGCAGACTGAGCACAGCCAGTGGCCCCCGATTGTGCTCCACCACCGCCTTCGGCCGCCCTCGTGGGCGAGTGTCTCCGTGATCATCCCGACGCACGACGCGCCCCAGCACCTTGAAGCGGCCCTGCGATCCGTACGCGAGGCGGACTACCCTGGCCCGGTCGAGCTCATTCTGGTCGCCCATCGGGTTCGCAACCCAGACGTAGAGCATCTCCTCGCCGACGCGATGACCTGGGGGGCGAGCGTCGTCCGCGACGACGGAGCCTTCAATTTCTCCCGCCTGATCAACAGGGGTGCTGAGCATGCGACCGGAGAACTCCTGTTGTTCATGAACGACGACATCGCGCCGACGGGCACCGACTGGCTGCGCGAGCTCGTGAGCGCCCACGTTGCCCACGGTGCACGCGTCACGGGGGCACGCCTGCTCAGCGCCGACGGTACGCGCATCCAGCACCTCGGCCAGGTTCGCTCTGCACTGGGCACGCTCCAGCACCTGCACGTGGGTCGACCTGCGGAGGATCTCGGCTACTGCGGCCGCGGTGCTGCGACCGCCTCCGTCACCTCGGTGACCGGCGCCCTGATGCTGGTGGACGCGGCTCGATTCCGCGCCGTCGGTGGCTTCGACGAGCGCTACGACGTCGCCTTCGGCGACACCGATCTCGTCCTCCGACTGCGTGCAAACGGGGGCAGAGCGATCGTCTGCACCAGCGCGACGGCTCTCCATCCAGAGCTCACGACGCGCGGCTCGGACGCACGGCCAGCACGGCACCTCGGGTTCGCCTCCGAGTCGATGGCGTTTCGCCGCGAGCACGGGTGGCAGCTCGCCACCGATCGATGCCTCGCCCCGCGTCTCCGAGCACGCGACGACACCCTTGAGGTCGTGCCCGCAACGGGGCGCCACGAGTGCAATCTCGTCGCCGTGCAGCTCGGCCCAGAGGACGCTGGGGGTGGTTTCGACGTCGTCCTGCTCGACTCCGAGACCGCGCAGATCACCCTCGAGATGCCGAGCGACCTACCGACCACCGAGATCGTCGGGATCGAACTGCGCCTCACGCTCCTCGGGGGTGACCCGCAGGCACTGACCGCCACGCTCGACGGGACCCCACTCTCGTGGCACCCAAGGGCCGGTCATCTCGCCGACCTCCGGTGCGACGAGGGCGTACCAACGGCCGGTCGACAGGTCCACCACCTCGACCTCGTCCCCGGGGCAGAGCTCGCGAGCCTGCGCGTCGTACCCGCGCCGACGGCCCAGGTGACCGCTCCAACGACCCGAGGACTCGAGCTCGCCTGCGCCGCGACCGCCTGGGTACGCCTGCCTCGCCAACAGGTCCCGATGAGCCAGCCGCACGTCTGAGCCACTACCTGGGCTCGTCATGCGTGGGGCGCCGAGGAGTACACAGCACTCAACGGACTCCTCGCCCACTGGGCGGCAGCGTCGCCGCCTCGCGCCGCAAGTCCGACGATCGCCGACCCGAGAACGTCGCTCGCTCCCCAGGTCGGTGGAGACCTCGGTCAACCTTGGCGCACTCCGATGCGACTCGCACCAGAGCGACCGAACGTCTGTGCACCCTCGCGAGGAGCCACGGCCTTCCGGCAGCCCATAGACGCTCAACCCGGACGATGCCCCCGAGTCGCTCCACGAACGCAACACGATGTCTGGCGCAAGAGCGGGAGGGTCTGATGCGAACGCCGGGCCCTCAGGGCTCCCCGCAGCCGCGACAAGACGGGCATGGCACAGCTCACGAGGAGCCGACCGATGCCCTGGCCGCCAGTCGCTCGTAGGTCGCAAGCAGGGTACTCCACCGCGCACGCACGGCGTCGTAGCGCTCGTGGACTTGGGAAGCATCACTCGCCGCATGAGGGGCGTCGCCGACGTCGCGGGGTGTGCGGATGGCTGCGCACAGCGCATCGACGAGTTCGCCAACGAGCAGGGGCTGATCGCTCCGGACGACGACACAACGACGATCGAGGTCTGCGTCGTCAACGAACTCGACGGTCGGCCCCTCATCGTCGACGACCACCACGCACAGCGATCGCTGCGCAAGCTCTCTGAGGACGCGGGCATCGGGCAGGGGCCGCACCCACACCCTGCGACCAGCGAGGGTCGTGACAGCGCCCGGTGCCCGACCACCTCCCACCAGTCGGAGAACCCCGTCGATGTCCGTACACGCCTGCGCGGCAAGGCGCGCCACGAGCGGGCCGCGGTCAGGGCGAGGGTTGGGCTCAACGAGCACCACGAGCCGATCGAGACGAGGCGCCGGACCATCATCGAGGTAGAGCCACGCCGGATACGGCTCGCTCACCACCTCCTGATCGCGAAGGACGGCCCCCGATGCAGCGACCCACCTCGCAAGAGCACCATCGTGCACGAGCACGTCGTCACTCCCAGCGACGACCGTGAGCAGATCCGTCGTCAGGGGCCTCAAGCGTGTCCCGAGCCGGAGCACGGCATCCTGGTCCACTGGCCCAGCAACGGCAGCCGCCACCTCGGCGAGTAACCGCGCGACGTCGACGTCCTGAGCGTGGAGCTCGACGACCCGTCGGCCTGAACTCGTGAGCACCGCCGGGACCTCACCGTGCAAGGCATCGGGTGCGAGCACCAGCTCGTGGAGCGTACAGACAGGATCGGGGTGACCTGCTCCCAGTTCAGTCCGCAGCAGCGTCCCGACGATGCCGTCCGACTCCCAGCCTGGCGCCTGGAGCTCGAGGTCAAAGCGAGCATCCAGCACGCACGCGAGCTCGCCGAGGTACGACCGCAACCCATGGGCTCGATCGGCACCCCAGCGTCCGTCGGGCTCGAGTCGGGGCAAGCGCAGTGCCAGCGTCGGTCGTCCGGACTCGGTCACGCTCGGCGTCCCGAGCGCCGCACCGATCGCGTCCGCGCTGCGTCGCCCCACCTGGTCCCACGACTGACGCTGCACGTGCTGGCGCTGGCGCTCGAAGAGCTGCTCGCGCCACCCCGACACTGCGGTCAATTGTCGCAGCAGACCGACCAGGTCTCCGACGTCACCTGGCCGAAAGAGCGCCTCGGGAGTTCCCAGCGCCTCCGGGAGTCCACCGACGTCGCTCGCGAGCACCGGCGCACCACACATGACGGATTCAACCGCCGGGAGCCCATACCCCTCGTCGAGCGAGGGGATGACGGTGCACCAGGCAGACGCATAGGCGCGCACCAGCTCCTGGTCGCTCAACCCATGCTCGACCCGCAAGCGATCCGACGGGATCCCCGCCCTTTCGCCATACCGGCGGATGCGCGGTGCTTCCTCCTCGTTGGTCACAAGGTGCACTCGGAGCCGGTCGTCCTCGCGCATCGCGATGGCGGCGGCGTCCACCAGGACCTCGGGCCGCTTGCGGTAGTCCTGATGGTAGACGTAGAGCAGCGTCCTCGACGCATCGTCAGGGGCTCGGTCTCCACGCACCTCACCCGTCTCAACGCCGCCGAACGGCGCCGAGCCGACGACGTGCACGCGTTCGGGCTCCACACCGAGGAGGGTCGTGACGTCGAGCGCCACGGCGTGGGAGATGCACAGCAGGGCGTCGCTCGCCCGCAGGACGTCGAGCTGGCGCCGATACCAGGCATAGAAAGCAGGGTGCGGCGCGAGATACAGCGCCGGGTGACGAAGCGGGATCAGGTCGTAGACGACGCTGACCAGCCTGCGTGCCCAGTGAGGACGCTCGCTCGGGGCCATCGTCATCGAGGTCTGGAAGCCCTCGAACGGACTCGCGACCACCAGCACATCCACCTCGCCGGGCGAGGTACGCGTCCACCCGCTCGCGTCGATCGGCATCCCCTCGTGGCCACGGCGCGGCTCGTGCGAAATCGGCGTCCACCGCTGACGAGCTGCGCCTGCTTCCTCGACGCTTGCGCGCAACGAAAGTGGCACCGGCACGTTGGGGCTCACCAGCCACACCCACTCGGTGTCGGGGTCGAACGAACGAACGAGCGCTCGCGTGAACTCACGCACCCAGCGTCCAATCCCTCGATTGGCACTCCCCCCTTGCGCGCCCTGAAGGTCGACGGCGACGCGCACGTCAGCCCCTCTCTCGAAGCTCGGGAGCCAGGGTACGACGTTCTGGTGCCTCGACGGCTCCGAGCCGATGCTTGACATCGGCGACCTCACGCACGAGCTGCTCAGACAGCGCTTCGAGCGAGGCCAATGCCTCGAGGCGCCCGTAGGTGTCCTCAAGAAGACGTCCCTGGGCCTTCGTGCTCTCCCTCACCGCAGACTCCAGGTCGCCGAGGAGGCGCTCAAGCCTGTCGACGCGCTGGGCGACCTCGAACACGGCTCGCCGCGTCGCGGGGGCCCGCACCTGCGCCGCAACGGCCCGAGCAAGGGAACCGGTGAGTCCGCCCCGCACGAGGACCCTCGCCCGTGCCACAAGCTGGGTCACGAGTGGGGGTGTGACATGGCGAGCGGGGCCGGGGTGGCCATCTGCTCCCGGAGCGGTCCGCTCACGCCACCTCGCGCGGATCGCCGCGTCCATCGGCAGTGCATCGAGGATCTCCAGGAGCTCACGCGCACCGTCATGCCACGTGCGATCGACGATGAGCGGGTGTGTCGGCGGATTGGTGATCCCGACCTCCTGGATCTCTCCGAGGAGCGCAGCGAGCGCGGAGGCGTCGCCCGGCCCGACGAATCTGGCATAGCCGTCGAAGAGTTCGCGATGGACCGGAATATCGCTCAAGATCAGCGGTACGCCATTGACCGCCGCCTCCACGCTCGGGAGATCGAAACCTTCCTCGACCGAGAGCGAGAGGAGGGCGCGGCTTCCCATGATGGTACGCCACAACTTCTCGTCAGAGGCGTCTGCAAGCCAGGTCAACGGCCGCCCGGCCTGGACGAGCTCCTCGATGCGAGCGCCGATATGGTTCGCACGCCATCCCAACCGACCGACGATGACCAGGGGGACCGATCCACCTGCCTGCCAGTGAGCCTCGAAGCCGTCGAGGACGGTCGTGTAGTTCTTCCGGGGCTCAAGGGTCCCGACCGCGACGACCGGACCGCTCTGTACGTCGACGATCCGCTGTGCAGAGGGCTGCCGAGCATGCATGCCCGAGAGCCAGCAGACGCGCACACGCTCAGCGGCCAGCTCACGCCACGGCACCGTCCGCGCCAGCATCGCTCTCGTCGCCTCTGCCGTCGATCGCGAGACCGCGACGACCCCGTCTGCGAACGTCCCTACCTCGAGCATCCACAGACCGAACTGGCGCACGAGACCTTCGTCGGCGGTCCAGGAGTGGGTGAGAGGGACGACGTCGTGCTGCAGGACCGCGAGTCGCATCCCCTCGAGCCACCACGGGGCCAAGCGATAGCTCAGGCCCAGGTGCCAGCTGCTGTCGGCGACGAAGACGAGGTCGTCACGGCTCAGCTCGAGCGGCCGCCTGGGCACGCCGAGCGGCTTGTCCTGCGGGCGAGGGATGCGGGCAAGCTCCCAGACCGTCGGGCCAACGGCCTCGCCCCCCAAGCTGCCCACCACCACGTCTCGGCCACGACGACGACCCTCGACGACGAGCGCCTCTCCGAGTTCGCGGACGACCCTCTGGATCCCTGTCGCTCGCCACGGTTCGCGATCGATGTAGGAGCAGTCCCAGATGATCCGACCTCGAGCTTGCGCGGACCCCTGCGACGCGTTCGACCGGCGAGAGGGGCTCTGCATGCTCCCGCATGCTAGCGCTCGCCCACCCGCGCGACTAGCCAGCCTCCGAGAGACGCCGACACCTGCGGAGACGAGCAGCGCGAGGGCCGAAGCCAGTGCGCCAGAGGGCGAGGCCCGACGACCCAGCGCGACGACCGACGACGACCCACCGGCCCCGGGAAGCCGACAACGGGCACGGGGACGGCATCTGCGCCACCAGAGACGAGCAACGGGGCGGGGGCAATCCGTGCCCCCGCCCCGTCCTGATGCCTCATCGCATCGTGCGCACATGCACCGACCTATGCGCTGATCGAACCCCCGGCTGTGAACGGGCCCGTGTCGCCAAACGCCGGACCCGATCCCATGTACTCGGCATTACCGAAGGCGAACACGCCGCCGTCAGCCGCGAGGAGCCAGTAGCCCATGCCGTCGGGGGTGGGCACGAGGCCGATCACCGGTTGGGCGAGCGGGTGAGCTCCGTGCAAGCCGGTGAGCCCGTCCGTGTAGGTGTTCCCCATGTAGTGCGCATCACCGAAGGCGAACACGCCGCCGTCAGCGCCCACCAGCCAGTAGCCCATGCCGTCGGGGGTGGAGGCGATGCCGACGATGGGGGCGGCGAGCGGGTGAGCTCCACCGAGCCCCGTCAGGCCGTCCGTGTAGGTGTTCCCCATGTACTCGGCATCACCGAAGGCGAACACGCCGCCGTCAGCGCCCACCAGCCAGTAGCCCATGCCGTCGGGGGTGGAGGCGATGCCGACGATGGGGGCGGCGAGCGGGTGAGCTCCACCGAGCCCCGTCAGGCCGTCCGTGTAGGTGTTCCCCATGTAGTGCGCATCACCGAAGGCGAACACGCCGCCGTCAGCGCCCACCAGCCAGTAGCCCATGCCGTCGGGGGTGGAGGCGATGCCGACGATGGGGGCGGCGAGATGCGTCACGCCAGCCGTTTGCACCGATCCGTAGCTGGGCGCGCCACCCACCGACATCACCATGCCGCTCGCCGTAACCTCCCAGCCCGCACCGGCCATGGCGGGGTCAGGCGCATAGCCCACGACACCGCTCGCGGGTGCCGCCGGCTGGCCAGTACCCAGCGGACCGAAGCTCGACACGTGCCCATTGCCCCGCACGAACGCGTACGAACCGTACGCGGTGTTCGGCGCCATCAGGGCGTTCAGCGTCGAGGAGTTCGAGTCGTCGTAGTAGACCTGCAGCTGACCCATCGCGTTCGTCGCGGTGGCGAGGCCGAAGAGGCCGCCGGCAGCGCCGGTGTCGAGCACTCGGGTCGCGACGACCATCCCGTTCATCGGGTTGATCTCGAGCAGGTCGTTGTTCGTCGCACCGTTCACGACGAGAAGATCGCCGTTCTGCGGATTGATCGCGATGTTCTGCGGCGACTGCAGGAGTGGGCTCTGCGACACGACCATGGGGGTCTGCGGCGTCGTCGCGGTCAGCGCGTTCGGAATCGCATAGATGGTGTTGTTCACGTCGTCGGCGACGTAGAGCATCCCGTTCGCCGGGTCATACACCATGCCCTGAGGCCCACCGGCATTGGACGCGGTTTCACCACCGGAGACGTTGGAGTTGGTCGGGAGCCCTGTCGCGAGCGCCGTGTAGGTGGCGTTCAGCGGCTGGCCGTTGGACGTGCCGGTCGGGTTGGGGTTGAGCCGCCACACCTGTCCGTCAGCGCCGGTGTTCGACACGGCGACGTTCGACCAGAAGAAGGCACCCGGTGCGACCGCGGCCCCCCAAACGCCCGCGAAGGTCGAGTTTGTGCTCGTGTAGTTCGCAATCAGCGTGCCCGAGGAGTTGATCACCGCATACCCAGAACCTGAACCGTTCGCTGTGCTCCCCCAGTAGCCGACCCAGACGATGTCGTTCGAGGGGTTGATGGCGATCCCCACCGGTCCGGTGATGTCGGCGTTCTGGTAGAAGGTGGTCGATTGACCGGTCGTGGGGTTGACCTCGACGATGCTCGTCCCAGCACCGAACGTGCCGGCCGACGAGTTGAAATCTGCCACGAGCACGTCGCCTGCGACGAGATTGCCCATCGTCTTCGGTACGACGGCGACGCCGTAGGGATTCGTATCGTTGTTCGACGCTGTCGCGGACCCGACCTTCACGTTGGCGAGCTGGGGGAACAGATTGCCCATCGGACTCGTCTGCGCAACGAGCGCTGAACTCGAGACGCCCGCGAGGGCGAGCAGCGCAGAAGCGGCGACCACGCCGCCACTCGCAACGCCCCAGCGGCGCTTCCACGGACTCCTTGGCATGAGGGACCTCCTTGGCACCACTCGTCAGCGGCCGCCAGCAGCACACGCCCCATGGGGTGTGTGGTCTGCGGCCACGGCACGCTTCTACGTGCCGAGAGGAGGTACGTACGAGGACCCCAGAACGTTCACGGATCCACGCCGACGGGCCTCATCAACCCTTCAGCATTGGCCTTCAGCATTGGAACGTGCCGGGGCCTCGTCGCGCCGGAGTGGCTCACGCCGCCTTGACGGCCGCGACGAGGGCGGCGAGCGACGCCTTCGCGTCGCCGAAGAGCATCACCGTCTTCGGGTTGTAGAACAAGGGATTGTCGACCCCAGCGAAGCCAGGCCGCATGGAGCGCTTCAAGAACACCACCGTCTTCGCCTCGTCGACGTTGAGGATCGGCATACCGTAGATCGGACTCGACGACTGCGTCCTCGCGGCAGGGTTGACGACGTCGTTCGCGCCCACGACGAGGACCACGTCGGTGGTCCGGAACTCGTCGTTCGCCTGCTCGAGATCGTGGAGCTGCTCATAGGGGATGTCCGCCTCCGCGAGCAGCACGTTCATGTGACCTGGCATGCGGCCCGCCACGGGATGGATCCCGAAGCTCACCTCGACCCCGCGCCCCTCGAGAGCGCGCACGAGATCTCGCACCGTGTGCTGCGCCTGGGCCACCGCGAGACCGTAGCCCGGAACGATGACGACCTTCGACGCATAGGCCAGCATGGTTCCGATGTCGTCGGCGGTCCCCGATCGAACGGTCGCACCCTCGGGGATGCCCTCGGCGCCGCCCGCGCCCTTAGGCGCCGAGCCCACCGCCGCGAAGAGGACGTTGGCGAGGGAGCGACCCATCGCGTCCGACATGAGCTTCGTGAGCAGTGTCCCGGACGCACCGACGAGGGTGCCGCCGATGATCACGACGGTCGAGTGGACGACGAAACCGGTCGCGGCGACGGCGAGACCGGTGAAGGCGTTCAGGAGCGAGATCACGACCGGCATGTCCGCGCCACCGATCGGCAGCACGAACGCCACGCCGAGGACGACGGCTGCGGCGACCAGCACACCAAGGGCCACCCGATCGGTGGGCCCCACCGCGACCGCGACCATCCCTCCGATCACCGCGAGCAGCAAGAGCGCGTTCACGACCTGCTGGGCGGTGTAGGTGATGGGGCGCCCGGTCATGAGTTCTTGGAGCTTGGCGAAGGCGATCGCCGACCCCGCGAACGAGATCGCGCCGATCGCGACCGAGAGCACCGAGGCCACCGACGCGAGCGTCGCACCCCCACCTCGCGTGGCGAGCACGCTCACGATCGCGACGGTGGAGGCCGCGCCGCCACCCACGCCGTTGAACGCCGCCACCATCTGGGGCATCGCCGTCATGCGCACGCGACGCGCCGAGACCGCGCCGATCACCGCACCCACGACGACGGCCGCGACCGCGAGCTCGACGACCCCGGCCGAGGGATGCTCACCGACGAGGCTCGCGGCGATGGCGATCACCATGCCGACCGCGGCCGTGAGGTTGCCGCGTCGAGCGGAGCGGGGTGAGGCGAGGCCCCGCAGACCGAGGATGAAGAGCGACGCTGCGACGAGGTAGGCGATGTCGACGGCGACCTGGCGAGCGGCGAGGGCCGCGAGGATCACTGCTGGCTCCTTCGCCCCTTGAACATCTCGAGCATGCGGTCGGTGACGACGAAGCCCCCGACCACGTTGATGGTGGCGAGCACCACCGCGAGGACACCGAGTGTGACCTCGAGCGCCCCGTGCGCACCGAAGAGAATGCCGAGCGCTCCGGCCAGGATGATGCCGTGGATCGCGTTCGATCCCGACATCAGCGGGGTGTGCAGGATCGTCGGCACGCGCGAGATGACCTCGAACCCGATGAAGGCACCGAGCACGAGCACCGTCAGGTCGTTCAGCTCACCAGCGGTCATCAACCCCCCGATCGTCGATCCCACTCAGCCTAGGCGGGGCGCGACCAGCGGATCTCGCCGCCGTCGACGACCAGCGTCGCGCGAACCAGCTCGTCGTCGAGGTGGAGCTCGCCGTCCGTCACCATGAGCTCGACGAGGTTCGCGAGGTTGCGGGCAAAGGTCTGGCTCGCGTGCGTCGGGAGCTCGGCGGCGAGGTTCGACGCGCCGACGATGCGTACCCCGTTCGTCTCGACGATCTCGCCGGGACGCGACCCCTCGACGTTGCCACCGGTGTCGGCGGCGAGATCCACGACGACCGCGCCGGGCCGCATCGCCTCGACCATCGCGCCGCTCACGAGCCTCGGCGCCTGGCGGAACGGGATCTGGGCGGTCGTCACGACGAGGTCGGCCTCGGCGACGCGCTCGGCGAGCAGCGCCCGCTGTCGCTCGAGGTACTCCTCGCTCTGGGCGGCTGCGTACCCGCCTTCGCCCTCGGCCGCATCGAGCGGCACCTCGAGGAAGCGAGCGCCGAGGCTCTCCACCTCCTCTCTCGCCGCCCGACGGACGTCGAAGGCCTCGACGCGCGCACCGAGCCGCCGCGCCGTGGCGATGGCCTGCAGACCGGCCACCCCGGCGCCGAGCACGAGCACCTGCGCGGGCGTGAGCGTGCCTGCGGCGGTCATCTGGAGCGGCATGATGCGCCCGAGGAGGTTCGCACCCACCAGCACCGCCTTGTAACCCGCGAGCGAGGCCTGCGAGGAGAGCACGTCCATCGACTGCGCGCGACTCGTGCGTGGGAGGAGCTCGAGCGCGATGGCGCCGAGTCCGCGCTTGGCGACGGCCTCGAGGATCGCATCGTCTGTCGCGAGCCCGAGCAGTCCGACGACGAGACCCCCGGGGCGTACGGTGTCGAGCACCTCGCCGGGCGGCGGCCCGATGGCGAGCAGCAGGTCGGGTGCGAGCGCCGCAAGGTCGGTGAGCGTGGCCCCCTGTTCGGCATAGGCCGCATCGGAAAAGCCTGCCGCAGCGCCGGCACCGTGCTCGAGCACTACCTCGACACCGAGCCGGCTGAGGCGTCCCACCGTGTCCGGCACGATCGCCACCCTGCGCTCGTCGTGCTTGCGCTCTCTCGCCGCTGCGATGCGCATCGCCAGCCCCCTGCCTCCACCCGTCCCACGACCAACCCCAGTCCCACCAGGCTAGGGGCCACCCGAGCCAACCGCGCCGCGCCCCTTGGTGAAGTACTCGAGGCTGCGCGCGATCAGACCGAGTTCCATCGCGCGCAGCACCGCAGACGTGCGATTGGTCGCACCGACCTTGTCGAAGACGTGGGCAAGGTGCGTCTTGACCGTCGCTTCCGAGATGGCGAGCGCCTCTGCGATCTCGACGTTCGTGCGGCCTCGTGCCACGAGCTCGAGCACTTGACGTTCGCGATCGGAGAGCACGACGTCCGAACCGAGGACGCCCGCCACATCCCCGACGCCGACGAAGGCGATGCCTCCTCGCGCCACCCGGCGCACCGCGTCGTGCAGGACGGCCTCGGTGGCGTCCTTGAGCACGTAGCCACGCGCTCCCGCCTCGACCGCCGATCGCACGAGGTACGGATCCTCGTAGGCGGTCACGACCAGCGGCGCGCCCGTCCCCCGCACCGAGAGCCACGCGATGAGCCGCACCCCGTCACCGTCGGCGAGACGCAGGTCGCACAGCACCACGTCGGGTGCGACCCGATCGATGACGGCGCGTGCCTCGCTCACGCTCGCTGCCTCCCCGACGACCGCAACGTCACCGGCACGCTCGAGGGATGCGGTGAGGCCACGGCGCACGATCGGGTGGTCGTCGACCAGCACGACCCGGATCACGCGGTCCACGCAGGCTCCTCGATGGCTCGGGCCATCCGATACGGCAGACGGGCGGCGAGCTCGAAACCACCGTGCTCTCTCGGGTGGGCCTCGAACAGACCCCCGAGACGCTCGACACGTTCGGCGAGCAGCGCGAGGCCGAGGTGCCCCTCGAGCTGGCGCGGGTCGGCCGGAGCTGCGCCGTCGTCGACCACCCCGAGCACGAGCTGCGCTCCCTCGAGTCGGGCCTCGAGGCGGACGCGGGTCGCACCGATCGCGTGGCGAAGGACGTTGGTCGAGCCCTCCGCGAGCAACCGTGCGGCGAGGTCCAGTACCATCGGCGGCAACTCGAGCCCCTCGAGGTCCCCCACCACCTCGACCTCGAGACCCGCCGCGCGAAGGCGCGCCGCCTCCACCAAGACCACGTCGGCAAGCGCTTCGGGCGACTCCTCGCGCCGTCGCAGCTCGCGGATCAACGATCGAGTCGCCTCGAGACCCGCGAGCGAGGCCTCCTCGATGAGCCGTGCCCCTTCGGTGGGCGCCTCACCACGCACCAAGAGGAGGATGCCCACGAGGTGTTGGGCCACGGTCTCGTGGATGCGCGCGGCGAGTCGCTCGCGTTCGTGCAGCTCTCCCATGCGATAGGCGAGCTCGCGCATGGTGGTCTGGGCAGCGCGCAGCTCGTCGATGGTGTGGCGCAGGAGTTCCTCGTGGCGCCTCGTGCGCTCGAGGAACACCGCGAGCATGGTGCCCGCGGCGATGTCGGGGACGTACCAGGACACGATGGTGGCCCAGGGAACAGGGGGGCGAGGGAGCAGGTGCGTCTCGAGGCCGACGAGAGCGGCGACCCCCATGACGACCGGGACCGACACCGAGGCCGCCAGCAGCACGTAGGCGAGGAAGCTCCAAGCGAGCAAGAGGTAGGCCGCGTTCGCATCGAGGGCCACCGCCACCAGCAGCAAGGTGCCCTCGAGTCCCACGAGCAGCCAGCGGGCGAGCCCAGGCCGCTCGAAGCCGACCCTGCCGAGCGCGAGCCACACCGCCACCATGAGTGCGAGGACGAAGCCGACCGACACGGCACGCACGGCCGAGCCGATCGGATCGAGCACGATCACGAAGAGCGTTCCCGCCATCGTGACGGTGCCGAGCGCCTCCCACCCGAGTCGCACCCTGCGTCCGGTGCCTCCGGCACGGCCGCCCAGCTCGCTGGCCATGGACGCATCGTAGCATCCGACGGCGACCCCGATCGGGATGCGATCGGCCGTGGTATCGACCCTCGACGACGATTTGCGTCGCATCCTTGTCAACAGGCGATGTAATCCTTAGACTCAGAGCCAGAACACACACGAATCCGATCCAACGGAAGGATCCCCTATGACACTCGTCGACCGTGATCGTCTCGGCGCGCTCCTCGCCGACGAGGCCGAGCGCTTCCGTGCCAGTCACCCCGTGAGCGCCCAGCTCGCCAGCCGACGGGGCGAGCATCTCGTCGGCGGTGTGCCCATGACCTGGATGCGCCGGTGGGCTACGCCGTTCGCGATCACCGTCGAGCGCGCCAAGGGCTCAGAACTCGTCGACGTCGACGGCCACCGCTACCTCGACGTGTGCCTCGGCGACACCGGTGCCATGGCGGGCCACAGCCCTGAGCCAACCGCGCGAGCCATCCGTGCTCGCCTGGAGTCGGGTGGTCTCACCACGATGCTCCCGACCGACGACGCCGAGGTGGTCGCGGACGAACTCACGCGACGCTTCGGAGTCGAGCGCTGGCAGTTCACCCTCTCGGCGACCGACGCCAACCGCTTCATGCTCCGCACGGCGCGCCAGCTCACCAAGCGGCCGCTGGTTGTCGTCATGGACTGGTGCTACCACGGCACGGTGGATGAGTCCTTCGTCGTGCTCGACGGTGCGCTGACCCGCTCGCGCCCGGGGAACGTCGGCCCCGCCGTCGATCCAGCGACGACGACCCGTGCCGTGCCCTTCAACGACCTCGGGGCCCTCGAGGCCGCGCTCGCCGACCGCCAAGTCGCCGCCGTCCTCACCGAACCCGCGCTCACCAACATCGGGATCGTCCTCCCCGATGAGGGCTACCTCGAAGGCCTCGTCGAGCTCGCGCACCACTACGGCTCGCTCGTCGTGCTCGACGAGACCCACACGATCTCGGCTGGCCCGGGAGGCCTCACCGGCAAGCTCGGGCTCCGTCCGGACGGCGTCACCATCGGCAAGGCGATCGGTGGCGGCGTCCCGATCGGTGCCTGGGGACTTCGTGCCGAACTCGCCGACGCCATCGTCGCCGACCGAGACGCCGACCTCGAGGACACCGGCGGCATCGGCGGCACGCTCGCGGGCAACGCGCTCTCCCTCGCGGCCGCGCGCGCGACCCTCACCGAGGTGCTCACCGAACGCGCCTTCGACGAGATGGGTGCGGTCTCCCACGAACTCGTGCGACGCGAGCGAGCGCTGCTGGCCGACCATGGGTTCGACTGGAGCGTCGTCGAGCTCGGTGCCCGGAGCGAGGTGCGCTTCGTGTCCCCGCCTCCACGCACCGGGGCCGACTCGGCTCGCGCGGCCGACGTCGACCTCGACCGCTACCTCCATCTCGCGCTCGCCAATCGCGAGGTGCTGCTCACGCCCTTCCACGCGATGACGCTCGTGGCGCCGACGACGACGCTCGCCCACGTCGAGACCTACCTCGACGCGCTCGCCGATGCGCTCGCGCCGCTGGCGCGCTGACCTACTGGCCCTGGCCCATCGAGAAGCCGGGTACGCCGTCGAAGGTGAAGAGCCCTTCGACCTTGACGAACGCGAGGCCGGCTTCGGCGAGCGCGCCGAGGAGCGCGACGCCCTCGGCGGGCGCCATCGCACCGGCGTCGGTCACGAACCGGCACCGCCAATGGTCGACGCAGAAGGTCTCCGGCAACCCGTCGGGCCAGACCTTCTGGCCGCGGTTCGTGATCATGTCGAGGCGAATCCCGACCGGCGCGGCCGCCGACAACCGCTCGGCGAGCTCGTCGACGGTGCCGGTCCACTCCACGAAGACATCGAGACCGACCTGCACCTTCACCGACGCATGCCGTGGGCTGGGTTCGACGCGGATGGCCTCGGCGCTCGCGGGGTAGTGCACCACGGGCAGCGTCGCAGGCGAGGCCCCGAGCCGCTCGATGACCGCCGCCGCGAACCCCTCCGTCGAGACCTTGGCCCGAGAGCGCTCGGGGTGGTAGACGTCGGCGGTGTGGATGCCGTCCTCGATGGTGGCGAGCCATGCGTTGTGGACGCGCTCGGCGACGTCCCCCTGACCGACGTGCACGAGCATGAGCACCGCAGCCAACAGGAGTCCCGAGGGGTTGGCGATCCCCCGGCCGGCGATCTCGGGCGCCGAGCCGTGGATGGCTTCGAACATGGCGACCTCGGCACCGACGTTGGCGCTCGCACCGAGCCCCACGGAGCCCGCGACCTCGGCGACGACGTCGGAGACGATGTCGCCGTAGAGGTTCGGCGTGACGACGACGTCGAAGTCCTCGGGGCGTGCCGCGAGGCGGGCGGTGCCGATGTCGACGATCAAGGTCTCCGTCTCGAGGTTCGGATACTCCCTCGCCACCTCCTCGAACACCTGACGGAACAGGCCGTCGGTGAGCTTCATGATGTTGTCCTTGACGAGGCAGGTCACCTTGTGACGACCGTGGCGCTCGGCATAGGCGAAGGCGTAGCGCACGAGTCGCTCGGTACCCGGTCGGCTGATGAGCTTCAGGCACTGCACCACGTCCTCGGTCTGGCGATGCTCGATGCCGCCGTAGAGATCTTCCTCGTTCTCGCGGATGACGACCACATCCATGCCCGGGTGCGCAGTCTGGATGAACGGGGCGTACGTCGGGCAGGGGCGGACGTTGGCGAACAGGCCGAGTGCCTTGCGAATCGTGACGTTCAGGCTCTTCATGCCGCCGCCGCGCGGGGTGGTGATCGGGGCCTTCAGGAACACCTTGGTACGCCGCAGCGACTCCCAGGCCGACGGCTCGATCCCCGACGTGATCCCCCGACGCCAGAGCGCCTCGCCGACCTCGATGGTCTCGATCGCGAGCCGGGCGCCGGCCTTCTCGAGCACCTCCAGCACCGCGCTCATGATCTCAGGTCCGATACCGTCGCCGTAGGCGACGGTGATGGGGGTCGGCTGGTCGCTTCCTCGTGCCATCGGCGACGGCCTCCTTCGCGGTTCGCACGCGCTGGCCGACCACGGCCCCCCACGCCGATGACCGGCCAGGCGTTCTCATCGTGAGGGCGCTCCCCCAGCGCGCCTCGGCCCTCACGCTAGCGGCACATCCTCGCCGGCTCCAATCGACACTCACGCCGATCACGCCCGCGTTCCCCCGACCGGTGGCGAGCACCCGCGCACGAGCTCACCTGACTAGGATCGCCGCCGTGGTCGCCGAGGATGCCGAGCACGCCGCTCTCGACACGGGCATCGAGTCGCGCACGTCCCGGCAGCCCTCCGCACCCACCTGGACCTTCCTGACGAACCACGGTCATGTGCTCGTGTGCATCGCGCGCGATCCCGGCATCAGAATCCGCGACATCGCCGAGCGGGTCGGCATCACCGAACGAGCAGCCCAGGGCATCGTCGCGGACCTCATTCGAGCGGGCTACGTCGTTCGCACCCGCATCGGCCGTCGCAACCACTACGAGATCGACCCCACGCGCCCGGTGAGGCACCCGGTCGAGCAGCCGCACCTGGTCGGTGACCTCCTCGGCGCCCTCGCTGCGCTCAGCGACCACGACACCCTGGGCAGCCGCCCCGGCACCGAGACCCTCACGGGGTCGTCGACGTCTGGACGCTGAAGGTGGTCCCGCCCGACGACGAACCGAGCGGGCTCGTGATGTCGCCCTGGGTAGCGATCGAGCTCGCCGTGGGGAACTGACAGACCGGGTTGATCGACGACGCCGTCGAGTCGCTGAAGGCGAGTGGCGCGAGCGTGAAGGTGGTCCCGGGGGTTGCGACCGCGAGCGGATCGAGGAACGACGTCACCGACGGCTCCGCCGGCAACTCACACGTCCCCGTCGACGTGGCGACCGTCGGGGCCTCGGCGATCCACTCCGCCGAGTTCGCGGGCCCCCCGTAGCTGATCGGCGTCGCGGCACCGATCGTGACCTGCTGCGCCGTCGTGAGATCGGCGATCGTGATCGTCCACTGATCGGCCCCGACCTCGGTGATCGTCACCTCCATGGTGTCGCCGGGACTCACCGACAGGGCCGAGGGCGAGATGGGCACGGCCGGTTGTTCGTTCGACGGCGTGATCTCCTCCCACCACGCACACTCCGCCGCGGCCCCAGAGCCACAGAATCCCTCGCCCGCGAACGCCTGGTTCCCGACGGCGACGCCCGCTTGGAGCAGGTACGAATTCGTCGCACCGTCCACCCCGATCCACACACTGGTATCACAGGGCACGCTGCTCTCGCAGGTCGTCGACGTTGTCTGCGGCGTCGGCACGACGAAGCGCGTCGACACGCTCGTCACCGAACCCCGGGCCGCGCCCTCGAGCGCATACCCCGACCAATTCTGCGAGACCTGCTGCGACGTCTGCGAGCCGATCGCCACGGTCCAGGCCTGACTGAGGGTCGCGGTCTCGCCCGCCGAGTCCGTGACGCTGAAGGTGGCCGTCCCGGACCCTGCAGCGAGGGGCACACCGACAAGCTCGCCAGCGCTCGTCAGCGAGAGCCCAGCTGGCAAACCGCTCGCCGACCACCGGTAGCCGGGCACACCACCGGTCGGACTGAGGGTCGCCGAGACGGCGCTCGCGACGGCGAGCTGCGAGAGTGCCTGGCTCGCACTCTGGGCATCGATCGCGAGCGGTGGCGGTGGCGCGAGATCGGGGACGATCCCGACCACGGGGGCGGCGAGGGGGCGGGAGCCGGACAGGCCCGTCAGTCCCAGGGTGTAGGTGTTGCCGTAGAAGCCGGCGTCACCGAAACTGAACACCCCACCGTCGGCTGCCACCAGCCAGTAGCCCTTGCCGTCGGGGGTCGGGGCCATGGCGACGATCGGGGCGGCGAGGGGGCGCGATCCTCCAAGGCCTGTGAGTCCCAGGGTGTAGGTGTTGCCGTAGAAGCCGGCGTCACCGAAGCTGAACACCCCACCATCGGCCGCCACCAGCCAGTAGCCGTTGCCGTCGGGGGTCGGGGCCATGGCGACGATCGGGGCGGCGAGGGGGCGGGAGCCGGACAGGCCCGTGAGTCCCAGGGTGTAGGTGTTGCCGTAGAAGCCGGCGTCACCGAAACTGAACACCCCACCGTCGGCTGCCACCAGCCAGTAGCCCTTGCCGTCGGGGGTCGGGGCCATGGCGACGATCGGGGCGGCGAGGGGGCGCGATCCTCCAAGGCCTGTGAGTCCCAGGGTGTAGGTGTTGCCGTAGAAGCCGGCGTCACCGAAACTGAACACCCCACCATCGGCCGCCACCAAGTCATACCCGGGGCTGATCGTCGCCGAGGCGAGCGCGCTCCGGCCCGGGGCCAACGCGTCGGAGGACGACGAGCCCGGGCGAAGGGTAATGAAGGCGCTTGCGAAGGCGGCAGCGAGCACGACGAGGAGCAGCGTCCGCAGCAGCGGACGAGCCCCCCATGCCAGCGTGCGACCGCCCACACCGCCTCCCGTCATCAGGGTATCGACTCGATCTCGGACCGGCTCAAGCCAGAACCGACCATACCGAGGCAGGAAGGCTCAGCTCACTGTCAACTTAGACGGCGAGCGCGCGCGTCGAGGGCTCGATCGGCCGTGGCAAGTCGCTTGCGCCCATCAGCCACGCATCGACGTCGTGCGCGACCGAACGTCCCTCGGCGATGGCCCACACCACGAGCGACTGCCCGCGCCTCGCATCGCCAGCTGCGAACACCCCCGGAATCGAGGTCGCGAAGCGGTCGTCGGTCGCGATGGTCCCCTGAGGCGTCCGAGCGAGCGCGCGCTCGGGGTCGATGCGGTCGAGTTCCGGACCGACGAAGCCCATGGCGAGCAGCACGAGGTCGGCCTCGATGAGCTCGTCGGTCCCGGGGACCGCCACCAGGTTGCCGTCGACGAGCTGGACGGCTTCGGTCGTGAGCCCGAGGACTCGTCCGTCCTCGCCGCGCTCGATGCGCACCGTGCGACGCGCCCAGCGGCGATCGCCGCCCTCCTCGTGCGCGCTCGAGGTCCGCAGCAGCACCGGGTACGTCGGCCAGGGGTGTCGAGACGAACGCTCTCGCGGCGGCGCTGGCAGGATCTCGAGCTGCAGGACGTGCGCTGCCCCTTGGCGGTGCGCCGTGCCCAAACAATCCGCCCCGGTATCGCCGCCGCCGACGATCACCACACGCGCGTCACGCGCGCTCGGTGCGCCGACGATCGGGGTCCCGAGCGCCTCGAGGTTGGCCGCGCGCAGGTAGTCCATCGCGAAGTGCACCCCGGCTCCCGCGCGTCCCTCGACCACGAGATCGCGAGGACGGGTGGAGCCGAGCGCGAGCACGACAGCGTCGGCCTCGGCGACGAGCTCGCTCAAGGTGACGTCGGTACCGACGCCCACGCCGGTGCGTACCGTGACGCCTTCGGTGACGAGCTGCTCGAGACGCCGATCGACGAGGTGCTTCTCGAGCTTGAACTCTGGGATGCCATAGCGCAGCAGACCGCCTGCACGATCGTGGCGCTCGAGCAGCTCGACCTCGTGCCCGGCGCGCGCGAGCTGCTGCGCGGCTGCGAGACCAGCAGGGCCCGAACCCACCACGACCACCCGACGACCGCTGCGACGCTGGGCCACGATCGGTCGATCGACGCCGCGCTCTGCGGCCTCGTCGGCCAGGGTTCGCTCGATGGCCTCGATCGAGACCGGATCCCGATTGATCCCGAGCACACACGCCGCCTCGCACGGCGCCGGGCAGAGCCGACCAGTGAACTCGGGGAAGTTGTTCGTCGCGAGCAGTCGCTCTGCCGCGCGCTCGAGCTGCCCGCGGCCGGCGAGCTCGTTGAACTCGGGGATCACGTTCCCGAGTGGGCACCCATGGTGACAGAACGGGATGCCACAGTCCATGCATCGGCGCGCCTGGCGCTCGAGGGTTGCGGGGTCGAACCGGTCGGTCACCTCGTGCCAGTCGCGGATCCGAAGCGCTACGGGTCGCTTGGGCGGACCCTCTCGCTCGAAGGTGAGAAATCCCTGCGGATCAGCGGCCATGGCGTCGCCTCCTTGGCTGGCTCGCGCCTCGTCGGGTCGTGGTGCGCCTCGTCATGCGGGCATCCTCATGACGCGGTCGGGGTGCGCTGACGCAGGGCGGCGCGTCCCATCTCGCTCCGAACGCGCTTGAAGTCGCGCGGGTAGACGCAGAGGAAGCGATCGAGAGCACCCGGACCCTCGGCCACGATCTGGCGCGCTCGGTGCGATCCGGTCAGCTCTGCGTGCCGAGCGACGAGGTTCCAGAGTCGATCACGCTCCTCATCGGGAACGGGATCGAGGTCGACGAGACTCTGGTTCACGCGCGCCAGCAACCGCTCGTCGGGATCCCACAAGAACGCGAGCCCGCCCGACATGCCCGCCGCAAAGTTGCGTCCGAACCGCCCCAGCACCACCACGAGACCACCGGTCATGTACTCGCACCCGTGATCACCGACGCCCTCGACCACCGCGACGGCGCCCGAGTTGCGAACGGCAAAGCGCTCCCCAGCCACACCGCGAACGAAGCACTCCCCGCTCGTCGCGCCGAAGAGGGCGACGTTGCCGACGATGATGGTGTCGTCCGTCGACCAGGCGGCCTGGGCCGGAGGACGAACGATGAGCCGCCCACCGGAGAGCCCCTTGCCGACGTAGTCGTTGGCCTCGCCGACGAGCTCCACCGTGACCCCGCGCGGCACGAACGCCCCGAGCGATTGGCCGGCGGCTCCGCTGAGGCGCAGCACGATGGTGTCGTCGGCGAGCCCCGCCTCCCCCCACCGTCGGGTGAGTTCGTAGCCGAGGGTGGTCCCGACCGCCCGATCGGTGTTGGTGACCTCGGCGGCGATGGTCACCCCCTCGCCGCGCTCGAGCGCCGCCTCGGCTTGGGCGATGATGTCCTCGTCGAGCCGCCCGGCCAGCACGTCGGGTTGGGAGCGAACCCGCCGGCGCGCCTGCCCCGGCCACGGCTCCGGCGCCCACGTCAGCCGTTCGAGTCCGAGCTGGCGTGCCTCCGGTGCATCCACGACCTCGAGCAGGTCCGCACGACCGATGATCTCGTCCAACGACCGGGCGCCGAGCTTGGCCAGCCACGCGCGCACCTCGTCGGCGAGGAACCAGAAGAACTGCTCGACGAACTCCGGCCGACCGCTGTAGCGCTCGCGAAGGACCGGATTCTGCGTGGCGATCCCGACCGGGCAGGTGTCCTGGTGGCACACCCGCATCATGATGCACCCCGACACCACGAGCGCGGTGGTCGCAAAACCGAACTCCTCGGCACCGAGGAGCGCGGCGACGATCACGTCGCGTGCGGTCTTGAGCTGGCCGTCCACCTGGAGGGTCACCCGATCGCGCAGCCCGTTGGCGAGCAGAGTCTGGTGCGCCTCGGCGAGGCCGAGCTCCCAGGGACTCCCTGCGTGGGCGAGCGACGTGAGTGGAGCCGCTCCCGTCCCGCCGTCGCCACCGGAGATCAAGATCACATCGGCGTGCGCCTTGGCGACCCCAGCGGCCACCGTGCCGACGCCGGCCTCGGCGACCAGCTTGACGTGCACCCGTGCCCGCGGATTGGCCGCCTTGAGGTCGTAGATCAGCTGGGCGAGGTCTTCGATGGAGTAGATGTCATGGTGGGGGGGCGGGGAGATGAGCCCCACACCGGGGGTCGCCATGCGCGTCTTCGCGATCCAGGGGTAGACCTTCTGGCCCGGGAGCTGGCCACCCTCGCCTGGCTTGGCGCCTTGGGCGATCTTGATCTGGAGATCGTCCGCCGATGCGAGGTAGAAACTCGTCACGCCGAAGCGGCCGGAGGCGACCTGCTTGATCCGCGATCGACGATCGAGACCATCCGCGTCAGGGAACGCACGTTCGGCGTCCTCGCCACCCTCGCCCGAGTTCGAGCGCGCTCCGATCCGGTTCATCGCGATCGCGAGGGTCTCGTGCGCCTCCTTCGAGATCGAGCCATACGACATCGCACCGGTAGCAAAGCGCGTGACGATGGCCTCGGCGGGCTCGACCTCCTCGATCGGGAGGGGATCGGCCGCCTCGCGGATCGCGAGCAGGCCCCGCAGCGTCGCGAACCGCCGAGCACCCTCGTCGACGAGCTGCTCGTAGCGACGGAACACCTCGATGCGCCCCTCACGCGTGGCGTGCTGCAGCAAGAACACCGTCTCGGGGTTGAACAGGTGGTATTCCCCCTCACGACGCCACTGGTAGAGGCCGCCGACCTCGAGCTCGCGATGGGCCTCTGCCTCGGGTCGCACCTCGAAGGCACGCCGATGGTGGTAGGCGACCGTCTCGTGGATCTCTCGGAGGCCGATGCCCTCGATCGGCGCCGGTGTCCCGGGGAAGTACTCGTCGACGAGGTCTCGCGCCAGTCCGATCGCCTCGAAGACCTGTGCGCCGGTGTAGGAGGCGATGGTGGAGATGCCCATCTTCGACATCACCTTCACGACGCCCTTCGTCGCGGCCTTGACGTAGTTGCGCATCGCCTGGCGGGGCGTCGGTCCGACGATGAGACCGGCCCGCATGCGGTCGACGATGGTGTCGAACACGAGGTAGGGATTGACCGCCGCCGCGCCGAAACCGATGAGGGCGGCGAAGTGGTGCACCTCGCGCGCGTCACCGCACTCGACGACGAGCCCCGCACGGGTCCGCAAGCGGTGCCGCACGAGGTGGTGGTGGACCGCCGAGGTCGCGAGCAGGGACGGGATCGGCGCGAGCTCCGCACTCGCGTGCCGATCGGAGAGCACGATGACCGCGGCTCCGCGCTCGATGGCCTGCACCGCTTCGTCCCGGATCCGGCCGATCGCCGCCTCGAGCCCACTCGGCCCCTCCGCCACCGGGTAGAGCATGTCGATGGCGTGCGCCCGAAGGTCGGCGTGCTCACCGTCCTCGTCGATGTAGAGCAGCTTGGCGAGTTCGTCGTTGTCGAGGACCGGGTGCGGGAGAAAGATCTGTCGCGCCGCCGTCGGCTCGGGCACGAGCAGGTTCTGCTCGGGGCCGATGGTGCCTGCGGCGCTCGTGACGAGCTCCTCACGGATCGCGTCGAGGGGAGGGTTCGTCACCTGTGCGAACTGCTCGACGAAGAAGTCCCACAGTGGCCGATGGGCCTCCGAGCGCACCGCCGGCGGGATGTCGGCCCCCATGGATCCGATGGGCTCCTCCCCGCGCTCAGCCATGGGGGTGACGATGCGACGCACCTCTTCCTCGGTGTAGCCGAAGAGCTGCTGGCGCGTCACGATCGATCCGTGCTGTGGGATGAGCATGGTACGTGGCGCGAGGTCGTCCAACGTGACGAGGTTCGCGGCGAGCCAGGCTCCCCACGGGGCCGCGCCGGCCAGTTCGCGCTTCACGGCAAGGTCGTCGAGCACCTCGCCGCGCTCGGTGTCGACGAGGAACACGCGACCGGGCTCGAGTCGACCCTTCGCGACGATATGGTCGGGCGCCACGTCGACGATCCCCGCCTCGGAGCCGAGCACCACCAGGCCGTCGTCGGTGCGCCACCACCTGGCCGGGCGCAAACCGTTGCGGTCGAGCACCGCGCCGACCTCACGACCGTTCGTGAAAACCACGGCAGCAGGGCCGTCCCACGGCTCCATGAGCGAGGAATGGAAGCGGTAGAAGTCGCGCACGCGCGGCTCCATCTCCTCGTTGTGCTCCCACGCCTCGGGGATCATCATCAAGATGGCGTGCGCGAGGCTCCTCCCGCCCCGCACGAGGAGTTCGAAGACCGCGTCGAAGGAGGCCGAATCACTCTCGTCCGTGCGCGTGATCGGCAGCGCCTCGGCGAGCCGAGGACCGAGTTCCGGGTGAGCGAGCAGCGACTCGCGAGCTCGCATCCAGGCGCGGTTGCCACGGATCGTATTGATCTCACCGTTGTGGGCCACCATCCGGAAGGGATGCGCGAGACGCCACGACGGCATGGTGTTCGTCGAGAATCGCGAGTGCACGAGCGCGAGCGCGCTGGTGAGCTCCTCGGCCTCGAGGTCGCGGTAGTAGGCGGCCACCTGCGGCGCCGAGAGCATCCCCTTCCAGACCATGGTCCGGCCCGACAGCGATGGGAAGTACAGCCACGGATGGGCATGCTCGAGCCGTCGGCGAGCCAACCACGCATCGATCTCGAGCGCCTCGTCGCGCCGTCCCTGCGTCGACGCGAGGAACACCTGGACCATGGTGGGCTCGCTGCGCCGCGCGGTCGCTCCCAGCACGCTCGAGTCACGCGGCACCGCACGCTCGGCGATGAGGCGGAGCTCCGGACCGAGCCCGCTCGCGAGCGCGTCACGCAGCTCCTCGACGCTGCGCTCGGCGAACGCGATGCCCGTCACGTAGGCACCCTCGTCGGGTAGGTCGATCCCGAGGGATCGCCAGTAGGCATCCGGGTTCTGGGTCAAGATGCCGGCGCCGTCGCCGGTGTCGGGCTCGGCGCCCTTCGCCCCGCGGTGCTCGAGGTTGACGAGCGCGCCGAGGGCTTGCTCGACGAGCGCATGCGATCGGACGCCGTCGAGCCGAGCGAGGGCTGCGATACCGCAGGCGTCGTGCTCGGCATCGGGTCGATACAGCGGCGGTAGCGAGCGGCCTAGCCGGTCGTCCATGGCGTGGGCTCCTCGTACGTAACGAGTCGATGACGATGGGACGACGTTGGCCCGTGGGCCCACGATGCTAGTGGCTAGCCGGCGAGCCACACCCCCATCACGAGAGCCGCAATTGCCGAGAGCGAACTCAGCGCACCCCAGAGCGCGAGGCCAGCTCGCGAGCTGGCTCGCTGGTGGAGCCAGGCCGCGATGCCCGAGAACACCGCGACGGCGATCTTGGCCACCAGCACGGCGGCGTACGCGCCCCTTGGTGCACCCACCGCGACGACGTTCCAGACCCCGGTCGCGAGCAACACCACATACGCTGGCCAGGCAAGGCGACCGAATGCCCTCGCCACCGCGGGAATCGCGCCCGGCGACTCCTTGCGCACGGTCGGGACGAGACCCCCCAGCACGAGCTGTCCACCGACCCAGATGCTCGCCGAGAGGACGTGCAGCGAGAGCCGAACCACGGTCGAAGCACTCGCAAGCGTGGGCGTGGCGTGCATACAGTCTCCTTCGGGCACGTGCTGACCCAACGTTAACCGAGGCGCCGAGGCTGCGGCATCGTCCCCTGGCTGAGTCCGCGCTGTGGCACTCTGCCGAGGTGACGATCCCACTCCTACACTGAACTCGTGCCCCCTGGTCGCACCAGGCCACGACTGGCTCAGGTTCGAGCGGTGGCCATCCGATGATCGCGAGCGTGCTCGGGTTCAACCTCGTCGACCTCGTGATCTTGGTCGTGGTGGGGTTCTCGGCCGTGCGTGGGCTCCGGGTGGGTGCAACCATCCAGCTCTCCTCGTACATCGGTTTCTGGCTCGGGCTGCTCGCAGGCGCTGCGATCGCACCGTACCTGGCCGATCTCGCCCCACAGGGAGTCCTGCGGACGTTCATCGCCCTCGTGGCGCTCTTCGGCGTCGCATCCATCACCTCGGCGGCCGCTCGCGCCCTCGGAACGCGCATCGTCGGACACGTGCGTCGAGCCCATCTCGCCAGGGTGGACGCTGGAGCCGGATCGATCGTCTCGGTGATCGCGACCTTGCTCATCATCTGGGTCGTGGCCGCACTCGCCTTGAACGCGCCGATCCCGGCGCTCGCCTCCGAAGTCTCGAGCTCCGAGATCGTGCGCGCCCTCGACGCCACGCTCCCTCCTGCGCCCAGCGTCTTCGCTCGGGTGGACGCCCTCTTCTCCACCGAGGGCTTCCCGACCGTCTTCGCGTCGATCCCGCCAGCGCTCGCGGGCCCGGTCAGCCTCCCGAGCCAGGCCGAGGTCAACCACGTCGAAGCAGAGGTCGCTCCGTCGATGGTCAAGGTGGAGGGACTCGCCTGCGGTGAGATCCAAGAGGGCAGCGCCTTCTCGGTGGGTCCGGGCTACTTCGTCACCAACGCCCACGTCGTCGCCGGCGAGCAGAGCACGTTCCTCGTGCTGCCCTCTGGATCACAGATCGCGGCCACCGTCATCCTCTACGATCCTCACCTCGACATCGCCGTCTTGAAGACGACCGGCTACGACGTGCCCGCCCTCCACTTCGACACGCAGGTCCAAGCGCGCGGTACCCAGGGCGTCGTGCTCGGCTACCCCGAGGGCGGACCGCTGACCTACGGATCCGCCGGGGTGATGGCGAGCTTCAACGCAGTCGGGCGGGACATCTACAACCAGGGACTCACGAGCCGCCTCGTGTACGAACTCGATGCGATCGTACGGCCAGGCAACTCCGGAGGACCACTGGTGGGCCTGAACGGACAGGTCCTCGGCGTGGTCTTCTCCCGATCGACCACGAACCCCTACGTCGGCTTCGCACTGGCTGCTCCGGCCGTCGCGGCAGAGGTGCACAGCGCCCTCTCGGGCCCGCAGAACCCGGTGTCCACCGAGGGCTGCGTCCCCTAGCGCAGACGGAGCCCACGACGGGGGATGTCCAGCGCCGTGGTGAGCGACGACGAAGCCCGCGCCATCGTCGAGCCGCGGGGCTCGATACACTCGGGCTATGGCAACCCCACTTGCGCCAGGCCTGCTCGAGATCGATACCCGCCTCGGGGGCTGGACGCACATCACCGCTGGGTTCGTCGTCGAAGGCGCGAGCCCCGTCCTCATCGAGACCGGTTCGCAGTCGAGCGCGCCCACGCTCATCGCCGAGCTCGCCGAACTCGGCATCAGTCCAAGCGAGCTCGCCGCGATCGTCGTGACCCACATCCACCTCGACCACGCCGGCGGTGTCGGCGATCTCGCACGAGCCTTCCCGAACGCCACGGTCTACGTCCATCCTGCGGGCGCACGGCACCTCGCCGACCCGACTCGGCTCGTCGCCTCGGCCCAGCAGGTCTACGGGCCGCTCCTCGACGAGCTCTACGGCCGACTGGATCCGACCCCGGCCGAGCGGATCGTGGCGCTCGACGACGGCCAGCGCATCACGGTCACGGAGGGACTCGAGCTCGAGGTCCTCCAGACGCCGGGCCACGCCAAGCACCACGTCTCGATCTTCCACGAACCCAGCGGCACCATGTTCTGCGGGGACGCCGTCGGCGTACGCCTCCCGGAGGTCGGGGTGCTCTGGCCAGCCACGCCTCCGCCCGACTTCGACCTCGACAAGGCGCTCGCGAGCCTGGAGGCCATGCGCTCGCGACGACCGTCGCACCTCGCCTTTGCGCACTATGGCCGCTTCGAGCACGCTGACGACCTGCTCACCGAGGCGGCCGACCAGCTCCGAGCCTGGTGCGACGTGGGCGAGCGCGCACTTCGAGAGGGGCGCGACCTCGAGCAGGCCCTCGCCGACGCTTTCCTGCCCTCGCTCGAGGTCGTGGCACCCGAGGCTCGCGACCGACTCCTCACCCTGAGCGGTATCCACGCCAACGCGACGGGGATCGAGCGCTGGCTCCGACTCCGCGACGAGGGCCGCGCCGGCGACGAGGTGCGTCGATGAGCGTGCCCGAGGGCCTCGTCGAGGAGGCTCGCCAGCTCGCACCGGAGGTCATCGCCCTCCGACGCGAGCTCCACGCCGAGCCCGAGGTCGGGCTCGCCCTCCCCGACACCCAGGCACGCCTCGTCACACGGCTGCGCGCGCTCGGGCTCGAGCCGGAGCTCGGGGCGAGCCTCGGATCGATCGTGGCGCGCATCGACGGCGCGCGGCCGGGGCCGGTGCGGCTGCTGCGCGCCGACATGGACGCGCTCCCGATGACGGAGGAGACCGACCTGCCCTTCGCTTCGCGTCGGCCCGGCGCGATGCACGCCTGCGGCCACGATGCGCACATGGCGATGGCGCTCGGTGCTGCCGAGCTCATCGTGCGCCACCGCGACGATCTCGCCGGCGCCGTGGTGCTCATGTTCCAGCCCGGCGAGGAGGGCCACGACGGCGCGCGTCGGATGCTCGCCGAGGGGTTCCTCGAGCGCCACGGCGTCGACGCTGCCTTCGCCATCCATATCTTCTCGAACCTCCCCTCAGGCGTGATCGCGACGCGCGGGGGCGCCCTGATGGCGAGCGCCGACGAGTTCGAGATCCGTCTCGTCGGCAAGGGCGGTCACGCCTCCGCGCCACACCAGGCACGCGACCCGATCCCAGCGGCCGCAGAGCTCGTGCTCGCGCTCCAGAGCGCGCTCGGCCGCCGGATCGATCCGGTCGAGCCGGCGGTGCTCACGGTCGGTCACCTGGCGGCTGGGACCACCTTCAACGTCATCCCGGAACACGCCCTCGTGCGCGGGACCTGGCGTGCGGTCACCGACGAGACGCGCAGCGCGATCCGATCGCTCATCGAGCGCGTCGCCAGCGGTGTCGCCACGGCCCACGGCCTCGAGGTCGAGCTCAGCTGGCCCATGAACGGCTACCCGGTGACGCGCAACGACCCGCGCGAAGCAGCGCACGTCCTCGAGCTCACCCGCTCGGTCCTCGGCGCCGATCACGCGCTCGAGCTCGAGAACCCGATCCTCGGTGCCGAGGACTTCTCCTACGTGCTCCAGCGCGTGCCCGGCGCCATGGCGTTCCTGGGAGCAGCCCCACCCGGGGTCGCCGAGCCCCATGCGAACCACTCCAACCGCATGGTGCTCGACGAGGACGCCTTCGCGATCGGCGTAGCGATCGAGGCAGCCTGGGCGCTCGACGACCGATGATCGCTGTCCTCGCCTTCTGCGTGGGGCTCCTCCTCGGCGCACTCACCACGGCACTCGTGCTGCTTCGTCGCCTCGGTGACCAACGAGCCGCAGCCGCGGATGCGACCCGAACCCTCGAGACCCAGCTCGTCGAAGCGAGGACGAAGCTCGCGCAGCTCGAGCCGCAACGCCTTGCCGAGCAGACGAACCTCGGTCCGCTCCTCGACCAGGCCCAGCGAAGCGTCGAGGAGACGGTCAAGCGCGTCGTCGCCGAGCACCTCGACCACGGCTCCGAGCAAGCGATCCAGAAGGCCACGGCGCTCCTCGACAAGGAGTTCCAGCCGCGGCTCGCGTCGCTCGAGGACGGCCGCAAGCTGCTCCTCGAGAGCGCCGATACGCTCCGCAAGCTCGTCGACGAGCAGCTTCGCTCCGCTCGCGAGCAGATCACCACGACGCTGCGTGCCAGCGGGAGCGAAGCCGCGACCCAGCTCAGCACGACCCTCACGGAGCGGATGGACCAGCTCAAGCAGCTCGCAGCCTCGATCAGCGAGCAGCTCGCCAACGACCAGCGCCTCACCGGGACCGTCGAGGAGAGCCTGCGCAGCTTCGTCGCCGAGAACCAGGAGCTGCGCACGCGGGTCCACGAGCTCACCCAAGCCCTCCAGCGAAGCCCCAAGCAGCGCGGCAACTGGGGTGAGCTCGTGCTCGAGAACCTCCTGGTCGGCGCCGGCCTCACCCAGCATCGCGACTTCGACCTCCAGGTCGCCTTTCGTGACGACGACGGGCGCACGGTGATCGCCGACGCCATCATCAACCTGCCCGGCGAACGCCATCTCGTCATCGACGCCAAGGTCCAGCTCGTCGACTACCTCCGCGCGGTCGAGGACCCGGCGAACGACACCGCCGCACGCGCACACGCCGAGGCGCTGCGCCGTCAGATCAACGAGCTCGCCGACCATCGCTACGACCGCCTCGTCGACGGCGCCCTGGACGGGACCTTCCTCTTCGTGCCGATCGAGTCGGCGCTCGCACTCGCACTCGAGACCGACCCGGCGCTCATGGAGCTGGCCATCGGCAAGGGGATCTTCCTCGCGACCCCGACCACCCTCATCCCAGTCCTGAAGCTGGTCGGATTCCTCTGGCGCGGCGCCGAGCGCGACAGCCGTGCCGAGGAGGCCGAGCGCCTCGCGAGACGCCTCGCCGACAAGATCGCGAGCTTCGCCGAGAGCTTCCTCCAGATCGACAAGGGGCTCCAGGTCGCACGGAACGCCTACGAACGGGCCGAGGGTCAACTGCGGAGCGGCCGAGGCAACGCGATGGCGCTCGCTCGTCGCCTCGGCGAAGTCTCCGGTCGTAGCGGCAAGGCGCTCCCGGCCCCCCTCGAACCGTTCGACGACGCTGGCGACGACGCCAGTGACGACGATCTCGCGAGCTCTCTCGAAGAGGGAGGCTCGTGAGCCGCGATCCCATCCTCGCCCCGACGGACCTCAGCGCCGAGCTGCAGATCCTCGACGTGCGCTGGCGTCTCGGGACCCCGGTGAGCGAGCATCGAGCGCGCTACGACGCGGGACACGTGCCAGGCGCGATCTTCGTCGACCTCGAGGCCGTCGGCACCGGAGCGCATCGCCCCGGAGCCGGCCGACACCCGCTGCCCGAACCTGGCCAGGTGGCTCGCGATCTCGCCGCCCTCGGCGTCGACCTCGGCGCGCCCTGCGTGGTCGTCGACGACGCCCGCGGCGCTTCGGCAGCCCGTCTGTGGTGGCTCCTCGACGCCCTCGGAGTGGAGGCCTACCTCCTCGATGGCGGGCTGGAGGCGCTCGAGGGTCCGAGGTGCCAGGATCCCTGCGATCGCCGTGCCGCCGCCACCCCACGCGCGGTCCCTGCGACGTGGCCCGGCGAGCTGGTCCTCGACGTCGACACACTCGCAGATCAGCTCAACGATCCGTCGCTGTGCGTGCTGGATGCACGAGCGCGCGAGCGCTACCTCGGCCAGAGCGAGCCCATCGACCCCCGAGCCGGCCACATCCCTGGAGCTCGCTCGCTCCCGATCGACGAGGTGCTCGCGACCGGTCGCTTCCCAGATCCCGCGACGGCACGCCGGATCCTCGGCCCCGTGGGCGATCGCGAGATCGTCGCCTCCTGTGGATCGGGCATCACGGCGTGCGTCCTCATCGCACTCGCGCGACGCGCGGGACGTGACGCCCGGCTGCTCGAGGGTTCGTGGTCAGGGTGGTGCGAGGATCCCGCACGCCCGGTCTGCCGCTCGGTCTGCGGCGATGAGCTCACGCGGGGCTCGACGCGCACGAACTCCTGACGGACTCCGCCACGATCCGTCTCGCTCGAACGCTCCTCCGTGCTCACAGTACCGGCAATGTCCGGTCCCATCAGCGCCGCAATGACGTGAAAGCATCACTCACATGTACGGACAAGTCACGCAGAGGTACGGACAACTCTCCCACGCCAAAGCCACTCCCTGAGGCTCACGAGTGCGCAAGGAACTCTTCCACAGCACGCCATTCCCTGACGACTCCTTCAGCACACGCGGCCCTCTCGATCGCCTTGTCGCGAGTTTGTAACAATCATCATTGCAGAACGACCGATGCAGCTCATACCATGTCGCGCATCCTTTGGGCTTTGGAAGGGGGAGTGAGTGATAGCAGCGTTACTTCCGTACGCGAGTTGGCTGCATCCCGGCGATAATTCTTGGCAGTTGACTGCGGCCACTCTTGTTGGGCTGATGTCCATTCCTGGGCTCGCAGTACTCTATGCGGGTCTTGCGCCGAAGAAGTGGGCTGTCAATATCATGACCATGGCGTTCGTCGGTTTCTCTGCAGTACTCGTTGTGTGGGTGCTCTGGGGATTCGACATGGCCTTCGGGTCTCCCATTCACCTTGGCAGCGGTCTCTGGGGTTCCTTCCTCGGACATCCCGGCCTCTCGACGAGTGCACACGCCGAGCAGAGTCAGGCATCGATACCACTCGTCGACGGACTCATGCCGAGCTTTCGGTTCCCACAATCGGCCTTGGTCTATTTCCAGTTCGTCTTCGCAGCGATCACACCGCTCCTCTTTCTCGGTTCGGTCTGGGGCCGCATGAACCTGAAAGCCTGGCTGATCTTCGTGCCGCTGTGGTCGACCGTGGTCTACAGCCTCGACGCCTTCCTGCTCTGGGGCGGTGGGTTCTGGGCTCAGAAGGGAGCGGTCGACTTCTCTGGCGGATACGTCATCCACCTCTCTGCTGGCATCTCGGGCTTTGTCGCCGCGGCGGTCATCGGACCTCGGCTGCACCGTGACCGCGAGCATGAGCGGCCCCACAACCTTGTCTATATGGCCATCGGTGCCGGCATCTTGTGGCTTGGTTGGAATGGCTTCAACGGCGGTGATCCTTACTTTGCTGGGGCTGATGCCGCGACTGCAGTTTTGAACACGAACATCGCCACGGCAGCGGCACTATTGACGTGGCTCTTCATGGATATGTCGTCCAAGCGCCTCAATCGCAAGCCAACATTCGGCGGAGCGATCAATGGGATGATCGTCGGACTTGTGGCGATTACCCCTGCCGCAGGATACGTGAACGGGCTCGGGGCGCTCGCGCTTGGCATCATCGCCTCATTCATCGTGTGGTGGTCGTTCAACGTTTGGTCGCAAAAGGGTTTGTTCAGGAAGGTAGACGATGCATTCGGCGTCATTCACACACATGGGGTGGCCGGGCTCGCCGGCGGTCTGCTGACCGGCATCCTCGCAGATCCACACGTCATCGAGTACGTCGGCACCGGTAAGACATCGTCGTCTTCCGTGACCGGCTTGCTCTACGGACACCCGGGCCAGTTGCTCTTGCAGCTCGGTGCTGGCCTCACGGTGATAGCCATATCTGCCGTCGGGACGTTCGTCATCTTGAAGCTCGTGGGTCTGGTGGTGCCACTGCGCTACCCGGATGAGGTGCTCGCTGTCGGAGACCTCGCTATCCACGGCGAGGTCGTCAACCCTGAGGATGCTGGTGTCGAGGTGCTCGATGAGCCAACACTCATCGATCCAGCACTCCGCGACCATGATCCCCACGGCGAGAGCGAGGAGCTGCGGGACCTCGAGTTGGAGTAGACCAGCGGACTGTCATGGCGACAGGGCCGGTGAGACAGTGTGGTCTCACCGGCCCATCTCCTGTTCGACGTTCAATCGACGGCGGCTTGTCCCTGCCTCCTGGGCGTCCTCACAGAGTGTCCTCGGTGAGCCGATGACGGTTCTCGTCGATGCGTGGGCCTCCGAAGCCACCGACATCGGCCGAAGTCCTTGCCGCACGAGCTCCGCATGTCCCGAGGATGCACTGGTCTCGGATCGAACCATTGTGTGGTTTGCCGTCCGTACCGCGCTTCCAAGCTTGGTCGACACCACATCCCCGACCCGCATGCGGTGGTTGGTGCCCTCGCCACCTTCGGCGTTGCCCCCAGCGCGACCGTGCGGGCAACAATCCCCGACCGGCTCGGCAGCTTGCCGGTGGCGACCCCTCGACGCACGAGCGCTACCTCGGCCAGAGCGAGCCCATCGACCCCCGAGCCGGCCACATCCCTGGAGCTCGCTCGCTCCCGATCGACGAGGTGGCCGCGACCGGTCGCTTCCCAGATCCCGCGACGGCACGCAGGATCCTCGGCCCCGTGGGCGATCGCGAGATCGTCGCCTCCTGTGGATCGGGCATCACGGCGTGCGTCCTCATCGCACTCGCACGACGCGCGGGACGTGACGCCCGGCTGCTCGAGGGTTCGTGGTCAGGGTGGTGCGAGGATCCCGCACGCCCGGTCTGCCGCTCGGTCTGCGGCGATGAGCTCACATCGAGCCAGAGGCGCACGACACTGAGACAGCGCGGCTCGAGACACCGGACCGGTCGCTCACGGCACCGATCGACGCCTGGCCCGAAGGTGGCATCGCAATCGGCGCATCGAGATCGCCGGCCGCCACCTGCGGGGGCAACCCCGTGAGCAGTGCCTGCACGCTGACGTCCAGCCGTACCGGCGGAGCGAGTCGTGACGAAGGCAGGCGAGCGCCGGCCGTGGCGAGCCCAGCGCCATAGACCATGGTGAGGAGAGCGGCTGCGAGGCCGACACCCAGCGTGCGTCGGTGCGCGATCACGACAGCACCTCTCACGCCACCACAACTCGGTCCGTGTCGCCGCTGTCGCCGAGGGCCTGCTCCACGTTCGTGGGTCTAGCACCGTGGCACGAGCACCGCACGAGCCGTCGCTCACGAGGTCCTCAGACGACGAACGACCCGGTCGTCGCATCCCCGCCTTCGCCAACCGCACGCTCGCAGCGCCAGCGGGAGGTTCCGGGGATCGGCCGGCTCGAGTTCACCGATACGACGGCCACGAGCCGACGACCACCTGGCAGGGTGTGCGCGACCGGGCGGCTGGCCGAGAACGGGGGCTCTGAGGCGTGGCATCGCGCTCTGCGAACCTCTGATGACCTCGGTATCGTACCGGGACGAATCCCTCGTCGCTGGGCCCAACGGGCCGAGTCACACGGTCGACGGTCCGCCCTGCAGGTGAGGTCCTGCCGGACTCGTCCGCGATCACCTCGTACACTGCGAGGGGGATGGAGCGACTCACCCGGCTCATGCGCCGCCTCGACCACCTCCAACAGCGCCACAAGCTCCTCGCGATCGCGTTTGCGATCGTGCGCAAGTTCGGCGAGGACAACGCCTCCACCTGGGCGCTTCTCGTGGCCTACTACGGCTTTGCCTCGCTGGTCCCCCTCCTGCTCGTGGCGGTGACGGTTGCGAGCATCGTCTTCGCCCACCATCCGAACCTCGTCCACGACGTCGCCCACAGTGCCATCGCGTCGATTCCGGTGCTCGGCGCGCAGTTCGCAAGCCGAGTTCGCGTGCATGCGCTCGCGTCGCACTCGATCATCGGCCTCGTCGTCGGGATCGCCGGCCTCATCTGGGGAGCCCAGGGCGTTGCGTCCGCCGCCCAGAACGCCATGGCCAACGTGTGGAACGTTCCGCTCGTCGATCGGCCTGGCTTTCTTCCGAGGACGCTGCGCAACCTCGGCATCCTCGCCGTGCTCGGCCTCGGGGCGCTCGCAACCTCGGTGATCGCCGCCCTCGCAACCGGTCTCGGCCACACCGCTGTCATCACCGTCGTCATCGTCGTGGCCACGGTCGCTGCCAATGCTGGGCTCTACGTGCTCGGGTTCCGCCTGCTCACACCGGCGGCGATCGCGACTGGCGACCTCGTCACGGGCGCCATCGTGGCGAGCGTCGTCTGGAGCATCCTCCAACAGATCGGCGGGGTCCTCGTCACCCACGACCTCGCACACGCATCGGCGACCTACGGCGTCTTCGGCATCGTCCTCGGGCTCATCGCATGGTTCTCGATCGCGACCGAGGCGACGCTCTACGCGGCCGAACTGAACGTGGTCCTCGTGCGTCGCCTCTGGCCGCGCTCACTGGCTCCTCCCCCGCTCACGACGGCCGACCAGAGCGCCCTTGCCGCCCTCGTCCACCAGCAGCGTGCGCGTCGCGAGGAGCGCGTCGAGGTTCACTTCGTCGCGGGCAACGACGCCGTCATCGACTCGCAACACGCGCCGAGCGCTGCGCCCAGCACGGCCGACGAGACTGGTACCACCGCGACGGATACCCCCTGACGCGATGCGGGGCGCCACCACGGCGCCCCGCTCTCCCTCATCGAGCCTTGCCCGACCCATCGGCCCGAGTGCTCGGATCGATCGACAGAAGCCCGGAGGCGAGGGCCGCGCCATTCCGGCGGGTGAGGGCGAGCTACCATGACCACGTGGCGGGTGGGGCCCATCGACGATGAGGACTCGTCGACCGAGCGCAACACGCGTCCTTAGCACGGGGGCAAGGACACGACTCCTCGCCGTGGCGACCGCATGCGTGAGCCTTGCTCGCTGTGCGTCGACGGCCGATGCCCACCACGCGAGCGACGCCGGTCCTCCGACCGTTGCGGTGAGCTCGGTCGCGAGTCCGACCCGCTCGCGTTCGCAGCGCTCGCCAGCGCCCACAGCACCTGTCCGCCTCACCGCCTCCGATACCACGTGGCTCCAAGAGCCCGGCTCGGGCATCGGTCCCTGGATGCAAGCCATCGACGGTGCTCGCCACGTCATCGAGTTGAACGAGTACCTGCTGACGAGCCCCGAGGTGCTGGGCGCACTCCGCGACGCCGCTGCTCGAGGCGTGGCCGTCTACGTGATCATCGACGGTCATCCCTACGACGACGCAGCAGCACCGAGGATCGCCACCACCGCCCTCGCTGGCAGCGGTGTGCTCGTGCGCGAGGCGCCTCGACGCTTCGAGGGCGCCTACGCGTTCGACCACGCCAAGTACCTCGTCGTCGACCCAGGCAGCGCGCGCGAGCGCGCGATCCTCGGCTCTCAGAACGCCACCACCGCAGCTTTCGGCAACGACCAGGCCGAGGATGCGATCGAGACCTCGAGCCCGAGCATCGTCACGGCCCTCGCAGCGATCTTTCGCGCCGACTGGCGTGGCGTACCCGTCGGGCCCGGTCCGCGGGCGGTGCTCGTGGTCTCGCCAGGATCGCAGCCGGCGATCGCGTCGTTGCTCTCCACACCGGGCCCATCGCCGTCACCGCAGAAGAGCTCGGCGACGCTCCTGTGCTCTCTGGCGCCCTCGAACGTGACGGCCCCGAGGCACGTCTCCTCGTCGCGGGTCCCCTCGGCGCGGCGGCCGCACGGCGAGCGGCCGCGCTCGCGGCTTCCGGCGTCCAAGTGCGCACGCTCACGCATCCCTACGTCCACGCCAAGCTCATCGTGACCGCCGACGCGACCTTCGTCGGATCGCAGAACTTCTCCGTCGTGTCGATGAACGACAACCGCGAGGTCGGCGTCATCACCGCCAACCCGACGGTGCATGCGCTGGCGCTCGCGTGGTTCGACGACCTCTGGAGCCACGCGAGCGTGGTCGCCCCCACGTCGACTCCGGCAGCCCGATCTGCTCCGTCCCAGTCGGCTCCACCCCCGCCTGCTGCGACCACACCCGCGCCGTCGACACCGGCCGCAACGAGCCAAGCTCCCGCACCTACGAGCGATGGCGGCGACGCTCCCTGGATCCCCTACGGCGCGACCGAGTCGCAGGTCGAGGCGCTGTGGGGCGCCCCGGGCTCCATCACGACCACGGTCGACGACGGTGAGCCAGAGGTGGTGTGGAACTACGCGGCCGGTTCGGTCGACTTCGAGAACGGCACGGTGGTTGACGTCGACCGAGCGCCCGACGACGACTGAGGCGACGACGTCGTCCGCGCCCACGATCGGACGGCGGCCATCGACTGCTCGGGACAGGTGGTCGGCACCTGTCGACGTCGAAAGACGAGCGGGCTGTCCGCGACCGTCACCGCGAGCATCCGGCCCCGTTCCAGCGCCGCTGTCAGCGCGAGCGGCTCCGACCCCGCCTCGACACGCTGAGTCGATCGTATGGCTCCCACCGTCACGGCAAGCATCCCGGTCCCCGTCACACGCCCGGGTCGCACGCTCGGCGAGCCCGGACCCGACGACGGTGCGCGAGGTAGCGCCGTCATCGCTGGCGAACTCCGACACCGCGAGCACACGCGCGCCCCGCTACGACCCTTCGACGAGCCCCACCACCGCATCCTCGAGGACACTGCGGATCACGTCTGGGTCCTGGTGCTCACGCAGCGCCATCCAATGACTGCCGTGGGTGCCGTCGTCGCACACGGACTCGATGCGGATGGCCGCCGAGCGCCCCCGCCTCGAATGCTCCAGCCAGGCCTCGACAGTACCCATCGTCGTCTCGATCGCCACGTGGCCGGCCTCCTTCAGCTCGACGGCCGCGCGCCCGACGAGGTCGACGACCCACGGCTCGACCCGGACGACCGGATCGGTCGGAACAGCAGGGAGCGCCTCGAGATGGACCTCCGCGAGCAGGGCATCGATGAGTGCAGCGCTCCCTGCGACGTAGGTCCAAGGCAGATCGATCTCCGATGCGACGAACCACGCCCGATCGCGGGGCCACGCCAGGTTGGCGGTCTGGTATCGGCCGAGGCCACGGGTGGCACTGATCGCCTCGACAGGACCCACGTAGCAGAGGTAATCGCGCTCGGGAAGGTGCAGGCGAGGTCCCTCGCGCACGGCTGCCGGGATCGGATCGGGCAGCGGTTCTGGCACCGCGCCGGGTGCTGCAAGCAGCATGCCGCCAAAGCCGTAGCCGTCCCAGAGGCCGAAGCAGCAGTCCTCCGGCGTCGACGTGTGCTCGCGCAGGAGTCTGGCGAGCGCGTCCGCGTCGGGACGAGCGAGCCTGCCTCGCGCTGGCCCCTGGCTGCGCCACGGTGCCGGCGCCTCAGGACGTACCCGTGGGAACGCGATGGAGTGGAACTGGGCGTCGGGACGGAGCGTCGTACCGGCCCACCGAGCGACGTCCGACCAGCGAACCAACCGGCCATCCGCCTCTGGCTCCTCGACGGGATGAAGGATCCGGGCATAGGCCCCAAAGCCAGCCGGGACCACCGAGGTGATCGAACCACCGCCGAACGGCCCGAGCCGACCCGCGATCCAGTCCCAGTCTCCGTTCGGACTGACCCATCTCGCTGGTGCTGTGAGCTGCCTCGCCATGAGCACATGGTAGCTCGCCCCGAGCTGCGGCGACGGCTCATGGGCGCCCCCCGTCGCCGCGACGGTGCCCGCGGTACAGACTGAAGCTCGCCTTCGCACCTTCCCACACGTGTGAGGGCACCCGGTCTCGTGCCGGGTGCCCTCGAGGTCCGCGCTACGACTGCTCGACGGGGGTGGCAGCGCCGTCCGTCTGGTCGAGCTCACGGCTCGCCGTGGCGGCCGCGATAGAGATGTGCGGCCGGGCGATAGCAAAGTACACCGCCCCGATCACCACGATGACGAAGACGACGAGCAGCGTGAGCCAGTCGAAGTTGAACAGTGCGCCGCGAGGTGAGTTGAGCCCGGTGGGGGCGACGATGTTCACGATCATCGCCACGCCGTAGATCAGCCCCAGCACCGCCACCGGGACGGCCCAGCGGCCGAGCTGGAACGGACCTTCTGGACGCCACCCTCGCAACCGTGCGATGAGGTAAGCGAGCACCACCATCTGGAACGAGATGTAGATGCCGGACACACCGAAGCTCACGAGCGCAGAGAGGGCGTTCACGTGTGCTGGATAGGTGATGAAGCCGATGTGGATCGGCTTCGACGGGGTGAAGTGCACGAGGAACGACAGCAGTTCCGGGATGATGGCCGCGATCAAGATGGCGCCCACCGGGGTGCGACGGCGTGGCGAGATGCGGCGGATGAAGTGCCACCCCGGGACGGCGTGGTCTCGGGCGTAGGAGAACGCGAGACGAGCTCCTGCGCCTTGCACCGCCGTGCCGCACGAGAAGAACGCGAAGGTGATCACGAGCAAGATGAGATCCTGGAAGAGCTTGGACGAGATCGCCGCACTCAAGATCGCAGGGACGCCCCCCGTCGCCGCGAGCGCGAGGCCCTTCGGCCCTGACGGGATCGCCAGGTCGAGTGCTGCGACGAGGATCATCGACACGAGCCCTCCGACGACGAGCGCGCTCACCATCGCGCGCGGCACGCGACGCTGCGCGTCGACGACCTCTTCGGCGACGTCGCCCGCACTCTCGAACCCATAGAAGATGTAGACCGGACCGAGGATCGCGATCAACGCCGCACCGGTCCACCAGTGCCCGATGAAGTTGACCCCGAGCGGATTCGTTGCGACGTGCGTCGTCCCAGCGCTCGAGAACAGATACGAGAACGAGTGGTGCGTCGCCACGGAGAACAAGATCACCGCGACGCCCAGGGTACCGAGCACTTCGAACCACGTGCCGATCCGCGAGATCGAACCGAGGAAGCGAACGCCGAAGATGTTGAAGGCGGTCTGGACGACGAGGAACCCGGTCGAGATGAGCAGGATGTCATTCGGAGCCGCGCCATCCCAGTGGGTGCCGAACACGTTGTTGACGAGCGAGGCGAAGTACCCAGGCACGCCGGTGTCCACGCTCGCTACCGTGATGATGAGCGCCCAGCCGTACATCCATCCGACCCACCAGCCGTAGCCGTTGCCGAGCAGGCGCTTCGACCACTGGAACAGTGCCCCGGCAATGGGATAACTCGAGCCGAGCTCGCCGAAGACGAGCGCGACGAACAGCTGGCCGATCACCACGACGGGGATGAGCCACAGGTAGGCAGGCCCTGCCGACCCCACGCTGAGCGCGTACAACGAGTAGACCCCGACGACCGGTGAGAGGTAGCAGAACGCGACCGAGAAGTTCTCGAACAGCGTCATCACGCGGTCGAGCTCTTGGCGATAACCAAGCTCTGCGAGCCTCGCGGCGTCAGGATCGTGGTGGTGATGGTGGGAGGCGAGTTCGTCCTCCCATGGTCCTTCAGGCATGCTCCCCCCTTGGCTTCGTAGTCATCATCCGACGGATGCGCCGCCATCTGCGCGGCGCGGATTCAAGCGACGGCGACCTCTCCGTCGCAACTCGGTGCGTGGGCACGATCGCGCACCCGGCTCCTCGACATCGTCCTGGCAATCCCCCTCCTTCGCTCCACGCTCACCCCCTGTCTGAGCGTTGGCCCGATCCTACTCCTCCGTTGCACCTGGTGACACGGACGTTTCGCCGAGCTCCGATCCGTTGACGACCGTTCGGGCGAAGTGGCGATGCATCCAGGCCAGGTACTCGCCCCGGGCCGTCACGATACGGGTGAGGTCCCAGCGCGGGATGGCTTGTTGGGGGACCGACGGGGCCATGAGTCGCGGATCGACCTCGAACACGTGCTCGAAGCGTTGGACGACCACATCGGTGATCCGCCGTGGCGTGGGGAGGTCGAACTCGTCGCGAGAGCGAAAGCTCACAGCTGGCCCCCTTGGAACACGTTCCCCTTGCGGAAATGGTACTTGCCGGGATTCAAGATGCCGTGCGGATCGAGTGCCTCCTCGATCGCGTCCATGATGGCCAGGCTTCCCTCGAGCTCCTCGGGAACGACGTCGACATCGCCGGCGCGGCAGGCGCCGTGGCAGGCAGAGATCGACCCCCCGGCGCCGACGGCAACCCGAGCGATGGCTCGCTTGGCCTCGACCCACGCGTCCCACATCCCGTCGTCGAGCACCTGCTCCCAGATACCGACGTCGATCTCGACGAGGTAGTCGACGCCGGTATCGGCGCTGGTGTAGGCGAACGTACCCCAGTCGTCGAAGGCGTCGTAGCGACGTCGCAGCTCCTCCACGATCGCATGCCATTGCCTGGTGACGGAGACAATCTCCGGGTGATTGAGGGCAGCGTCCTCGCAATGCCACCCCATCGGCACGACGGTGCCGTCGAGTCGGCGCCCATGGAGCGGTGTTGCGTAGCGATCGTGGCGTGAGGCCCAGTCGCCTTGGGAGATCTCGTCGCCGAGGTAGCGTCCGCCGAGGTCGGCGGCGATGCGCCAGAGCCGTCGCCCACCCGCGCGCACCTCGTCCTCCCAGCCATACAAGGCCGTACAGACCACCGAGCGCACCGAGGCGGGCTGGGGGATGTAGGCCTCGTCGTCGCGGCGCAGGTAGGCGACCTTGGCCTCGTCGAAGAGGACGGCGCCCGCGAACGTTGCGACCCCGGCGCCAGCGAGGGCGTCGACGCACTGGTGGGCATCCTCGTAGCGTGCAAAGCCCCAGAAGAGGGAGAGCTCGGCCTCTGGCTTCGGGTAGAGCTTCAGCGTGACCTCGGTGGCGATCCCGAGCGTGCCCTGATGGCCCATGAACAGCTGCTTGAGCGAGAGACCCGTGGAACTCTTCGAGATCTTCGGTCCGCCACCGTCACCGATGCGCACCACGCGCCCGTCTGCCAGGACACACAGGAAACTGAGGACCAGATCGCGGGTGTGGCCGAAGCGGGCGCCGATCAGCGACCAGCCGCTCGTGCCGATCCTGCCGCCCACCAGGCTGGTCGGGTACGACGCCGGATCGTCGGGATAGAACAAGCCGAACGGGGCGAGCGCCTCGTTGAGCTTGAGCATGTTGACCCCCACCCCGACCGTGGCGGTGCGACGCAGGGGATCGATCTCGTAGATCTGGCCGAAGCCCTTCATGTCGAGCAGGATGCCGCCGTGTTCGGGGACCGCACCATCGGTGAGTCCGGTGCCGCCAGCGCGCGCGACGACCGGCACGCGCCGCTCGTTCGCGAGCGCGAGGATCGCAGATACCTCCTCGGTGGTGTGCGGCAGCACGACGACCTGCGGAAGGTGCTCCCGCCACCGATGGACCGGAAACGGCGCCGGGACGCGCGTGCGCGCGAGGCGCGCCCCCGCATCGGTACGAACGCGGTCGGGACCCACGATCGCGCTGAGCTCGGCGACGAGCCCCTCGTCGAGACCCACGGCGAGGCTCATCGGACCCACCCCGGCACCTCGATGGGCGCACCACACGAGATCGCGACCAGCTCGAGCAGGTCGATGACCGCCATGCCCCGCTCGGCGCCCGCGTTCGAGAGCGGCCGCTCCGCCCAGGGGCAGGCGGTCACGACGGCGTTGACCTCGAGGTCCGCCGCGCGCGCCACCCGCCGACGCGAGAGCTCGGCCGTCACCTCGGGGCGTGCGATCGCGAGCCCCCCGCCGCCTCCCGAGCAGTAGCTCCACTGGGTCACCCGATCCTCGTCGACGAACTCGAGACCCGGGATCGACGCGAGCAGCGCACGGGGCTCAACCCAGATCCCCTTGCGCTTGTTCAGTCGACAGGGATCGTGGTAGGTCACGCGGGTGTTGATGGGGAGCGTCGGAGTGAGGCGCCCCTCGCGCACCCAACCCGCGACGAGATCCAACGCGAGGACCACCTCGACGTCGTAGTCGTCGCCGAAGTAACGGGGGTAGTCCTCCGTGAAGGAGATGTAGTCGTGTGGATCGAGCACCACGATGCGTCGCGCACCCGCTCGCCGCCAATCGGCCACGTTGTGCTCGGCGAACCGCCGCGCCTGATCCGCATAGCCCATCTCAGCTGCGGGTCCGCCGCAGCACCAGGGCTCTGGCTGGAGCCCGATCGGCTCCCCGGCGGCCTTGAAGAGCCACGCGACGGCCTGTGGGAGGCTCGTGCGGTAGAAGGCGGCCTCGCAGTCGACGAAGAGCACCGTGTCACCTCCGAACGGAAGGTCGAACGAACTCGCCCACGCCCTGGAGAGCTCCACGCCGACCTCGGCAACCACGGGCTCGTGGCGATCGCGATCGGTTGCCGCGTTCCACGCCGACCACGCAGGTTCCTCGACACCTCGATCGACGGCGAGCGTGCGCGCTGCACGAACGACGTCGACCGTGCGCGTGCGGAAGCGGTAGAAGTCGCCGACGAACAGCGTGTTCGGACACCGGAGCTCGCAGGCACCGCACATGGTGCAGTTGACGTAGTCGCGAGCGACGTCCTCGAACTCGACCAGGCCCTGCTCCATCGCGACGATGTTCGCGTGGAACGCCGTGGGAAGGTACGTCTCGTCGCGCGTGACCTGGTAGACGGGGCACACCTCCCGACAGAACTTGTGCCCGGACGAGTAGCAGTTGTAGGCCGCATTGCGCCACGACTCGACGAAGGCTTCGTCCGTGGCTGGCCTCGCGGCGTCGTCGCTGCGATGCTGGATGTCCATCGGTTCCCTCCCTAAAACACCTGAAATCAGATGTTAGATCCTTTCCAGTGTGCTGTCAAGCACTCTCGAGGTGCACTCACACGACGATTTGGTAGGGTCATCTCGATGCCTCGAGCCGCCGAGCACGTGCTCACGCACGTGCCGTTCTCATCGCTGCACGAGACCGACAAGGTCGACCAGGTGGTCCAGCGGCTCGACCACGCCATCGCGGCCGGACTCCTTCCGACGGGCTCACGCCTGCCACCCGAAGCGCTCCTTGCCCGCATGCTCGGCATCTCGCTCACCACGCTGCGGGCTGCGCTCGGCATCCTCCGGCTCCGCGGCACGATCACGACGCGCCGAGGCCGCCAAGGCGGATCGGTCGTCACCGCCGACCCAGAGGCCGTGCGCGCCGCCGCGATCGCACGGCTTCGCACACTCGGTCCCTCCGAGGTTCGCGACGAGGGCGACCTCCATGCAGCGATCCTCACGAGGAGCGCAACCCTCGCGGCCGAGCGCGCCACCGACGGCGAACGCTTGGCGCTCTCGCTGGCTGCGACCATGCTCGACGAACTCTCTCTGATGCATGAGCTCCAACTCCATCTCGAACTGGTTGCACTGGCACAGTCGACGAAGCTCCTCGAGGTCGAACTCGACTGTCTCCTCTGGTTCGGAGGCTTCCTTCAGCTCCGCTCCGACACCGAGAGGAGCGCCATGCTGGCGTCACTCGGCAGCCTCGTGGCGGCGGTCGCCGAGGGAACCAGCGAGGAAGCCGGTCGACGCGCGCAGCGACACGCAGAGCGCATGACGCGATGGGTGCATGCCACCCTCATCGCCACGACGCATGAGGACGGCCAGCGATGAGCCCACCAGACGTGCTCGACGAGCTCATCGGCACGCTCGCGACTGCGATGAGCGACGTTCGAGCGCTGCTCGACGATCTCGCTCACGAGGCAGCGACCCACGACGCCGTCGAAGTGCTCGTGCGCCGCGAGCTATCGCGACCGGGCTCCATCGTGCTCGGGGCAGGCGTCATTCGAGCGGGCGGACGCGCCGACAGCCTCTGGTGGTGGTGGCGACGTGGAACCGTCACGAGCGAGCTACTCGTCGCCCTCGAGCCGACGTCGCTCACGTTCTACGACGTCGAGCACCAGCCATGGTTCCTCGAGCCCCTCCAATCAGGCACACTGAACCTGGTCGGGCCCTACCTCGATCGCTCGGGGACGAACCTGATGGTCGTGACCGTCTCGAGGCCAGCCCCCGGCGCGCCGGCCGGCATCGTCGGCGCCGACCTCAGCCTCGACGCCATCTTCCGACTCCTCGTGGCGACACCGGCAGGACGCCAGCTCCCCTGGGTTCTCGAGAATCTCGAGGGCCGGGTGATCGCCTCGGCCGACCCCGCGATCACCGTCGGTGAGCGCGACGTCGGACCGTGGCGAATCCAACGCGCCTGTCCGATGCTGCCGTGGCGCGTCGTCGTGCGAGCGTCCGCGGCAGCATCGGATTCCTTCGCGTCGGGCTAGGCGCTGACGCTGACCGTCGTCGGCAGCGTCGCAGACTTCGCCGATGACTGGATGGTGAAGCCCACCTGGATGCTCGCGCCCGGCTCGATGGTGCCGTTCCAGCTCGCCGGCGTCACGGTGACGGTGCCGGTCGAACCGGAGACCGTGCCGTTCCAGAGGCTCCCGATGCTCTCACCCGAGGGCACCGTGAACCCGAGGGTCCATCCCGACACCGGCGCCGTGCCGGTGTTCTTGATGGTCACGTCCACCTGACCACCACCCCACCAGGTCGAGGTCACCGTCGCGGTGGCGGTGAGCTGGCCGGACGAGGTCGGCGTCGGTGTCGGCGTCGTCGGCGCAGGGTCACTCGCGGTCGACGACCCACTGAGTTCATAGCTCGAGGGGAACACGCCGTTCTCGGGCCCACCGTTGAGCGTGAAGCCCACCTGGATGCTCGCGCCCGGCTCGATGGTGCCGTTCCAGCTCGCCGGCGTCACGGTGACGGTGCCGGTCGAACCGGAGACCGTGCCGTTCCAGAGGCTCCCGATGCTCTCACCCGAGGGCACCGTGAACCCGAGGGTCCATCCCGAGACCGGAGCCGTGCCGGTGTTCTTGATGGTCACGTCCACCTGACCACCACCCCACCACGTGGAGGTCACCGTCGCGGTGCCCGCCAAGGAGCCCGAGGAGAACGAGATCGGGCCAGGCGTCGTCGGGCTGGTGGGAGCGGGCGTCGGGTTAGACGGCGGTGGCGTGGGATCCGACGGCGGTGGCGTGGGATCCGACGGAGCGGGCAGTGACCCACCGGCGGCCTGCTCGAAGATCTGCGAGAACTGCCACGGGGTCTCGGTCGTGCCGGAGCAGTAGTTCGAGTCCTCGTCGGCGTTGTTCGCGCACTCGACGTCGCGGTGGATCTCCCACATCGAGAGCCTGCCGAGGCCAACCTGCTCGGCGAAGGCCCCGAGCTGCTGGGCGTCTTGGGTGGTGAAGATCTCACCCGAGAGGTCGTTCTGCCCTATCATCGGGGTCACGCCGACCATCTGCCAGAGCTGGGCGGTGGACAGGTTCGACCAGATCGAGGCGAGCTGTTGCTCGGTGGCCTGGGCGGCCTCGATCGCCATCGTGCCCATCGCACCTTGGGCCTGGGGGATGCCGTAGTCCATCGCCATGACGTTGACGTTGGACACGTCGACACCGTAGGTCTTCGCCGAGTTCAGCAGATACAGCGAGTTCGCGAGCAGACCCCACGGCATAACCGGCAGCGTGTAGGAGACGCTCACTGGGTGGCCTTGCGCTGCTTCTTGTTGCTGGACCAGGGCGAGGGCCTGGTTGCGCAGGTTCACAGCGGCCTGGTCGTTCAGGTCCGAACCCTCGATATCGAAGTCGAGGTTGTAGACGTGGTAGGTGTTGATGACGGTCTCGTAGGCTTGGGCGAGCGCCTGGGGCGAGGAGCACACCTGGGCGAGCTCCTGGTTGATCTCACCGCCGAAGGAGACGATGGGCGTGCCACCCTCGGCTTGGTAGGCAGCGATCTCGTTGCGGAAGAGGCCGTTGTTCTGGCCCACCGGGAAGTAGTTGCCCCAGCTCGGATAGCAGGTGCCCTTCGAGCTCACAATGAACGCCAGCGTGAGCGCCTTGGCGCCGGACTCGGAGCCGAGCTGGGCGAGGGTGCCGGTCGGCGGCAGGGTCATGTCCACGTAGGGCGCGAAGGCCGTCGAGGTCGACGAAGTCGTCGAGGTGGACGAGGAGACCGTGCTTGCCTGCATCGTCGAGGCTGCCACGGTGGTCGTCGGGGCCCAACCGGTCAGGTTCGAGATCACGATGGTCTCGGGACTGGTAGCCGCATCGAGCTGGAGACCGAGGACGGGCGAGGTTCCGACCCCCGGACCGAGCGCGAGGGTCGTGGCCTGCTGGCCCACGGTTGCGTCAGGCAGGAACGAGGCGTGGTACGAGGAGGACAGTGCGAACGGCGTCACCTGCGCATCCCCGGTGGGTGAGCTCACCGACACGGTGTAGCCGTCGGCACCGCTCAGCGCACAGCTCGGCCCCACGAGCTCGACAGCCGGATAGCCGCTCGTTGCGGTGACGCTGATACCGGCACTCGTCTGCGTGATCGTGGCGTTCCCCCATCGCACCTGGGGCGTGCAGGCCGCAGCACCCGACGTGCCCGCCATGGCGATGGGCGTCGCGACGCCGCTGATCGAAGGCTCGTCGATCACACCCGTGAGGGTTGCACCCTGAGGCACGGTGAGCGCCACGGGGGTGCTCGTCTCGACGGCCGAGCCCGGTTGGACGAGCGGCACGAGGTTCTGCCCCGTACTCAGTGCGATCGTCTCCGGGGACGCGGCCCCCACGGGCGTGAGAGCGAGCGACCCGGAGCCCGCCGTCTCGTCGACGACCGCATAGGCCTGACCGAGCGCTCCGAGCGCGGGCACCGAGACCGTCGAGCCCGACGCCGTCGTCACCGAGGGCGCGGCGGGCTCGTTCGCCTGCACCGCACCACTGGCAAGGCCCAGGCTCTGCTGCTGGACCACGACCCCTCCGTCGAAGGGGGTTCCCTGCTCGTTGGCGATCAGCGACGGAAAACTGCAGCTGCCGCCGTTGGGTCCGGCGAACCAGCCCCACGCGGTCCAACCGATGCCGTGCTGCTCGAGGTAGTCGACGATCGACTGCTCGGTGGAGGTCGGATACGGGGTCGCACACCCCAGCACGCCGAACTCCGTCGCGACGACCGGGGCGAGCGACGGCACGGTTCCGAGCGATGCGCTCCATTGCGACGGGGTGGTGGGCGTGCTCTCGTGCACGTAGAGATGGAAGCCATAGGCGACATTCGCACCAGCGAGGCCCCACTCGGCGATCGGCGCGAGGTTGCCTGCCCAGTGATTGCCGTCGACGATCACCACGTTCTCGGCGCCGGTCGCGCGCACGATATCGAGGAGCTGCTGCTCGCCAACGGCCGTGTAGGACTGGCCGGTATCGGCACAGGTGATGGCCCCGCCGTTGCGCCACACGGACCATGGGATGTCGTGGGGCTCGTTGTAGAGCTCGAACATGACGTTCGGATCACCCTTGAAGATCGAGGCGGCCTGCTGCCAGAAGGTCTCACTGGGCACGTCCGGGGCGCACGCGGGGTTGGCCGAGGGTGTCGCGGTCACCGAGTCGGCCCCGATCACCCGGTGAAGATCGATGATCGGGATCATGCCGTTGTGCTCGACGAGCGACACGACCGACTCGACGGTTGCGATGTAGCCAGGGGCGTACTCCGGCGAACCCTTCAGCCAGAAGGCTTCGTTAACCGGGATACGGACGGCGTTCGCACCCCACTGCTTGGCCATCGCGACGAACTCATTCGGATTGACCCCCGACTGGCTCGCGTTGGCCCACTGGCCATCCGGATTCCACACGAGGCTCGGCCAGTCCACGCCGTGGAGATACACGGGCGCTCCGGCTGCGTCGACGATGACGTTGCCACGGACCTGGAACGGACCGCTCACCGCGCCAGGAGGTGTCGCCGGGAACGCGGTCGCGGCTGCCGTCAGCGCTGTCTGTGCTCCCAACACGCTCGCGATGCCACCGGCAACGAGGCCAAGAGCAAGAGCCACGCGCGTTGCCCTCGACAACCTCGCTGCATGACGTGCAAATGAAACCATGCCGTGGCCATCGGCATCGCAAACCTCGAACCTGAACCGGCCGCGACGATCTCGCCGAACGGGCAGTTCAGCGTGTCAACGGTCGTTGAGCACCGCAGCAGCTGGGCTCGGCCTACGCCCGACGCGACGCACGATCTCCGGATCGACCTGGCGGGCATCGATGCTGATCCGGTAGCGGCGAGGCGACCTCCCTGCCGAGAAGAGGCTGATGGGGATCACACCGTGACGCGCGTGCTCGTTCAACTCCGAATTCAACCTCGACAAACGGGGGCGCAGCCACGCGGTATCGACGCCCGACCTCGTGGCCCGAATGGTCCGACGGTCGATCCGAACATCGATGGCTCGAGCAAGCTCGATGAGCTCCGCACCGAGCGCCTGGTCGCGCTGGCGCTCGCGGGGAGCGGCGAGCCAGCCATCGCCCTCGACGACGCGACGAACCAGCAAGCTCAGGAGCAGGGTCGACGACGGACGGAGGTCGAGGGGAACGCCTCCCCAGACGAATCGCGACATCGACCCGACGGTCTCGAGCGTGAGGATCGGATTGAGCGCATCGTTGACCGCGCGAACACTCAGGGCAAGCTCGGCGCCGACGCCGAGGAGTTGGCGAAACGCGCTCAGGCGAACATAGGGGACGTCGATGAGCGTGACCACGCGCGCGGCAGCATCGAGGCGCACGCCGTCGAGGTTCACGATCGTGCCCTGCTCGCGACTCGGGTAGTAGAACGAGGGAGCCCGCTCGTAGGCGGGAGGGACGATGACGTGCAGGAGTCGATCGCCCGCCCGCGCATACAGCGAGAACGCCAACCCCACGTGATAGGCCATGGTCTTACGACCGCCAGAGAGCAGGGCGAGGATCCCTTGGCTGTCGTCCTTGGCCAGTTCGGCGAGCTGCGCGAACACCGCCTCACCCGAGGCGAGGGCCGCCTCGTTGGAGTCGACGTCCTCGGCGGGAATCGCGACGGACGACGCCTCGATGGTCGACAGCGACACACGCGGTGGTTTCACGCCGGGGGCCCATTCCTGGTAGAGGCGAGCCAGCCGCCCGGATTCGCCGAGGAGCCGCTGCGCCAGATCGGCACCGACACGCGTGGCGAGTAGGACGATCTCGTCCGGAACGATCGGCTCCGGCTGTGTCGCCAGCAGCGCCCAGCAGGCCTCAGTCACGACCTGCGGTGCAAGTCCTATCGTTGCGAACAGCGACCAGGAACGTTGTCCTTCGCCGTTGTTCACACAACGAAATGTAGCGCCACCACCACCCCCTGATGACCCAGGACCAGCGTTTGCAATGTTGCAACTTGGCCGACGGACATCACCAAATGATGAACATTGCAATCTTGGTTAATTGGTACGGGGAGTCAGGGCACTGCATCGTGCATGCTGGAGGGCATCATGCACGTTGGACGTCGCGAGTCGCCCTGAGCGCCTCACGGAAGCAGCAACGCTCATGCGCCGACCGACCTCGCCCGAACGGCTAGGCCCGGCTCGCAACCCAGACGTCAGCGCTCCGTGGTCACGCACCGCCCAGTGGTCTTTGTCACGACCGACTAGGACGTCGTCGCGCTCTGTGCGGTGTCTACCTCGGTCGTCGGAACGGCGCGCGCGACCACGAGGTGACACACCTCGCGTTCGGGGCAGTCTTCCGGTCGCAGGGACGCAGCTCGCCCGAGGACCATCTCCAGCTCGTCACGGAGCATCACGAGACCGGCGATCTGTTGCTCGACCCGCGCACGGTGACGCTCGAGCAGCGTCGCCACATGACGGCACGGAACCTCGCCATGGTCCCGCACCGCCAGGATCTCGCGGATCTCCCCTAGCGAAAGACCCAGCGTCTGCGCCGCACGAACGAACTCGATGCGGCCGATCGCGAGATCGTCGTACACGCGGTAGCCCGACGCATCGCGAGGAGGCTCGGCCAAGACCCCGATCGACTCCCAGAATCGCAGCGTCTTCGAGGGCACGCCGGTTCGTTCTGCGAGCTCGCCGATCCTCATGGCTGAAGCATAGCTGAATCCGCGGGTACAAGATTCCAGCTAGCTGGAAGGCGCAGACTGATGTCCAGACACACCGAGTGTAGGAGGAGGACATGGTCATGAGCACCCTTCACGCATCCGCTCCCTGGGATCTCGGCATCATCGGCTCTGGCTCAGCCGCCTTTGCCGCCGCGCTCGAGGCTCGCGCACGCGGCGCCTCGGTCGTCCTGATCGAACGCGATGCGCTGGGCGGCACCTGCGTGAACGTGGGTTGCGTGCCCTCGAAGGCACTGCTCGTCGCGGCACACCGCCGAAGCCTCGCCGCATCGGCGTACCCGGGCCTCGGAGCCGAGACACTCCCCATCGACCACGACGAACTCGCTGCCGGGGTTCGCGGCGTGGTTTCGAGCCTCGTCAAGCGGAAGTACCGCGATCTCGCTGAGCGGATGGGGATCGACGTACGCTACGGTACTGCGCGCTTCGTGTCCGACGAGACGGTGAGCGTCGGCGGTGACGAGCTCACCGCGCGCCGCTGGATCATCGCAACCGGTGCCCATGCGGTACTGCCATCGGTCGACGGTCTCGACCCAGCGGAGCTCTGGACCTCCACCGACGCTCTCACGGCGCTCGAGATTCCCGCTCGCGTCGCGATCATCGGCGCCGGCTCGATCGGTCTCGAACTCGCGACCGCCTACAGCGGGCTCGGAGCCCGGGTCCACCTGATCGAGAGCACTCCCCAGGCTGTCGCGAGTGCGCCGCTCGAACTGACAGGAGCCCTGGTCGAGCACCTCCGCGCATCCGGTGTCGCCGTGGCGCTCACGACCACGGTCGGTTCTGCACAGGCGACGACCTCAGGGTGGCTCCTCCAGCTGCAAGGACCAGAAGGTGCGACGCAGGTGGAGGTCGATCGGGTGATCGCGGCCGTGGGTCGGCGCCCCACCACCGAGAATCTGGGGCTGGAGACGGTCGGCGTCGAACTCGGGGCCCGCGGGGAAGTCGTCGTCGACGCCACCATGCGTACGTCGAATCGAGGCATCTGGGCGGCCGGCGACGTGACCGGCGGACCCCAGTACGTCTACGTCGCTGCCGCCCAGGGCGCGCTCGCAGCCCGCAACGCCCTCTCCGACGGTGACGAGCACTTCGACGACCGCGCGATTCCCGCCGTCGTCTTCACCGATCCGCCCCTGGCCCAGGTCGGTCTGACGCTCGACGAGGCACAACACCAGGGCTACGACGCCGAGTCGACCACCTTCTCGTTCGCCGATCTCCCACGTGCAATCGTCGAGCACGCGACCGAGGGCCTGGCCGTCATGGTCGCAGAACGCACGAGTGGGCGCCTCCTCGGCGTGCACCTCTGGGGCGTGAACGCAGCCGAAGTCATCCAGAGCGCCGTGCTCGCACTCCGCACCAATCTCACGATCAGCGACCTCGCGACAACGTGGGCACCCTACCTCACGGCCTCCGAGGCGCTTCGGCTCGCAGCACAGAGCTTCACAACGGACGTCGCGAACCTGTCCTGCTGCGCCTAGGTCGCCTCACGAGCGACGATGGACTGCGGACCGCGGACGTCGCTCCGCCGATGGTCAGGGCCTGAGCTGCCCCGACGAGCACGCGGGACGCTCGCGTCGCGGAGGCGACCGCTCGGCCGCATCCACGGACGGGTGTCGGGCCCGATCAGCTGAGCCTTCGCGAAACCGACGGAAACCTGGTCGCCTGGAGCCGTACCGCGAGGCAGGTGCGTTCCTGCGGTGGGCGCTCAAGGCCTTGAGCGATCACGCCTCCGGAGGTGGGGCCTGCTGGGTGCTCAACCGGATCCTGATCGGACCACGCGCCGTCGCGGGGTCGACCGGCCGACCGTGCTGCGTGATCTCGACGACGTTGCGAGTCGCCAGACGTCGAGCCGCTGCACGGGCCGGCTCCACGAGTTCGCGCCACCGGTCGCCTCCGACTGCCCGAGCGGCCTCGGAAGGGCAGATGGAGCCACCTGGACGCCGCCCGACAAGCAGGTCGCAGATCGCACCCTCGAGCGCGACGTCGATGGCACGGGATTTTGCTCGCCGACACGCATCGGAGCAGTAGCGGACCTCATCCCAGGTCCGCTCCCACCGGCGTCGCCAAGTCATGACTCGACCACACGTCGCGCAGACCTTGGCGGGTACGGCACCTTTGGTTGGGCTGCGACGTGAACGAGCCACGACGACCGATCCCCGAGGGATCGATCCGGATCGAGACCGCGCCACGTTGCACAGCCTACGAACCTCTCACACGACTGTCGCGCTCACGACGCACGACCGTCGCAACGCCACGATCGGCGTAACGGCGCGGGCCGCCCGACACGAGTCCCTGGATGCAGCGGTGAGGATGGCGTTCGTGCGACGCTCTTGCGGCGTCGCCTGGCCCACTCCCACGGGTCGGTAGACCCTCCGCAGCGAAACGAATCGCGCTGGTCCTCGGCGGTTCACACCGGTTCGCACCACAGGTCCCTCCTTCCCTCTACTGGCCCTCGGGAACGAGGGCAGCCGCACCACTGCAGAGCTGCGATGCCAGCGACGATGTCCATGGACGACCCGCCGACGGGTTCGGCCGGGACCTTGCTCGACGTTCTCGCGCTGCGCCGTGCTCGGTCGGCGCGCACCCCCACACCACCACGCGCGCTGATGCCGGATTTTCACCAGCTGCGGGCCCCTCGATGCCCCACGACCATCGGCCTAGTCTGCCTCATCGGCGCACCAGAACGCGGGGTGGCGGCCTCTGGACAACCAGCGCTTCTTCGAGCCACGGAGATCGCACCACCAAGCACCGAGGCCGCCATCGTTGCGGCCGCGCATGGCTCGTAGTCGGCGTGCGGCGCATGTGACGCTCGAGGCGGCGGGGCCGCCGCCGGCCACCAGACTGAGGACGTGGGAACACGGCCAACCACCGTCTGGATCCTCGGCGACCAACTCAACCGATCGATCTCGTCACTCGAGGGGGCAGACCCGTCGTCGACGGTCGTGCTGTTCGTCGTCAGCCGAGCCAAGCTGGCCGCCCGCCCATGGCATCGCCAGCGTCTGCACGCCATCCTCGCGGGGATGGCGCGGTTCGCAGCCGAGCTGAGAGCCGAGGGATTCCGTGTCGACGAGCGAGAGGCCGACACGTTCACCGAGGGTCTCGCGGCCCACCGCGCCTCCTATCGACCTGAGACCGTGCGCATGATGGCGCCGGAGTCGTTCGCTGGCGAGGCGCTGGCTCGCCGGCTTGGGGTCGAACTCGTTGCATCCAACCTCTTCCTGACGACGCGCGAGGAGTTCGGCGAGTGGATCGCTCAGACCCTTGAGCGTGGGCGTCGCCCACGCATGGAGGAGTTCTACCGCTGGCAGCGTCGGCGCCTCGGCATCCTCATGGACGAAGACGGACCCGCCGGAGGCCGCTGGAACTTCGACTCGGAGAACCGACTGCCTCCGCCACGAGCCCCGGTTGCATGGCCCACGGTGATCGTCGATCAGCTCGATCAGCTCGATGTGCGTATCGTGGCCTCACTGCCGGATCAAGCTGTCGGAGACCCACCCCAGGGTTGGTGGCCGACCAATCGGGTCGGAGCACTGCGACGCCTGCGCGCCTTCATCGACGAGGGACTTAGTCGCTTCGGACCGTACGAGGACGCCATGTTGGCTGACGAACCGCGCCTCGCGCACTCCATGCTCTCCGTCGCCCTGAATCTCGGCCTCCTCCACCCGCACGAGGTTGTCGAGGCTGTCGAACGCGCCTTTCGGGACGGTCGCGTCGGACTCTCGTCCGCCGAGGGCTTCCTGCGCCAGGTGATCGGGTGGCGTGAGTACGTGCGTGGGTTCTATTGGTGGCAGGGCCCCACGTATCGGAGTCAGAACGCACTCGGTGCTGAGCGACCATTGCCGCCAGCGCTGGCCACCGGACGAACCAGGATGCGCTGCGTGCGAACGACGCTCGAAGGGGTCGAGCGCCATGGCTGGGTCCACCACATCCAACGACTCATGGTGCTGGCGAACCTCGGCACCCTCACCGGCGTCCAGCCGGCCGCGATGCTCGACTGGATGTGGGAGCGCTTCGTCGACGGAGCGGAGTGGGTCATGGTGCCGAACGTGATCGGAATGGGCCTCTGGGCCGACGGCGGCGTCATGGCAACGAAGCCCTACGTCGCGGGAGGTGCGTACCTGCGACGTATGAGCGACTACTGCCGATCCTGTGAGTACGACCCTCGTCAGCGCACGGGAGATCGCGCATGCCCCTTCACGACGCTGTATTGGTGGTTTCTCGACCGACACCGTGAACGCTTTGCTCACCATCCGCGCATGGCCCCGCTCCTGCACAACCTCGATCGACTCGGTGACCTCACTGCGATCCGAGAGCGTGCCCGGCAGATCCTCGAACTCCTCGACGCGGGCCTCGCCTGATGTGCCCGAGCCCGACTGGTTCTTCGAGTCGATCGTCAACGTACGACCGTCACGGGCGATGTGACTCCGGACATTGGATGAGAACACCGATGCCGGAGACGTGTCGCCACCCTCGATGGCATCCTCGCCGAGCGAGGAGCCCCAGGCTTCCGCCGAGTCGGCAACGGCCCGGAGTCCGTGGCAGCTTCCGTGGCCAGCTGGGCAGCCGAACTCGCGGTGACCTCGTGATTCACGGATCCGGGCTCCCCGCGGCGGTAACGGTCCGGGTTCAACCGGTCGTTGCAACACCCCCGATGACGCAGGTGCATGTGCAACCAAACAGGAACCAGGCTCCTCCGGGAGCGAGGCGACAGTGGGCGGCCGATCGTGCCCTGCGGCCGCCGATGCGCTCCCCAGGGCGGCCAGACCCACCACGGATGCTCCAGTAGGCCTTCTGGCAGCTCATCGCCACGGGGATCTCGACCGCGGACGCCTGCGAGCGCGTGGGCTCGCGCGTGCTACGCCAACCTGTGCTCCCATGCCCGCTACGGAGCCTCCCGAGCGGTCATCACCACCGTCCACAACGACCGCTGGCGGAGAGACGGCCGACCCCGAGCCTCGTCGGCTCGACCGGCGGCAGAAGTTCGAGTCTCACACCGAGACTTGATCCAGACACGCGACATCCGTCGTCAATGGAGCTGACGACTTCTCACTCGAACCTGCCTGAACTGCGGGAACGGATCAATGCGTTCGCCCGCACCGACAGGAGCCACCATCAGACCCGGATCACCTCGAGGCCCGGAACGGCGTCGTAGTCGCGGTCTTGAGTGACGACCGGGATTGAGGGGACCCCAAGAGTTGAGCCACCCGCTTTGCGAGTTGATGTGCTTGTCGGTGGAGCCAGGCCTCGACGAACTCGACCGGAGTGAGCCAGCCGTGTGCGCTGTGGGGCCTGTTCATGTTGTAGTCGATCCTCCAGTCCTCGGTTAGGACCTGGGCTTCGAGGAGGCTGTCGAACTGCTGGCCGTTGAGGTGCTCGTCGCGCATCCGGCCGTTGAAGCTCTCGATCCAGGCGTTCTGCCAGGGGCTGCCGGGATCGATGAAGACGGTCCCGGTACCGTTGAACCGGCACCAGTCAGCCACGGCGTGGGCGATGAACTCCGGGCCGTTGTCGAAGCGGACGTAGACTGGGGCGCTGCGACCTGCGGCCAGGCGGTCCAGGCATCTGACCACCCCGTCGGCGTCGATCGAACGCTCGACGTCACAGGCGAGGGCTTCGCGGGTGAACTCGTCCACGACGTTCAAGAAGTTCAAGAACTTGAGCATCCTCCCGTCCGACGTCTGGTCGAACTGGAAGTCCATGGCCCAGATCACGTTGGGCCGGATCGGGCACATCGCCCCGACGGGCTTGCCGATCCCCCGCAGGGGCTTCTTGCGCTTTCTGTAGGGCACACGCAGGCCTTCGGCGATCCAGAGGCGGTGGATGCGCTTGTGGTTGGCCCGCCAGCCCGCCTTCTTCGCCTCGACGGCGGCCCGCCGCCAGCCCCAGCGCGGACGGCGCCGGGCAAAGTCACGCAGCCACGCCCGCAGTGCCAGCTCGTCGTCGGAGGGGATGGGGGGCTTGAGGCGCTGAGTCGAGCGGGGCTGGCCGACGACCCGGCACGCCCGGCGTTCGGTCACCCCGAACTACTCTCGGAGGGCCACCACGGCCCGCCAGCGGCAGTCCGGGGTCAGAAGTTTCCCCGGTTCAGCTCCTTCAACATGTCGATGTCGAGGGCCTGGTCGGCCACGATCTTCTTGAGACGCGTGTTCTCCTTCTCGAGCTCCTTCAGCCGCTTGACGTCATCCGCCTTCATGCCGCCGTACTGGTTGCGCCAACGGTGCCAGGTCGACTCGGTGATCTCCAGGTGGCGGGCCACCTCCTCGATCGACTGGCCCTGGCCGAGGAGCTTCTCGCCCTCAGCCAGCTTCCGGATGATCTGCTCGGTCGTGTGCCGGCGTCTCTTCATCGTGTGCTGTCCTCCTTCCCCACATCGTGGGGCTTGGACTCGCACAACGGGTGGAGCAGCCTACGGGGACCCGGCCAGGATCCCTTCGACCATCGCGGTTGCCGCAACAAGCACGTCGAGTATCGGGACCCGGCGGCGCTCAGCGTGCAGCACGGCGGCCACACGGGCAAACTGACGCGCCACCTCGGCGTCCACCGGTAGCGGATCCCACGTCGACTCCACGGCTGAAAGCGTCGCCACTCGCGCCGGTCGATCATCGTCATTCGCCATGAGCACGCCGAGCGTCAGTTCGGCCACCGTCACCACCGACACCTCTGTGTCGGTCACCCCTTCCATCGCGCCCAGGGGTCGACCCGACTCAGTGGCGACGAAGAACGAGGTGTCGAGCAGTGCCCTCATAGATCGTCGGTCGTGTCGGACAGCAGACTCCGCACCTCCCTCAGGAGCCCGCGGTCGGCCGGGTGGCGAGACGCAATTGCGACCGCCTCGGTCGCCGACACCGTCCGGCGACGGCGCAAGGGCACGATCTCGGCGACCGGTCGCCGGTCAACCGTGACCGTCAACCTCTCGCCGCTCTCGACCCGGCGGATCACCTCGCTGACCGTGTTCCCCAGGTCCCGCACCGAAATAGAACCACTCACGTCGCTACATGTAGCACATGTAGCCACAAGTGACCCGCGTGGAGACGAGGGGACTCGAACCCCTGACCTCCTGCGTGCAAAGCAGGCGCTCTTCCAGCTGAGCTACGCCCCCAAGGCTTCGCTCATGCTAATGGATCGTGCTCGGACCACCAGTGGTCCAGGCCCTTCTGCACCATCAGCGACGTCCCGGACCAAGCAACCGCAGGCTCACAGGCTGCACGGCTGGACCACGACTGGTCACCAGTCGGACGCGCTCGAAAACGTGTAAGACCACGGCATTCGCCGCCGCACCATCGAGACTCTACGTCTGTGCCAGCCCCGAGCGGGGCCGGCACAGACGCCACGCGGAGGGAGTGGGATTCGAACCCACGGTACCCTTGCGGGTACAGCGGTTTTCGAGACCGCCCGATTCGGCCACTCTCGCATCCCTCCCCGCCCAACGACCGAAGTCGCCGAACGCAAGCAGAGTCTACGGCACGACGCCTGGGCGCCGCTCCGAGAAGAAACGGCGAAGGAGCAAAGCAGCTCGTTCGGCATCGACCCCGCCGACGATCTCGAGCTCGTGGTTCAGCCGCGGATCGGCGGCGATGTTCATGAGCGACCCGCATGCACCCGCCTTTGGATCCCAAGCCGCAAAGACGACGCGTCGGGCACGGGCGAGCACCAGCGCCCCGGCACACATCGCACACGGCTCCAGAGTGACGTACACGTCCGCACCGAGGACATAGCCGTCGCCGGCATCGGCGAGCGCATCCGACAGCGCAAGCAGTTCCGCGTGCGCAAGGCTGGAGCGCCGCTCGATCGTCTCGTTGTGACGCGCGCCGAGCACGCGACCACTGCGGACCACCACGGCCCCCACCGGAACCTCAGCCGTCCGCGCAGCATCCTCGGCCAGACCGAAGGCGACGTCAAGCCACCGACGGTCGTCAGCGCTGAGCATCGACGTCAGGGGGTGCGACGCGCTTGGACGCGTCGACCGGTCGAGTCTGTCGCTTGGCGATGGTCGTGACCACCCATTCGGCATACGGATCGTGCGGGAGCGCGACAGAGCGAACCAGCACCTCCGGGACGTCGTACGGGTGGGCAGACGCGATGAGCTTCGTCAGACGGAGCACATGCTCAGGGAGTGACAAGGCCCGCACCTCGACCTCGTCCTCGGTGTGCCAGTCGCCCTGCCAGTAGTAGGTCGAGCGGACCCCATCGGTACGCTTGACGCAGGCACACAGGCCGGATTCGACGAGCGCGTCCACCAGCGCCGCTGCGTGCTCGTCACTTGCGAGGGTGGTGACAATCTCGACTGCGTCGATCACTAGCCCCTCCGCTCGGTCCCCGCCACTATAGTGATCTGCGCTTGTGCGCTCGTAGCTCAACGGATAGAGCATCTGACTACGGATCAGAAGGTTGGGGGTTCGAATCCCTCCGAGCGCGCCACAAAGCTCCTGGTAAGAGGGTTGACGGCACGTGGACTGGGCGTGGTTCCCGCTCGCGAAGTCAACGGCAGGCCCAGGCATCGTGACACCGGTCGGCGCACTCCGCTCTGACTCGGCGTCCTACCACCGAAGGGTGCTTCTGTCAGGTCGCCGCGCCGGAACATCGGCATCTGGTCCTGGAACAGGTGCAGATTGCTCTGGAACGTCGTTCCTAGCTTGATCCTCGAAGGTTGATCGCGACGTGGTCGGCTTGTGGGAGTGTGGTTACTCCCTCGGCGTCCAGGGCCATTGGTCGATGTAGGTGGGGATCTCGATCGAGCTGCGCCCATAGCGCGAACTCTCGAGGATCGCGCAGCTACGATCCGCTGTCATTGTGAGCGACGTCCGAAGGGCTTGGCTGATCAATCGGCGCCCGGTCGAGCATCTCGGTGTCGAGCTTTCGGGCCCGACTGCGACGGATCGTTGCTGCAGATCTGCTCCTGAAGCCTGATTCACCGGACAGACGGAGGACGACGGGCACGATCGCTCGGCACCCGGAGCGGCCGCCGTGGAGCTCGGCGGACTCCCTAGACGGTCGGGATGCGACGACGGATTCGAAGGTTGGGGGTTCAGATTCCTCCGAACTCGCATCGCCGTCCAGCTGAGGGGGCTTAGAACCTGCAGGCACCCTGCCGATCACGTGCCTCGTACGCTTGCTTCGTTCGCCTGGCCAAGCGAGAACACGGGCTCCGGCCGATGCCGGAGTCCGCACCAGTGGCCTCCTCCCTTCGAATGGCACTGGTGCGACCCCGCGTCACTCGAGCCCGAAGAGTGAACCGGTGAGCGTTGCGGCCCGCCGCGCGCGTCATCAGCGACCAGCCTCACCATGCCGGTCGGCAGGTTTGGAGCAGGTCCCAGTGTGAGAGACCATGCCCGCCCCGGTGCCACCGTACTACGTCGAAATATCGGGATAGGGAAGCCGGACGTGCGAGAGGCGCCGTGCGTACTCTCGCTGGAAACCGAGAGGCTCCTCGTAGTCGTGCTCGAACAGGGCGATGAACAGGGTCAAGGTGAGGAAGTGGTGGGCACCCAATTCGAAGAGCCGCACGTAGTCGTGCGTGGCCAGGGCCTCTCGCTCCTCATCACTGAAGCCCAGCCAGGTGGTCGCCTCCCCACTGTGGAGGTTGAGGACGCGATTGGCCCGCTCGCGCTCCCACCACTCGACCGTTCCCCGCGGATCCACGCGATAGCGCGCGACGAGTTCGGGATCGCGATCGACCGTGTAGAGAAACTTGTCTACGAGATAGCGGCTCACGCCTCCCCCCTCCTCGGATACCAGGTGAAATATGCCTCCATCGTGTGGAACAGGTCGAGGTTGTCGACGTAATCGGCTCGCACACCCTGACCGACGACGCCCATCATGAGCAGGAAGTCCATGAATCCGTGCGTGGCGTTGCCCGGCAGCCAGAGACTCTCGAGACTGACCTCTGCCAGAGCCCCATCGATGTCAGCGTTCGCGATCCACTGGATCGCCTTCTGATCGAAATCTGGGTCCGGCCCGTGCGGACCGAACTGACGCGGTCCGCCCAACTCCAGCGAGAGATGTCCAGTTCCGATGATGGCGACGCGCTGGTTGCTCGGCCACTGCTCGACGATGCGCCGGAGCGCCGCTCCCAGCTCGACGAACCGTTTGGGCTGGGGCATCGGCGGCGCGAAGATGTTCGTGTAGACGGGCACGATGGGCAGGTCGACCTGCGGTCGCAGCGTGATGAGCGCACACGTGATCGAGTGGTCGATGCGGAGCTCGTTCGAGAACGCAAGATCAAAGCCCTCGTCGAGTCCCTGTCGAAGGATGTACGCGGCGAGTTCCTCCTGGCCGGACACCCGCATACGTGGGAGTCCGAACTCCCGCTCCTCGTTGTAGTAGTTCGCGTCGAACACCGGCGCCTTGCCGACCAGGAACTGTGGCATGTTGTCGAGCCACAGTTGGTGAAAGTGGTCAGAGCCGACCATCACGAGCACGTCCGGCTCGGCGCGGGTCAACGTCTCTCGGAACGCCTCGATCTTGGCGACCCAGACGTCGGCGAAGTCGGGGCGATCGGCTCCGGTACTCGTGCTCGCCCTGTAGTAGAACGGGTGGTGCGTCGACGCGATGATCGCACACACATCGGCCATCATGCCCCCCTTCGTGTCATGCTAGGCAGTCGGATCGCTTGCGCCTGGGGCGACGTAGCGCGCCCCTCGATCCACCGTGAGGTACACATCCATCGCGATGGGCCGCCGACGCTCCTCGGCAAGATGGCCAAGGATCCCGGCGGTACGCGCGAGCAGGACCACGCCTCGCGCGAGTTCTCCCTCGATGCCAAGGTCCCAGAGAACGGCCCCGGCTGCACCAGCGCCGTTCAGCGGCAGCCGGCGACCGAGTATGTCGGCGTGCACTCGTCCGATCGCCTCGAAGAGTGCCACGTGCGGACCCGCGGCGCCCTCGCGTCGCGCCAGTTCCATGAGCACGCCCGTGCGCGGGTCGCGCTCCTTGTGAACCGGGTGGCCCAACCCCGGGACGTAGCGCCCATCACGGTGGGCGCTCGCGACTGCGTCCCGAGCGATCGCATCGAAGTCCGACGCGGTCTGCGGTGTCTGCTCGGCACGGGCCAATGCGTCGGCGAGAAAGCGACCGGTATCCTCGGTGACTCCGAGGAACCTGGAGCCCCCACCGAGGATTCCCGCAGCAAGCGCCCCCTGGATCGACTCCGGCGCGCTCAGGAGCGTCAACCGAGCTGCGATCGCGGTGGGGGTGAAGCCGTGGTCAGCGAGCGAGACCAAGCACGCCTCGAACACGCGGACCTCGCCAGCGCTGGGTCGCCTGCCGGTCACGAGCCAGAAGGCCAGCTCTCCGAAGCTCACCGAACCCATGAGCTCGCCCGCGAGGTCAGCCCCGAGCAGGGTGATCGCCTCGGGCGTGGATACGCCAATACTGGTCGGGAACTCGGGCGTGCTCAACGGTCCTCCTCCATCGGGCGCTGGAGCCAGTCCCGGATCTCGTCGCCGTGCTCGTCATGGGCCGGCGGAGGAAGGTCATAGCGTGGCGCCGTCTTCGAATAGATCACCGGGTGGCGCGTCTGGCGTACGGCGCGCGACCCCTCCCCCACCACGATGACAGGCTCGAGTCCGATGCGCTCGGCGAAGGCAACGCCCTCGGCCACGGTGTTGATCGGTCCGCACGGGACGCCGACGGCGGTGAGCCGCTCAAACCACGCGTCCGCACTGTCGTGACGGAGTTGGTGCTCAAGCAGTGGCCGCAGCTGTTCTCGATGAGCGGTGCGGTCGTCGGGGTGGGCAAAGCGCGGATCCTGGGCAAGTTCAGGCACGCCAAGGACGTCACAGAGACGAGCGAACTGGACGTCGTTGCCGATCGTGACGACGAGTTCACCCTCAGCCGTCGGGAACGGCTCATAGGGGAACAGACTCGGATGCGCGTTGCCCATGCGGCTCGGCACCACGCCGCCCGCGACGTAGGCGCTGGTCTGGTTCACCATGCCGGACAACGCCGAGGCGAAGAGGCTCGCCTCGAGGTGCTGGCCCTCGCCGGTCAACGTACGGTGATGGAGGGCGGCCAGTATCGCGATCGCCGTGTGCAGTCCTGTCATGACGTCGAACACCGAAATGCCCGAACGCAGCGCTGGGCCGTCAGGCTCTCCCGTCAAGCTCATCAACCCAGACATCGCCTGGACCACCAGGTCATAGCCGGGCAGTTCCCGCCCACCCTGACTCGTGCCAAAGCCGCTGATCGACGCGTAGACGACCGCGGGGTTCTCGGCCGCGACGTCCTCGTAGGCGAGGCCGAAGCGTGCCAATCCACCAGGCTTGAAGTTCTCGACGACGACATCAGCACGACGTGCGAGTTCCTGTGCGAGGGCACGATCGTCATCGTCCTTGAGGTCGAGAACGACCGACCGCTTGTTGCGGTTGATCGCAAGGTAGTACGTGGACGTCCCGTCGGCGGTGACCGGAGGCTTCCAAAAACGAGTCTCGTCGCCGGTCGGGCTCTCCACCTTGATCACCGTGGCACCGAGGTCGCCGAGGAGCATCGTGCAGTAGGGACCGGCGAGCACCCGCGAGAAGTCGGCGACCAGGAGGCCAGCAAGTGGCCCACGCCCTTGGTCCTGGTTGCGATCGTCCACGCGAACTCACCTCGTTGCCACGCACCGCACGACGTCACGAACCCGCCGAACTCGGAGTCGACCCCGACGTGTCCGTAGATCGGACGCCTGTCCGTCTTTGCGTGGATACTAAAGGTTCCCGGCGGTGCTGTCAAGCGTCCGGGCCGAATGCAAGCCGTCACGCACCGCCAATGGCGCTGCCGCGATCCGAGCGACGTCGGCGTCGATGGCCTTGGCGGTCTCGATCAGTCTCGGGAGATGGTGCTCGAGCAACTCGTCCAGACTGGTCTCGGCAGCATGCACGTTCACGTTGACAGCCGCTACCACCTTGCCGTCTGGATCATGGAGTGCGACGGCGATGGAGCGAATACCCACGGCGAGCTCCTCGTCGGTGAGAGCCCAGCCCCGCTCGCGCACGTTGGCGAGCACGCGCCGCAGCTCCTCGAGGGCAGGGGCACGACGCGGCGTCACCGGAGAGCGCGACGGCACGGCCAGGGTGCGCTCCAGTTCGTCGTGGTCGAGATCGGCCAGCAGCACCTTGCCGAGTGACGTCACGGAAGCCGGAAAGCGCGTCCCCACGGTCACCGCGATTGCCACGATCTTTGGCACCGCAACCCGGGCAACGTAGAGCACGTCCGAACCATCCAAGACAGCGATCGAGGACGATTCCCTGGTCTCGGCCACCAACTGCTCGAGGTGAGGTCGCGCGACCTCCCAACGACTCCTCGCGAGCACCGACGCCGTGCCGAGATCCAGCACCCTCGGGGTCAGCTCATAACGCCCGTCGTCTCGTTGCCGAACGTAACCGAGTTCGGCCAACGTCGCCAGGATGCGGTGGGCGGTCGGACGCGCGAGATGAGCTCGGGTCGCGAGCTCGACGAGGCTGGCTGGCTCGCCGCGACCGAACGCGAGAAGGACGTCGAGACCCCGGGCGAGCGACTCGACGAAGTCGGGGTTCTCGCTGCGTCTGACCACCGTGCTCCCTCTCGTCCGAGCCCAGAGGGAGCCTACTCGGTGCGCGCCTGCACGATCGATGCGAGGTCCTTGACGACAGACGAGCGATGGTGCATACTTGCGCATCACCATACGGACACATGTCCGAAACTGCGGACCAGCAGCGACCGGTCCAGTGCCGACGAAGGGAGCGAGCATGCGAACCAGCGAAGTCGTCCGCGAGCCGATGGTGCTGCGCGAGGGACTCGTCCTCACGATGAATCGGGCCCACGACGTGCTCGCCTCGACCGACGTGCTCGTCCGGAACGGACGGATCGAGGCGATCGGCCCGCGCCTCGAAGTGCCCGAGGGCACCCGAGAGATCGACGCTCGCGGCGGCATCATCATGCCCGGGATGATCGACACCCACCGGCACATGTGGCAGACCGCAATGCGTGGCTACGGAGCAGACTGGACCTTAACGCAATACTTCGTGTGGTACTACCTCACCTGGGGCAAGCGGTTCCGTCCTGAGGACATCTGGGCAGGGAACTTCCTCAGCGCCCTCGAGGCGCTCGACGCCGGTGTGACGACCACGGTGGATTGGTCCCATGGACTCCAGACCGTCGAGCACGCCGAGGCCGCCGCGGACGCCCTCGAGGAGGCTCCCGGACGGTTCGTCCTTGCCTACGGCAACATTCAACAGGGGCCATGGGAGTGGACGACCGACCACGCGTTCCGCGCCTTCGTCGAGCGACGTTTCGGGGGCGGAGGCACCGAGCTCCTCGGGTTCCAGCTCGCGTTCGACGTCACCGGCGATCCGGCGTTCCCCGAGCGAGCCGCCTTCGAGGTTGCTCGAGATCTCGACGTCCCGGTCACCACACACGCTGGGGTCTGGGGTGCCACCAACGACGACGGAATCCGTCTGATGCACGAGCACGGGTTCATGACACCGCGGACCATCTACGTCCACGCCGCCACCCTGTCGCCGGACTCCTACCACCGCATCAGTGCAACCGGCGGCTGGGCATCGGTATCGACCGAGAGCGAACAGAGCGCCGGTCAGGGTTACCCGCCCACCTGGCAGCTGCGACGCTACGGTATCGGCGTCTCGCTCTCGATGGACACCAGTGTGTGGTGGAGTGCCGACCTCTTCAGCGCGATGCGAGCCACTCTCGGCGCCGACCGCGCGCGCGAGCACCTCGAGGCGCACGCCCGCAACGAAACCGTCACCAATCACCACCTGCGTGCCGAGCACGTGGTCGAATGGGCAACCATAGGTGGAGCTCGCGCACTGGGCCTCGACCACCTCATCGGCAGCATCGAGATCGGCAAGCGCGCCGACCTCGTCGTCCTCAAGAATGACCACTCGCCAGCGATGACGCCGATCTTGCACCCCTACGGCCACGTAGCGTTCCAGGCCCAGCGAGCCGACGTTCACACCGTCATCGTCGACGGGGTTCTCGTCAAGGACGACCATCGGCTCGTCGGTGACCATCTCGCCCGAGCGCGACGCGGCGTCGACGAGACCGTGGCCTACCTCATGCAAGAGCTTGGTGACGAGGCATGGCTCGAAGGGATGCATCCGGCGATCCCGGAGCTCTCGGTCCTCGAGAACCCCTATACCTACACCGAGTGGCGCAGCGAGAGCGCACGTTGGCGGGACCGCGGCGGCCCGGACACCTCCGAGCAGAACGCCGATGGCGGCACGCCCAAGCCGCCGTCTGCCTGACAGAGCCCGATAGCTCTGCCCACTGAGGTGGGCACTTGGCCTTCGACCGAGACCACCGGCTTGGGCGCACCAGCAGGTGCCCATGGGTCCCCCGTCGTCTGCTCCAGAGTGCCCACCCGGTGGACCACTGACCAGAGCTGCGACGACAATGGTCCGCAAGACCTGCCTGCACCGCGCAGCTCCAGACGTCATCGATTGATGAGCTTGCAGGAAACCCGCGGCTGGTATCGACGGCCTCGAGGCCGACGGAACGACCTCACCCTCCGCACGCGGCAGCCCGCTCGCTCCGACGAGAGGCCGACCACCCAGCGCCCTGCCATGACCGGGAGTCTGCCTGTCCTCGCTCGGGGCGAGGTCTTTGTACTCTACCACTATTTCGAAGCTGGAGATACACTGAGGAGCAGCACAAGCAGAAGGGAGACGGTCATGCTCACGATGCATCGTGTTGCGCTCGCAGCGCTCATGGTCGCAGCGGGAGGAGCTTCGCTCACCGCCTGCGGATCGACGACGACCTCCTCGAAGCCGACGACCACCAGTCCCACCGCAGCGATCAAGAAGAGCTACACCGACTTCTTCGCCGGCACGACGTCCGCCGCAACGAAGATCTCGCTCCTCCAGAACGGCAGAGAGTTCGCCGACATCATCGACGGCCAGGCTTCGTCGTCGCTCGCCAAGAGCGTGCAAGCAACCGTCCAGAAGGTGACGCTCACCTCCGGGACGACCGCACGCGTCGTCTACACCCTGGACGTCGGCGGACAGCCCGCACTGAAGAACCAGACCGGCGAGGCGGTCAAGGTCGGTGGCCACTGGCTCGTGGGTGATGGGAGCTTCTGTGGCCTCTTGGCGCTCGAGGGCGTGAAGAACGTACCTGGGTGCACGAGCACCGCTGGCTAAGACCGTGCATCCGTCGGCCCGCGCACGAGCGCTGGTGGTGCTCTGTGCGGTCATGTCCCTGACGTTCCTCGACACCACGATCGTCGCGGTTGCGCTCGCCAGCGTGCAGACCAGCCTGCACGCTGGCGTGGCCCAGTTGCAATGGGTGATCGGTGGCTATGCGCTCGCCTTCGGCGCGCTGATGCTGCCCTTCGGAGCGCTCGGGGATCGCTTCGGTCGGCGGCGCGCGATGCTCGTCGGTCTGGCACTCTTTGCTGTTGGATCTGCGACCGCTGCGCTTGCCCACTCACCCGCTCAGTTGATCGCCGCTCGCGTGGTCATGGGTGTCGGCGCTGCCGCCAGCGAGCCTGGGACGCTCTCGATCATTCGGCAGCTCTACACCGAGCCCGGCAGCCGCGCACGAGCACTCGGCGTGTGGTCCGCAGTAGCGGCACTCGCGCTCGCCGTCGGACCGGTCATCGGGGGAGTACTCGTCGGGATTGGAGGCTGGCCAGCGATCTTCTGGTTCAATGTCGCCGCGAGCGTCGTCGTCATCGTGGTCACGGCCATCGTCATCCCCGAGAGTACGGACCCCGGTGTCGGGCGCATCGACTGGGGTGGAGCAGCACTCGGCCTGATCGCCATCGGTGGGGCGCTCTTCGGCGTCATCCAGGGCGAGGCACGCGGCTATGGCAACCCTCTCATCGTGGCGGTCTTCGTCGTGGCCGCCGTCGGTTTGGCCGTCTTCAGCGTCCTTGAGGCACACGTGCCGAACCCGATGCTCGACCTGCACTACCTTCGTCGACCAGGCTTCTCCGGGTCGCTGGTGCTGGCGTTCAGCGTGTACTTCTCGATCTTCGCGATCTTCTTCTTCACTGCCCTGTATCTGCAGATCGTCGAGGGCTACAGCGGCTACCGCATCGCGTCGGTGTTCCTCCCGATGGCGCTCGCCATGATCCTGACCTCGCTGGCCACCGGACGGTGGGTAGCGCGCATTGGCGTCGGCATGCCCATCGCACTGGGATCACTGCTCGCCGGCCTCGGCGTGCTCGGTGCCGACGTCGGCCTCAGCGGCAGCACGCATCCATTGGTGCTCGCCCTCTCCCTCACCGTGGCTGGACTCGGCTTCGGCACCACCGTCGTTCCGGTCACGAGTATCGCGCTCGCCGTCGTACCGCAGCAGCACTCAGGCATGGCCGCTGCGTCCACAAACACCGCACGAGCCCTCGGCGTGATCGCGAGCGTCTCGGTTCTCGGCTCGTACCTCAATGCCCAGCTCACCAGTGGCCTTGGTACCAAGCTCGCCCGACTCGGGGTCCCACCGGTCTTCCGCCACGTGGTGATCAGCGCGGTCGAGACGGGCGGCGTCCCCGGTGGCTCGAGCATTGCGGCCGACACCAAAACGTTCGGGCCTCTCGTCGCCAAGGTCGTCACAGCTGCCTACGGAGCATTTCATCGAGGTCTCACCATCTCATTGATCATCGCTGGCGCGCTCATCATCGTCTCGGGCGTCTTGAGCGCCGTCGCGGTGCGAGGTGCGCGGACGCGCCCCGACGGCGAGACGTCCCAGGCGTAGTCGAGGCCCAACCACCGGGCGACCCCGAGCTGTGCTCGAGGCCGCCCGAAGTGCGAGCTCAGGCCGTGGTCGCCGACGACGTCGTCGCCGACGTTCCGGTATGAGCCGGGCACGGGTTGGTGGTCGTGGATGGCGTGGTCGTGGTGGTCGTCGGCGTCGTCGACGAACTCAGCTGGACGACTGTTCCGGTCGTCGGTGCGGCCATCGACTGCGCGATGGCGAAACCGACACCGCCACCAGCGATCGCCGCTCCCGCGACGCCGAGACGGATCAGGACTCTCCGAGACAGGGTCACGCTCCCTCTACCTCCTTCATTGTGTCTGTTGCTGGTGCCCGCAGGCACGCCGATGGGTCATCGGCACCCCCATCCTCGCGTATGGGCCTGGGAGCGAGTCCAGCTCGACCATGGAAGCAGGCAAGAGGCCACGCGCGACTCGCGCTGCCTTCGATCACTCTCCGACCGCTCGACGATGAAGCTCAGCCATGGCCGCGGTAGCTCGCTGCGCCTGTGCATACCATCCGCCCCGTCGAAGCAGTTCGTCGTGGGTGCCGTCCTCCAGGATGCTTCCGGCACCCACGACGACGATCCGATCCATGCGCTCGGCACTGTGGAGGCGATGCGCGATCATGACCGTCGTGCGGCCGGCGCCGGCACGCTCGATGCCAGCGTGCACGCGAGCGTCGAGCTCGGGATCGAGGTTCGACGTCGCTTCATCGAGGAGCAAGATCGCGGGATCGATGAGGACGGCTCTCGCAAGACACACGAGTTGGCGCTCCCCCGCCGCCAGCGCGCGACCACGCTCGCCCACGACCTGGTCGTAGCCGTCCGGCAGTGCAGCGATGACGTCATGGGCACCGACGGCTCGCGCTGCGGCCTCGACGTCGTCGTCGCTGGCCCAGGGTGCACCGAACGTGATGTTGTCCCGAATCGTGCCTGAGAAGAGGAACGGCTCCTGGGGGACGTAGCCGACCCGGCTGCGGAACCACGCAAGGTCCAAGGCTCGCAGATCCGTGCCGTCGAGGCGCACCGCGCCTTGCGAGGGATCGACGAAGCGAACCAGCAGCTTCATGAGGGTCGACTTACCGGCGCCTGTCTCACCCACCACCGCGACGTGCTGGCCCGCTGGGATCGCGAGCGAGCAGTCACGAAGCGCGGGGCGCTGAACCCCCGGGTAGGCGAACCACACCCGATCGAGTTCGATGCTCCCTCGGATCCGGGTGGGTCGACTCGCGTTCGGGCTGGAGCGGATGCTCGGTTGCTCGTCGAGGAGCGAGTTGATCTTGCGCAGTCCGGCCCTCGCTCGCTGGTACGCGTCGAAGGTTTGTGCGAGCTGTTGGACGGGCGCGAACAGCTGCGTGATGTAGAGCAAGAACGCGACCAGCACGCCGACTTCGATCACATGGCCACGCACCAGCCCACTCCCCACCCAGAGGACACCGGCGGTCACCACCACACTGGTAAGGTCCGCGAGGGCCACGTAGATCGCCTGGACACCAAGAGCGGTCAAGCTGGCGTTGCGATAGGCAATCCCCAGCCGTCGAAACGTCGCGAGACCAGCCTCCTCCTGACCGAGGGCCTGGACGACTTGCACGCCAGCGATGCTCTCTTGGAAATGCGCGTTCACCGCGGCCACGTGTTCGCGCTGCCGGTCGTAGGCGCGCTGAGCGATGGCTCGATACACCACGGTCGCGACCACGAGCACCGGCACGGCGACCAGTGCGACCAACGCGAGACGCGGCTCGAGTGCGACGAGCACGACCGCAATCACCACGACCGTCGCGATCCCCACGATGGCACTGACCAAGCCGTTCTGGAGCAGCTGCGACATGGTCTCGACGTCGCTGGTCAGCCGGGTGACGAGCCGACCGCTCGGCTCCCGTTCGAAGACGTCGATACCGAGCCGCTGTAGGTGCGAGAACAGTCGGAGCCGCAGCTCGAAGAGCATCGACTCCCCCACACGGCCCGTCTGGACAGTCTCGGCCCACTGATCGATCCAACCGATCAACGCGACCGCGAGGAGTCCGAGCGCGGCGAGCACAACCGTGATGCCACTGTGGGCGAGCATGCCTCCGTCGATACCACTTCGCACGATGAGGGGGCCGATGACCCCCGAAGCGGTGTCGATGGCGACGAGTGCCAACGCGAGCACGAGGCCGAAGCGCCAGCCGGAGAGAAACGTGCCGAGTCGGATGCGACCCTCGCCAGGTGGCTGTGTCCACCGGGGCCGCTGCGGCTCATCACGAGTCGGGGGGAGGTGCGCGATGAGCTCGCCGACCCAAGGCGGCACGTCACCCAGGCTCCGAGCAGCTGCGAGGCGACGCCGACCAGAACCACTCGCCTCGACGATCTGTCGCTTGGGGGACACCGCCTCGATCTCGACATCAGAGCCATCCCCACCATCGAGAAATCGGCGCACCCACGACGACATCGCGGCGACACGGGCAACCGAACCGTCAGCGACGACACAGCCCTGCTCCAACACCACCACACGATCGACCAAGGAGACGACAGAGGCACGGTGCGACACGACGATCACCGTCGGGCGCTCTGGCAGCGCCCGGATCGACGCGATGATGCGCTCCTCGGTCGTCGGATCGATGGCCGAGGTCGCGTCGTCGAGCACGAGCACGTGCGGGCGCATGACGAGTGCACGCGCAAGCGCGAGGCGTTGGCGCTGACCTCCTGAGAGTGTCACTCCGCCTTCGCCGATCTGGGTGTCGAACCCGTCAGGCAAGGCCTCGATGAACTCCAGGGCGCCCGCCCGTCCACAGGCCTCACGAACCTCGGCCTCCGACGCATCCGGGCAACCGAAACGAACGTTGTCGACCACCGTGCCGGCCAGCAGGACGCTCTCCTCGAAGACCATGCTCACGCGGCGCCGTAGCTCGGCGAGCGACACCGAGCGGACGTCGACGCCGCCAACGAGCACCGCGCCCCCCGAGACCTCGGCCAACCGCGGCAACAACGTGCAGAGCGTGGTCTTCCCGGATCCCGACGGGCCGAGGATCGCGACCATCTCACCAGCCGCGATCTCGAGATCGACCCCTGCGAGCACTTCGTGCGTCCCCCCACGTAGCGCCGTGACGCCCCGTACGCTGACACGGCGAGCGTCGCGTGGAAGTGGCAGTGGGTGCGGCACCTCGGTGATGCCAGGTTCGATCGAGAGGAGTTGGTCAATCCGTTCGAAGCCTGCTCGCGCCTGCTGGCCGACGACGAGGATGCCGGCCACCATGCGCGCGGGCGCCGCGAGCTGCGTCAGGTAGCTCGCGAAGGCGACGAACGTCCCGATCGTGACGTCGCCGTTCAACGCAAGCAGACCGCCGAGGGCGAGAATGCCTGCCTGCACGAGCTGCGGTATCGCCTGGAGCTCAGCGGTGACCCAGGCGCGCAGCCTGATGTTGCGAAGCCTCGACGCGTAGAGCGCACGCGCGCCATCGACGAACCGGCGTATCTGCGACGCTTCCTGCCCGAAGGCGCGCACCACACGAGCTCCGATGATCGACTCGGTCACCACGGTCGTGAGTTCGCCCTCCCGCTGCTGTGCGTCCCAGCTCGACGGGAAGACCGTGGAGCGCAGGGTTCGCGACGCTAGGAAGGTGGCAACCGGGACGATCAGTGCGAGCAGCATGAGCCAGACGTTCAGCACGCTCATGATGACGATCGACACGATCGCTTGGAGAACCGCGCCAAGAACCATCGGAGCCCACGCCAGGACTTGTTGAACGAGACCGAGATCCGTCGTCACACGTGAGAGCAGCTGGCCGATCTCGAGACCTTCGTGGGTGGCGAGATCGAGCGAGACGAGGTGCGCGTACACCTCGTTCCGGATGTCGAGTTGCACGTCGTAGGCCACTCGGCCACCGATGAACCGTCGCACCAGGGTCGTGCCAAAACGCACGATACCGATCCCCACTAAGCCGAGCACCAGCGCCTCGATGGCGGCCCGTCGGCCTCCAAGCCCGTCGATCACGGCTCGTTGCACCACGGGAACCAACGCCAGCGACCCCATCGACACGGCCGATGCAAGCAGGGTCACGGCAAGCTTGCCACGGTGCCGGCGAAGCCATGGCGCAACCGCTGCCCACGAGCCTTCGGTCACCGACGTCGCGATCGGACGGGACCGCTCCCCGCCCTTGGTCATCCTCACCGCTCTCGTGCTCCCCGCCGCTGCGCCCCACGTGCTGGCTCACATACTTGTATTCTCCCACCACCCTAGAGCGATAGCAGCGCGATCACACCTCTCCAGGGACCTCATCCGCTACCACGAGTCCACCCACGTGGCCTCCGTTGTGCGCCGCGACCCTCCTCTGTCTCGGGCGCGGACCGCACGGCCCAACCACCGAACTGCCCCAACGATACGAGCAACGCCCTTGGCGGCTGACGCGACCGGTCTCCTTGGCTCACAATCCACAGGGTTGTGCACACCTGTGCACAACCCTCTTGTTCACCTTCCGATAACCCTACGCCTCGACTTGAGGGTGGGGGTCGACGATGCCCGACGCGATGCGATGGAGATCGGCAAGATCGACGAACCGAACTCGGATGTACCCTGCGCCACTCTTGCTCACGTCGATCTGCACATCCGACTCCATGACGTCCGCGAGCAACCGCTCGAGCTCGACGACGATGGCCGGACGCAGCCGTGCCTCGGGCACCGCCTCCTTGGGGCCCTGCGCATGCTCCGATTCGCCAGCCTCGACCCTCGTCGCCTCGGCCGCGGGGTTCGAGATCGCCCGCACCGCCTCCTCGACGTCTCGGACGGACAGGCCTTCCTCGACCGTTCTCCTGGCCAACTCCTCCTGCAGACGACGATCCGGGCAACCGAGCAAGGCCCTCGCATGCCCCGCCGACAACACCCCATCGAGCAGCATCCGCTGCAGCGCAGCGGGGAGCTGCAGGAGTCGCAGCGTATTCGAGACAGCCGCCCGACTCTTGCCGACACCACGAGCAACCTCGTCGTGCGTCAGCTGGAAATCGTCGATCAACTGCCGGTACGCAGCTGCCTCTTCCAGCGGGTTCAAGTCACGACGGTGCAGGTTCTCGATGACGGCCACCTGGAGCGACCCGCGGTCGTCTCGATCTTGCACGATGGCGGGGATGCGATCCAGGCCAGCTCGCTGCGCCGCGCGCCACCGCCGTTCGCCAGCGATCAGCTCGTAGCCGTCCGCGACCCGCCGCACGAGGATCGGTTGGAGAACGCCGACCTCGGCGATCGATGCGGCAAGGCCACTCAGCGCCTCCTCGTCGAAGATCGTCCGCGGCTGCAGAGGATTCGGACGAATCGCCCCTACTGGAATCTCGACGAGGCCATGCTGCTCCTGCTGAACGCCTGTTGGAATCAGCGCACCAAGTCCGCGCCCCAAACCGGTCTGCCTAGCCATCCTTGCGCAGCTCCGTCGCCAGGTCGCGATAGGCAATGGCGCCTCGCGAGCTCGGATCGAACGTCGTAATTGGCTGCCCAAACGAGGGGGCCTCGGAGAGTCGTATGTTGCGAGGGATCACTGTCTCACACACCAAGTCACCGCAGAACTCCTTCACGTTGGCTACCACCTGCTCGGAGAGGTTCGTCCGGGCATCGAACATCGTCATGACCACGTGCGAAACACGGAGCGTCGGGTTCAGGCTCTGCTGCACCAATGTCACGTTCCGAAACAGCTGCGACAATCCCTCGAGGGCGTAGTACTCGCACTGGATCGGCACGAGCACCTCATCTGCGGCAGCCAACGCATTGACCGTCAGCAGTCCGAGCGACGGCGGACAATCAATGAAGATGTAGTCGTAGTCGCCTCGGACCGGCTCCAACGCCCTGCGCAACCGAGTCTCACGCGACAGCACCGACACCAGCTCGATCTCCGCACCAGCGAGGTCGATGGTTGCACCCGCGACGAACACATTGCGGACCCCAGTCGCCTCGATGACGTCTTCCAACGGCGTCTCGTGCACGACCGCGTCATAGATCGACCCCGCAAGATCCCGAGGGTTCACCCCGAGGCCCGTCGTCGCGTTGCCTTGCGGATCGAAGTCGACCAGCAAGACCCTCGCCCCCTGCTCAGCCAACGCTGCAGCGAGGTTCACGGCTGTCGTGGTCTTACCGACCCCACCCTTCTGATTGGCGACCGCAATGACCCTACCCATGGCTACTCCCGCGGACGTGTTCGCCTGCAGTTCCACGTGGAACTTGACGCTTCACGGCAGGCTACTCGATCACGGCTCCACCCCGCGCCACAGACCCTCCCTCCACCGTCACGTTCCACGTGAAACTGGAGCTGCAGACCAACCACCCACGCCACGTCTTCCGTCCGCACCATCAGACCAACCCTCCCGGGTCTCCAAGCGCGCAACACGCATACCACCCCGCCGCCGCTCGATACCACATGACCGACGGATCGACCATCGAGCACCTTCGAACTCCATGAGCCTGCCTCCGCCTCACCCGCGCCCACCCAAACCCCTCAACCTGGAGCCCCCGTCGCAGCCGGAACCACCCGTACCATCGACTCCCCGTGCGACCACAGCTTCCACCTGGCGGACCAACGCCAACGGCCATCGACGACCCCCACCAACCAGTACGTGCGACTACCCCAAACGCATGCACGTCCGGAGCCCAGCGATCGATCACGCGAGAACGGTCACCCCACAGAAGGGCGAGAGGGGAGTGACAAGGGAACGAGAGGGGAGCGAGTCCTAGGAGCCTTCTGAACAAGCCCCTCCCTGGTAGCGACTGATGCCAGCCACCCAGCCCGGGAACGAGCTCAGCTGACCCGTGCTCGCCCAGCTCCTCACCCTCTCCTCTTCGTCCCCTCCTCGTGGGTGCGGAGGAGAGGGCCCGAGCGTCTCTCAGGTGGCAAGCACCCAGCCACCACCCACTCGGGTGAGCCCCAGGCGTAGCAGCACCTTCAGGTTCCAGGTCGCACAGAGCAGCTCGAAGTGCAGGCGGTTGCGCACGAGTCCCCGGTAGCGCAGCCTCGCCCCGGAGAGCTTGCGCTTGAGCTGTGCGTGGATCCGCTCGACGTTCGGTCGGGTGCGCTGGTAGTCGAGACGGACAGCCGGGTCCCCAAAGTGCGCCCGCTGGCTGATGCCGTGCCAGGTGGCAGGGGTGAAGGTGAGGACCCGTCCGCGCTTCGATCGTGTGCAGCGCTCCCGGAGCGGACAGCCATCGCAGTGCTTGGCGAAGGAGGCACGGCCCTTCGCGGAAATGGGGACTCGGTGCCCCGCAGGACAGCTAACCCATCCCTCCTCGACGACGAAGTCGTCGATCGTGAAGCCACCAGGGACCGCCATAGAAAGGGGCCGAGGCTTGATCACCTCGTCGTGGCCATGAGCGGCAAGCTCGTTGAAGACCTCGCTCGTGGCGTAGGCGCTGTCGCCATAGACCGTGCGTGGGCCGTCCTCGTCACCAAGGAGCTCGGGCACGACCTGTGCATCAGGCACGCTACCCGTCGTGATGGTCGAGGCGGTGACGATGCCGCTGTCTGGCTCGACGGCCACGTGGCCCTTGTAGCCATCGATGGCACGGGCACGGGACTTGTGCACATGGCGAGCGTCGGGGTCCACGGTGGAGATGACCCTGTCGCGGGCCACTCGCCTCGCGATGCGCCAGCGGCCTGCGGTGGCATCTGTGCACTCGACGTCCTGGCCCGCCACGAGCCCAAGGAGGCCCAGGGCCTCGCGCTGGGGCTCGGTGAGAGACGCGAGCTTCTCGGCCTCGGCGAGGTGGGCGGTGGCATCGGCGACGAGGGCGCTCACCGTGCGCACCACTGCTTCTTCGTCTCGGTAGTCGATGGCAGGCTTTGGACGGGTGTAGTCGATCGCTGGTGACAGAGGAACTTCGCGGAGCTCGGGGATCAGCCTGCGTACCCGGTTGATCTGAGCGACGAGTTGGGTCATGGTGTCTTGGGTCGCGACCGCATCGGCGAGCACGGTGGAGTCGACGACGCGCTTCGTCGTGCCCTTGAGCACCCCCGTGGCACCGATCACCTCGGCCACGAGCTCGGTGATGAGTCTTGGGGTCTCGGAGGTGGCGATGCGCCTGCGCCAGTAGGTGAGCACCGTGGGGTGAAAACCTGGGTCCTCGAGGTCGAGACCGAGGGCGTACTTCCAGCGCAGGTTGTAGCGGACCTGCTCTGTCGCCTCGGTGTCCGAGAGCCCCTCGAGCACCTGGAGCACCATGACCGCGAGCACCCTCGAGGCGGGGATGGAGGGTCTGCCGGTCGTGGAGGGATAGAGGTGGCGGAAGCGCTCGTCGGGGAAGAGCTCCCTGCGGTGCTCGGCGAGGAAGGCGTAGATGGACCCTGGCTCGATGAGCGAGGAGCAGAAGGCCTCCGTCGCGGTGAGGTGTGCCTGGTCTGATTCGGTGCCCAACATGCAAAAAGTCTAGCTGAGCTGGGCAAATGGCGCTGGGCAGGAGGGGAGGAGCGCCGTGCGTCGCCGCGCTACGTGGAGGAGTTGTTCAGGAGGCTCCTAGAGGCCTACGGCCACCTCGCACACCGATCACGGGTGGACCACAGCCGCGACGCTCCCAGACGCCTCTCGATCCATGCACGGCTGCTCGTCGGTGCCCATCGCCACAGGACGGGCGGACCGCCGCCATCACGTCACACGGAATCGCGCCGAACCACGCGCAGCTCGTCCCGGAATGCCGTCGTCCGACATCGGCCGCACACGCCGCTCGCGATGACCCTCACGATCCGACTCCCTGCGCAGAGCTGCCAACGCCGAGCCCAGGCATCACTGACCTGGCGGACCACCCCAACGGCCACGGTCGAGAACGCCAGCCACGACACTACGGACACCACCAGCGCCAACTCCAGCGACCAAGCACGCGCCTACGCCACGACGCCGATGCGACCACGTGCGATCGGTGCGTGCCGACCTCGAGTTCACCCACCTCACCGAATGCCCACAGCAGCTGATCGCCCGCAGGAGCTGGCCACACCACCACGTGCTGCCGGAGCCAGTGTGACTTGCCGACGAGACCAACCCACCGTTCCTCACCGACCGTCGCCCCGCGCTCCAGCAAGCAGGCACGCCACAGCTCGCGAGGCCGCTCTCTCGGCACGCACCACCCGCACGTCAGCGCACGACCCCCGAGGCAATCCCGTGGGCGGCTCTCGTCGACGATCGAGTGCCAGCATCGAGGCACACCGAGGCAATCCACACAGGTCCCCAACCAGCCGCCCACTCATACGTCGTCGCGCCCGACCCGCAGTGTCGTCGAGGAACGCTCCTCGCTCCACAACGGTCGACGCTCCGGTATCCCGGAGCGTCGAGGATACTGTCCCGCGAGCGGTGCTACCTTGCGCAGCACAGTGAAGTGTGGGGGGCCCACCACCACTTCAGCCACGACGAGACCGAGCCTCGCGAGCTGCTCGCTGGCCGACCAACGCCGTCCAGCCCCCTCAGGTGGATCGGAGACCACGATGACGCCTCCAACGCGAACGAATCCGCTACCGATCTCGGCGGTGACCGGCGGAGCTCCGAATCCACGAGCGACCACGGCGTCAGCCCGTTCACGAATCTCCTTCGACCTTGCGAGCACCTCGCCCCGCTCAGCGGCGATTCGCACCCGAGCCGACCAGTTCAAGGCTCGAACCGCCTCGGTGAGGAACGCCGCACGCCGCTGGCGAGCATCGACCAGCAGTCCTTCCGATGCGGGTAGCTCGAGCGCGACGATCAGGCCCGGTATGCCTCCGCCCGATCCAAGATCGACCCATCGCTCGGCACCGTAGCGACGCACGAGCGCAGAGAAGGCCCTCGAATGTTCGAGGGCCTTCTCTGTGGGCTCGCCTACGAGACCGAGCTCGTGGGCCCGATCAATCCACTGCTCGACCGGCAGCATCGACGGACTCGGCGGCCGATGGTGCTACCCCGACACGGAAGATCACAACGTAGCGATCCGGTTCCTCACCCTCTGAACGCGTCCCGACACCGTCGATCTCGGCCACCACGTCATGGATCACCTTCCGATCTGCGGCGCTCATCGGCTCGAGCACGCGCTCTTCGCCAGTCGTCAGTGCGACCTCTGCCTGCTCTCGCGCGAAGCGCTCGAGCGCGACCCGCCGTCGCTCGCGATAGCCGGCGACGTCGACCGCCACCCGTCCCACACCCTCGCCGGCGATGGCCTGCAACACACTGCGCGTCAGCTCTTGAATCGCGTTCAGGACACTCGCCCGTGGCCCCACGAGGACCCCGAGCCCATCGCCCTCGATGTCGAGACTCATCTCTTCGTCATCGAGGTTGCTGACGCGAACCTCGCCCGTCAGCCCGAACTCCTGCATGAGCCCGGCCAAGAAGGCCTGTGCTCGCGCGGCAAGCTCCACACGCGAGAGGGGAGGAGTTCCCTCTGCCGCCGGGGCTTCGGCCGTCTGTTGTTCGTCGTTCATCGGAGCATCCTCTGTTTCGTCTCGCCTGGTACCAGCCCCGGGCCGCGCGTCAACGGCCCGATTTCGTCGTCCACGACGCCGATCACGCTTTGGCATCGGAAGCTTCGGCCGAAGACGAGCTCGAACCCGTGCCTCTCTCCGTCCGAACCCGAGAAAACTTGCTCGCCCTTCGTCGAGGACCTCGAACTCGACCTCGGCGTCTTCCACGCCGAGCACATCCAGTGCTTGCTCACGTGCCTCTTCGACAGTTCGTCCTGTCGTCTCGATCCAATCCATGCTCTGACTCCTAGCGATTCGCCGGTCGCCGTTAGCGACGACGCCGACCACGGCGACGGCGATAGCTGTTCTTCGAACCCTGCTGCTTGTTCTTCGCTGGCCCCGGTGGGGTCGCTGGACCGTCGGACCCGCCCTCGACCGCCGACGGCAACCCCTTCTTGCCGCCAAGGAAGCCAAAGATACCGCCACCTGCGGGAGCTGTCGGACTCGCCGCACCGTTACCGCGCTGCTCTGCGACCCGACGTCTCGCCTCGACCGAGTGCGCACGAAGGACCGGATCACGGCGCCACATCACCTCCTGCTGGGCGACGCGGAACAACCCGGAAACCAGGAAGTACACGGCAACACCGGCAGGGACATCGAGGTAGATGACACCGAAGACGACCGTTGTGAGCTGTTGGGTCAGCAGCGCCGATCGGTTCGCCGCGGCCGCCGTGGGATTCTTCGACGCAATCTGCTGAATCTGCAGGTACTGGATACCGACCGCGATCAGCACCAGCACGTAGTAGGGGAGTGCGTGCACGAAACCGACGTGCAGATGCAAGGGGGTCAGGGCCAGGTTGATCCCCACAAAGTCCATGTGCCCGCGGTCGGCCACCAGATTCTTGTAGAGCTTGCTGGCGTGTGAGATGTACAACGGCGCTGCGACGATGGCATGATGACTCGTCACCGTGTGTGTCAGGCCACGGATGACGTCGTACATCACGAACAGCAGCGGGAACTGCAACAGCATCGGCAAGCAACCGCCGAGCGGCGAAACGCCCTCCTCCTTGAAGAGTCGCTGCTGCGCTTCGGCGAGCCCCGCACGGTCCTTGCCGTACTGGCGCTGCAACTCCTTGAGCTTCGGCTGAATCGCTTGCATCTGCAGCATCGACCGCGTGGAGCGGATGGTCAGCGGCGACAGCGCGACCATCACGGTCACCGTCAGCAGCGCGATCGCGATGCCGTAGCTCGGGATGATGGCGTACCAGAAGGTCACGATCCCCGCGAGGAGCTCGAACAACGGGCGGAAGATCTCGCCCAGAACACTTGCGACGATCATGCGTGCGTTACCTTTCCGGACCGTCGAGGTGGAACGGGATCGTACCCTGAGCCCCCGAACGGGTTACAGCGACCCACTCGTTTAGCCGCCAACCAGCTTCCCCTCGCCAAGCCGTGCAACTCGACTGCCTCGTACGCGTACTGAGAGCAGCTCGGCACGTAGCGACACGGCGATGGACGACCACGCCGTGCGACCTGGTAGGCGCGAATGAGGCCCATGCCGGCCCGACGGGGAAGCGCACGTACGCGCGCCACAAGGCTCACGGGTCCTCCCGGGGGAACTCGCCTAGGTGCTCCAGCCTAGTGACATCCGCACGAATGGCGGCAAAGGAGGCGTCGAGCTTCCCTTCTCTCGGCCCGATCAGGTAGCTGCCGGGTGCGACAGCGCTGACGCGCAAGGCCTCGCGAACCCGGCGCCGAAATCGATTGCGCTCGACCGCCGTACCTGCTCGGCGCGGTATGGCAAACGCGACACGAACTGCGGCGCTCTGCTCGTCGCCTGACACGGTCTCCGTCGGCGCGACCACGACCCACATGGTGCCGAGCTGATAGCGCCGACCCACGCGCCGGAGACGATGGAAGTCCTGCCGGCGGGCAAGCCTTCCGAGCCGCACCTACGCCGACAGCCGGTGACGCCCCTTGAGGCGCCGAGCCTTGAGCACCGCACGACCGGCTCTCGTCGACATCCGCGCGCGAAAACCATGGGTGCGCGCACGACGCCGATTGTTGGGCTGGAACGTCCGCTTCATCGCCTGATCACCTTCCTTGTCGAGCCCCGCAGTCTAGGAGTTCGAGGAGTCGAGGCCAACACCCTGCGAGGCGAGCGAACGTGCCCTATGAT